>CAYQPE010000001.1:0-14587 GCA_964419445.1 uncultured bacterium
CGCTATGGCTGTTGCCCTTATTACCACATTATATGGTGCATTATTTTCAAACTTCATCTTCTTGCCATTTGCTGACAAGTTAAAAGGTAAAAGTGAAGGTAAAAAAGTTGAAAGTGCGTTGATATTAGAAGGAGTGATGTTAGTTTATGAAAAAACACACCCCATTCTTGTGCGCGATAAATTAAATGCATTTTTAGAAAGCAAAGACAGAATAAAAGATGAGGAATAGCATTGGCAGATAAATGTCCAGAATGTCCAGATGAAGGATTACCGGGATGGATGGGTACGTTTGCAGACATGATGACGCTTCTGTTTGCATTCTTTGTACTTATGTTTTCAATGGCCACCATGGATCCAGTAAAAATGGCTGCATTTTCTGAAGCTCAAGCTGAGAAGCAAGGCGGTGTTGCTGATACTCAAGATGATAAGAAAGGTGGCGGTAAAAGCCCAGAAGAAATTAAAGAGCAAATGGAAGAATTCAAACAGGCTGGTGTTACGGAGATTGAGGGAGTTCCCATTGATGAATATACTGAAATGGCCATAGAGGCTGCAGAGGCTGCTAATAAGAAAAAACTTAATTTATCAGAAGTAAGGTTTGAATTTGCTGAAATCATTGATGAATTAGATGTTCAGGACTCAGCAAATGTATCCAATGATTTAAAGGGTGTAGCACTAGAGCTTGATGGAGATCTTTGCTTTGCATCTGGTGAAGTAACTATGAAGCCAAAGCTAAGAGAATTTTTAGATGAATCCATCGAAAGAATTATGACGGCAGCCAATGACTTACGGCCAATTACGGTTGAAGGCCATACTGATACAGACCTTCCAGAAGGAAAGCTAGCAAAAACTTATCCTACAAACTGGGAACTTTCTTCTGCCAGAGCTTCAGAAGTAGTAAAGTATTTGATTACAAAAGGTGTAAATTCTGGCCGATTAAGAGCCAGTGGATTTGCTGATACATGGCCCGAAGGGGTAACATGGCAACAAATTAGAGGTGGTGAAATTACTCCAGATATTATTGCAGAAATGAATGCAACGCCAGAATTAAAGCAAAAAAACAGAAGAATTAAAATTTTAATTGAACAATAATTTGTACAACAAAAAGGATGTTTTGGATAATGAATAGATATTCAAAAAAAATAAAAAGCTATATTAAATTCGTAATATTTTCCATTTCAATTACGTTAATATTTGCACAGGGATTAGAATATTTTACCCAAAAAATTAACCTTGAAAATTCACTTCGCGACAAGCTGTATTCAGAAATTGGTCGTATAATTGACAAATCAAAATTTGTCGTTGTAGTGAATGTTGAGTTGGGCAAAAATAATTCTCACGTGGTAAATAAGCCTACTGCATCTCCAGGAACGGTAATTCAAGAGGCTCCTTCAGACTTAAACAAAATTGCACCAAGCGGAACATCCTCAATGGAGTTTTTACCTGGCGTAACTTTATCTGGAAACACTGAAACATCACCTTCTCCAACCACCCCTGAACAAGCCGTACAAAGCAGTTCCCCTGCCAAAATATACAATAGTACTAGGCCTAGTGATAAATATGAACTGGCCAATGTAAACGTGGCTGTGTATCTAGAAGAAACTTTAGCAACTGGGGCACATGAAAAAACCATTGAGTCATTAATCAAGGAAATTATTCCTACTATCTCCGCATGTGAAAACTGTATTCGTATTGAAACCATGCGATTCCAAGATTCTCAAGAAAAATCCGAGTTAGCAGAGCTTCGACAAAAAATTGAGGATATGGAAGCGCAAAAACGTGAAGATGAGATGGATCAGTTAAATAGAAAATTTGAAGATTTACAGGGCCGGTTAGAAGACTCTGAAGACCAAAGAGGTCTATGGGAAGAACAGGCTCTATTAGATAGAGAATACAAAAGGCGCCAAGACTCAACACGTTTAGCAAAATTAGAGGCGGATGAAGAAGCGGAAAAATTAAAATTAGATACGCTGCTGGTGAAGGCTCAACAAAAATTAGATACAGCGACTCATGCACGAATTGAATCTGAAACCGAAACTAAAAAAGATTTAATTGATATTATAAAATACGGACAAGGCAACTTGGATGATGGTGAATCAGATGGTTTATTGGGAATGAAAGGACCAAAATCTTCAGACAACACATTACTATATGTGATTTTTGGTGCTATGTTTTTTATGATGTTCATGATGCTCTTTTTTAGAAAAGGCAAGCAAGAGGTTGTGTATTTAAAGCCCAAAAACGCTGCAAAAAAAAAGGGTAAAAAAAGCAAAAAAGAATCAAAATCCAAAGATGATGGAGGCGATGCCGGTGAAGAAAAACCAGTAGAAACATCAGCCCCTGTTACAGACGTTCCTCAACCACCGCTAAATCCATATGCAACCATGGCACTTGAAGATGAAAATGTGCTTCGGGCAGAACTTCGAACATTACGTCAATCAGCAGTATCTATGTCAGTAAATCAAAAAGAGGGTGCTACGGAAATTGTAAAAGAATGGTTGTCTGATGGAACGGATGATGGCGAATCTGGAGGAGATGAAGAATAAATGAGTAATACAATCTTAGAAAATTTTTCAGGCTTCGATAAAGCTGCAATTTTGTTAATGGTTCTGGGAGAGCCGTTAACCATGACATTATTTAAATCTGTTTCTGAATCAGAAATGTTGAAGTTAAGAATCCGAGCTCGCGAGCTTGCCAATGTACCAACCATGGTGAAAAAAGCGGTGATGGAAGAATATTACTTCAAAATGATGTCTGATAAATATCGAAACAAAGAAGAGCCAGTAGATTTGTTTGCATTTTTATGTGATTTAAATGATGAGCAAATTTACTGTTTGTTGGCCAATGAAGAAATTAGAATGTCTGCCTTGGCTTTAGATCAAATTGATCAAGAAAGACGAATGACTTTTTTAAATAAGCTTGATCCTGGAAGAAAAAATAAAATTATTTTAGAAACTGGTAATCTTGATGAAATTCCGTTGGAAGCTATCATCAATATGGCGCGTGAGCTAGAGGAAAAAGTATCATTCATTCCAGGCCCCAAAGAATTCGCTCGTGGCGGAGGAAAAAGTGTTGCCACCATTCTTGGTGAAATGTCTGAAGATGAAGCGAAGCAATATATGGAACAGTTGAAATTAGAAAATCCCGAATTGTTTGACGAAGTGAAAAAACACTATCTATCCTATGAAGATTTAATGGATTTGTCCGATAGCATGGCTGCGCAATTTTGGATGAACCCTGATATCGATTTAGAGGTAATGGCAAAAGCATTGAAAGGCTATGACCAAGAAATTATTGATAAGTTAGTAGGGTATTTACCTGGGAAGAAACAGGCCATGTATGCACCCATTGATGGTCCATTAGCAAAGCGTGAAGTTGACGGTGCACGTGCCAGCTTGTTAGCAATTATGAAAGAAAAAATAAGTTCAGGTGAGTGGAATATTGAGGACATTCTTGGCGGTGGAGAAATGGTAGAATAAACCATACAAAATTTTACTGTAAAAAAAAGCCTCACAATATGTGAGGCTTTTTTTATTATATGAATATTATATCCTATCCTGCGAGGATAATATTTACAAGAAGAACCACATCTAATACATTTAATGCACCATCGCCATTCATATCAGCACATTCTTCCCATCCACCAGCAAGGACGATGTTTACAAGAAGAACCACATCTAATACATTTAATGAGCCATCACCATTTGAGTCACCCATTAAACCACAATTGCTACCCCCACCAAGGGTAATATCGATGTATGTTTGAGGTTCACCAGGCATATCATCGGCAAACCAAAACTTTGCTTCATAGTCACCGTCAGCAATATCTTCATCTGCAATAGAAGCAGAAAATCTTACACCTTCTAAATAGGTGTGGTCATCTGGAATCATAGGAAGGTTTAAGAAGCATGCACCTCCATCAGGATAACAAACTTGAACATTTCTCCACCATGGTAGGTTTCCATCTGCATCAGTATATGTAACGGATAATTCCATAGTGTCTGCATCATATGCTGGTTCAGATAAAACAGGCTCAACATTTCCATCTTGGAAAGTGGTATGTAAAATCATAAGTCCAGGAGTAGTTTGATCTTTAATACTAGCGTCAACATCAATACCGCTAAGTGCAGCCTCAACAGTTACCCCTAAAGCAATAAATCCGTTTACAGAGTTTGGCCATTCACCCCATTCTGCATCATCTGTCATATAACTTATTAGTGCCGCCGCTTGCATACTGTTGCCTGAAGTGGAGTAGTCTATATTTGTGGTGATATAATCAAATCCACCCACTTCACCTGTTGCTAAATCTCCAGTAATTTTTAATAGCCCAGGAGTTAATTGTCCAAAACCACCATTACCAAATCCAACGGCATAAGCAACTTCAGATTCAGACTCTGGATTTACAAACCCCACACCATATAAATACCAAGGACCAAAAAGCCCACCTTCATCACAACAAGAGCCATTTAAATCTAAAGAAACATAAAATCTATCATCAGAGTATGAACCCCTAACAGTATGAATGTCATAATTTGATGAGGCGTCACCAGATTCATCATAGGCTAAATCTGCATATAAATTAGAGCTGGGTGGCCAACTATTATTTTCATTTTTAGGGGTTCCTGTAACAATGAGTCGACCATAATCATAACCCAAAGCTTCTGAGTCAACTTCACCTTTTAAGTACCACGCAACACTTTGTCCACCATCAGTTGCGATAGTTGTAGCCCAAGTGTTTTCAAAACCCGCTTCATTCATAGGCGCAACACCATCAGATGCTATCCAAGATGATTGCCCGTCTGTGGAAACAAAAACAGTCCCTGCAGGATTTCCGGCTTCCATTTCAGCAGAGATATCTGCATGTACTTGAAAATCTGCTCGAGGTGCAGTTGATGCTAAATTTGATAAATATTCTTCGCGGAAGGCATTTTGTTGATAAGCCTGTTTTGCTTCCATTGCCTCTGTCCATATAGCTTGTGCAAACTCTCTTAATGCACGCTGACCCACCAATTCTTTTTGTTCTTCAGTGAGTTCATCAGCAATTGCAAATGAGCTTATAAATAATCCTACTAATAGAAAACGTAACTTAAACATATTCAACCTCTTTAATTATCAGTCCTAAAGTTAATGTTTTTTTGATTAAAATTCTGTTATAATAAATTTTTTGTAAAATATTGTTACAAATCGCACAGAATTGCAGCTTGAGCTGCAGACAATCGTGCAATTGGAACTCTAAATGGTGAGCAACTTACATAATTAAGCCTAGCTTTATGGAAAAATAAAATAGACTCGGGGTCTCCACCATGTTCACCACAGATACCAATTTTGAGTTTTGCATTGGTGCTTCGTCCTTTTTTGACTCCAATTTTTACCAACTCGCCCACGCCATCTTGGTCAATAGATTGAAACGGATCCCCTTTTATAATATTTGTTTCTACATAATGAGGAAGAAAAGTGCCCACATCATCCCGAGAAAACCCGTAGGTTGTTTGCGTTAAATCATTGGTTCCAAAAGAGAAAAATTCTGCAACTTCTGCGATTTCGTCTGCAGTAATACATGCTCTGGGCAACTCAATCATAGTACCAACCAAATAATCAAACTGAATAGATTCAGATTTCTGCACTTTTTCAGCTATGCGAATAACATGCTTGCGTTGGTTGCTTAGTTCAGGAGCAGAGCCTACAAGGGGAATCATTACTTCAGGAAACGGATTAAGCCCCTCTTTTTTTAATTTTGCCGTAGCTTCAAATATTGCCTGTGATTGCATCTCTGTAATTTCAGGGTACATTACTCCAAGGCGACAACCACGATGCCCAAGCATAGGATTAGATTCGTGTAATGCCGTAACACGAGAGGTTATCTCTGATGCAGGGATATCCATGTCTTTTGACAAAGAATCTATTTGGGCATCTGTATGGGGTAAGAACTCATGAAGAGGTGGATCTAAAAGTCGTATTGTTACAGGGAATGGTGCCATTGCTTTAAGAATGTCATAGAAATCATTTCGTTGGAATGGTAATAGTTTCATTACAGCAATTCGTCGTGATTCTTCATCAGTTGACAGAATCATTTCTCTCATTGCAGAAATTCGTTCGGGCTCGAAAAACATATGCTCAGTTCTGCATAACCCAATTCCTTCAGCACCAAACTCTCGTGCTTGAGAGGCATCTTCTGCACGGTCTGTATTGGTTCTAATTTTGAGAGTACGCCGCCGATCAGATATATCCATAAGTTTATTAAAGTATTGATTATGCTTCAAATCAGGTTTTTCTAAAGAGAGCTCATTTGCATAAACATGGCCTGATGATCCATTTAACGTAATTATATCACCTTCTTTCAGAGTGATATCATGGATGGATACGGATTTATCGTGTAGATTTATTTGTAAATCCGAACAACCAACAATACAACACTTACCCCATCCACGAGCCACTAAAGCAGCATGAGATGTCATTCCTCCTTTAGCAGTAAGGATTCCATTGGAAACATGCATTCCGTGTACATCTTCAGGAGAGGTTTCATTGCGAACCAGAATAATATTTTTCCCTTGGGCATGCCATTTTTCCGCATCTTCAGCGGTGAATACTATATGACCAAACGCACCTCCAGGTCCAGCAGGGAGCCCTGTAGCTAAAACATCTGCATTCCGCTCAGTCTCAGGATGAACAGTTTCGTGCATAATTTCATCTAAATGATCAGGAGAAATACGCACTAATGCCTCATCTTCAGAGATGAGCCCTTCATCTAGCATGTCCATTGCAATACGGATTGCTGCTGCACCATTTCGTTTTCCTGTTCGAGTTTGGAGCATCCATAATCTATCTTTTTGGATGGTAAACTCCAAATCTTGCATATCATGATAATGCACTTCTAACCGAGTTTTTACTCTATCTAATACCTCATAAATTTTTGGATTTACTTGTTCTAAGCTGGGTAAATGTGTAGATTCCGAAGTGGTACTATTTGCATTTAATGGATTTGGGGTCCGGATTCCTGCAACCACATCTTCACCCTGAGCATTTGCTAGCCATTCTCCGTAAAAATGATTTTCCCCAGTTGCTGGATTTCGGGTAAACGCTACACCTGTTGCAGAACCTTCTCCCATATTTCCAAAAACCATGGTTTGAACATTTACGGCAGTACCCCATTCATCAGGGATATTTTCTATGCGACGGTAGGTTTCAGCACGCTTTCCATTCCACGATTTGAATACTGCGGTTATGGCACCCCACAACTGGTCATTAGCATTATCAGGGAAAGCCTTACCAAGAGCGGATTGAACATGTTCTTTAAATGTTGATGAAAGAAATTTTAGATCTTCGGCTGTCAATTCGGTATCATCATAAATGTCTTTAGATTTTTTATATTCTGCTAAAACCCCTTCTAGCTCTTCCCGAATACCCACTCCATTTTTAAGCGAAAGACCTTGGGCTTTTTCCATTACCACATCTGAATACATCATAATAAGTCGCCGATAGGCATCATACACAAAACGCTCATCGTCAGATTGTGCTATTAAACCTGGAATTGTATCTTCAGTGAGTCCCACATTTAAAACGGTTTCCATCATTCCCGGCATAGATTGTCGTGCCCCAGAACGTACAGAAACTAATAATGGATTTTCAGCAGAACCAAAACATTGATTCATAATTTTTTCTACTTGGTTGAGTGAAGTGGTGAGCTGTACATCTAAACCTTCGGGGTATTTATCATGTTTCATATAATGGGTACACACTTCAGTAGTAAGAGTAAATCCGGGAGGAACGGGAATTCCAAGTCGTGTCATCTCTGCTAGATTTGCACCTTTACCACCCAGTAAATCTTTTTGATTTGCAGCACCATCTGCATGGCCTTCACCAAAATTATAAATAAATTTCATATTGCCTCAATTAGTAGGGAAAATGTAAAAAAATTACGTCATAAATTAGCAAAATGGTACTCAGATTTCTCAGCCCTTTATTTATATTGAGATTTTACATATAATAAAATGGCTATAAATTGAAGGGCATGAAATACCGCATTTTTATTATCTCATATATTATTTTAATCTTAAATAGTTGTGGAATTAAGCCGAACCCTTCACAATTAAATATAGTTTTTTCTGGTGACCCCAAAAGTATAGATCCTGCCTTAGCTACCGATGTACGTTCAGGTCAACTATGTGCTTTATTGTATGATAATTTAGTGCGATTTGGAACGTCTAGTGAGATTCTGCCTTCAATTGCATCTTCTTGGAAAGTAAGCTCAAGCGGTTTAAAATATTCTTTCAAAATTAGAGAAGATGTACAATTCCAAAATGGAGAAATGCTTCAATGTGAAGATATTAAACAATCCTTCCAACGCATACTATCTCCACATACTTCTTCTCACCGGAAGTGGTTATTTAAAAATGTAGTTGGTACAGCTGAATTTATAGAAGGGTCAGCCACAGAAGTCCACGGGTTTAGTTGCCAACAATCAACATTTACCATTGAACTCATACATCCTTTTTCACCCTTTTTGGGATTTTTGGCGATGCCCTCAGCATCTATTATTAAAGAAGTGGATAATGAAATAATAGGTACAGGACCATGGATATTGGAAGAATGGATCCACGATGGACACATTATGCTGAAAAAAAATTCACATTATTTTGATGGTGAGCCAAAATTATCTGGTATTAAAATTAGAATTTTACCCGAAGCTTTACCACGAACGGCAGAGTTTTTAACTGGGTATTTGGATATTATGGAGATTCCCGATGCAGAGTTTTCCTTGTGGATAGAAGATAAAAAGTGGGCTCCCCTTATAAAATATCAAGAAGATTTAAATACTTTTTATCTTGGGATGAATTGCTTACGTCCGCCCCTAAACCATAAGTATGTTCGCCAAGCCATCCATTATGCAATAGATATAAACAGCCTTATAAAAAATTTAAAAAATGGGAACGCAATTCCAGCACATGGGCCTATACCTCCCAGTTTAATGGATGAACCGCCTATACCTAAATATGAATATAATCTTCAAAAGGCTAAAGAACTTTTATCTCAAGCAGGGTTTCACGATGGATTTGAAATTGAGCTTTGGCAAAGTCAATCTTCAAATTTACTAAATATTACAGAGGCCATTCAGTCCCAATTAGAAAAGGTAAATATCCATGTAAAAATTATACGGAATGATTGGAATATGTATAGCCAAGCCATTACACAGGGAAATGCAGACATGTATTATCGATCATGGTATGCAGATTATCCACATGCAGAAAATTTTTTGGCACCATTGTTTGAATCCACCATAAGCAAAAAACGATGGACCAGGTATGCCAGTGAAGAATTGGATGCATATATTGATATGATTCAAAAGTCTTCCGATATTGATGAACAACAAAAATACATTAAATTATCTAATAATAAGCTAGTAGAAGATGTGCCTTGGGTTTATCTATGGCATTCTAAAACGGCCTTCATACATCAGCCGAATTTAAAAAACTGGCAACCCAGCTTAATGTATAATGCAGAGAAATATACACGAGTGTACAAGCAATGATTCAGTACATTTTTAAACGCATTTTGCAAGGCATCCCAGTAATCATCGGCGTACTCACCATTTCATTTTTCTTGATGAATATTGCACCAGGGGACCCAGTACGTGCCCTGGTAGGCGATTATTATTCTGACGATGAGCTAGTGAGCATGAGGAAAGAGTTGGGGTTAGATCAACCCATATATAAACAATATATTGATTTTATGACTCGAATTTTTTCAGGAAATCTTGGTAATTCATTTATGACTAATCGTCCAGTATCTGATGACCTTTTGGAGAAAATTCCTTTTACATTGCAATTGGCGTTGGGAGCCATGTGTATTGCTATACCCATAGGCGTTACATTGGGCATTCTTGCAGCAATGAACAGAGGCAAGTGGATTGACAGGTTTTTAGTTGTCATATCATTATCAGGAATTGCCGCGCCAGTATTTTGGATTGCCTTACTCCTAATATTAATGGTAGGAATTCAGCTACAATGGCTACCGCCTACCGGGTTTGGTGGATTTAAATTTTTGATATTACCATCTATTGCATTGGGTACACGTTCATTGGCTTTATTGGCTAGGACCACACGGGCATATATGCTAGAAGTTCTAAAGGAGGATTATATTCGTACAGCAATGGCCAAAGGAGTCTCCACTAAAAATATCATTTTAAAACATGCTTTACGAAATGTTTCAATTCCCCTCATTACCATTATTGCAACAGACTTTGGGAGCTATCTTTCTGGTGCCGTTTTAACAGAATCCATTTTTGGTTGGCCAGGTGTTGGCAGGTTTGCGTTGAATGCTATTATGAAAAGAGATTTTCCTGCCATCCAAGGGACAGTACTCTTTATGGCCATACTTTTTGTAGTGATAAATATAGTGGTGGATATTCTATATGCCTGGACAGACCCCAGAGTTAGAGAAAGTGTAATAGATGAATAATCTATTGAAAAAGTTATGGAAAGATAATACCTTCAAATTAGGAATTCTCATTCTTTCAATTTTTATTTTGGTTATCCTTGTATCCGTTTTTGTTGAACTTGATGCATCCCAAAACCTAAAGTTGCGATTACTTACCCCAGGAGTTAGCGGATATATTTTAGGTTCAGACCATTTTGGCCGAGATGTATTATCTCGATTAATTATTGGGGCCAGAGTTTCATTAGGGGTGGGAATTTTAGCCAGTACAATTTCACTTATATTGGGACTATTTTTTGGATTAGTTTCAGGATATTTTGGAAAAAAGGTGGACACATTCATCATGAGATTTATTGATATCGTCATGGCATTTCCTGTATTGTTACTACTCATTGCGGTTTCTGCTACATTTGAACCCAGCCTTCAAACCACAATGATTGCCATTGGTGCAGTGAGTTGGCCTCCCATGGCCAGACTAATTCGTGGGCAAGTGTTAATGATTCGCACATCAGAATTTATTAAAAGCACAGAAGCATTGGGTTTTTCTCATATACGAATTATCCTATTTCATATTTTACCTAATTGTATAGCACCAATTATTGTATCATTTACCTTGGGAATTTCTGGAGCAATAATGGCAGAATCTAGTTTGTCATTTTTAGGATTAGGGGTACAACCTCCCACCCCCAGTTGGGGCTCCATGATTAATGAAGGAAAAGATTTTTTACGCATTTCACCAACACTATCATTGCTCCCTGGACTTGCCATTGCTTTTACCGTATTAGCGTTTAATTTGATTGGTGAAAGTATTCGTGATGAGCTAGATGTAAAGCTAGAAAGAGAAAAGTCAAATTAGATGGTAGTGATAATTATTACACACTTTTTGCCAACATGTCACAATCTTAATCCTCAATTTTACATTTCCCACATTGTGAAACAGCCCTAAACCACATTAAATTTTCTCAAACTCAAAACAAGGAATTTACCATTGAAAATTGACAGAATGAACAAGGGAAGTTGGGGAAAAATTAGAGCATTTTTTGACCTACGTACTGAAGAAGGATTTACCATTAAAGGCTTTAAATTGGTTGAAGGAATTAATGGATTGTTTGTTGGATTTCCAAGCCAAAAAGGAAGTGACAACGAATATCATGATACTATTTGGGCGGAAAGAGAATTAAAAGATCAAGTTACTCAACTTGCTATAAAAGCCTATGGACAAGACATAATGAGTCCTGCTCCCAACATGGCAGCTCAACAAACGGCACCAGCTAGCACTGAAAACAATTTTACTCCACCCGTGCCATCCAATGAAGATGTGACAGTGGAGCCCTTTTCAGATGAGGACATTCCCTTTTAGTTCATGACCATCCTCTATGTGGGATTAGGTGGATTTTTAGGTGCGAGTTTACGATATGTATGCAGTACCACGATTCAAAAATCTTTCTTGAGTCAGTTTCCATTTGGCACGTTCTTTGTAAATATTTTGGGTTGTTTTCTGTTGGGTCTTTTTGTCAATAGCCAATGGAATAGTAATGAGCATATTTTTCTAAACAACTTTGTTGTTATGGGTATGCTTGGAGGATTTACAACATTTTCTACTTTTGGGCTTGAGTCCCTTTCATTAATTCAGTCGGGACAATTAATGTTGGCAACTAGCTATATGATTGGCAGTGTTGTGGCTGGAGTTATTGGACTGTGGTTTGCCCAAATTTTATTGAATTAAATTTCGGAGTATAAATGAACTGGATTAGTACATTTTTTCGTTCATCCATTGGGAAAAAATTTACCATGGGAGTTTCAGGACTATTACTTTGTCTGTTTATTGCCCAACATTTAGTAGGTAACATGATGCTTTTTGGTGGAGAAGAGCTCTTCAATACCTATGTAAAAACATTGAGCAGTTTCAAACCATTAGTACGTACCGTTGAGGTAATATTGACTGTCATCTTTTTAGGGCATATTATAAGTGGTATTCGTTTAACCCTTGAAAATAAACGTGCCAATTCGTTGGCTTACCAACAATCTGATGGTACTAAAAACAGCAGCTTTTCATCCAAAACGATGGCCATTACAGGGTCAGTAATTTTCATTTTTTTAATAACACATTTGTCAACTATATGGTACCGATTCCAGCTCGTTCATGGAGAAGGAAGCTATTACCAAATTGTAATGGGTAATGAAGTGGGATTTGGTAATCCCATATATGCAGCCTTTTATGTGGTAGCTATGATTTTAATGGGTTTCCATCTACATCATGGATTTCAATCTGCCTTTCAAACATTTGGTGTATCCGATAGCAGATATAAAGGAATCATCCATGCTGTCAGTGTAATTTTTTGGTTATTTATTCCTGCAGGGTTCACATGGATTGCTCTGTGGTTTGGTTTTCTTGGAGGGTCCCACTAATGGCATTGAATTCAAACATCCCTGATGGTCCATTAAAGGATAAGTGGACAAGTCATCGATTTAATATGAAATTGGTGAATCCTGCCAACAAAAGGAAATATAAAATTATTGTGGTAGGCACCGGTTTGGCTGGAGGATCCGCCGCCGCAACGCTAGCAGAACTTGGCTATAATGTAGATGCATTTTCATACCATGAATCACCACGTCGTGCACATAGTATTGCAGCACAAGGTGGAATAAATGCAGCAAAAAATTACCCCAATGATGGAGACTCTATTCATCGATTGTTTTATGATACTATAAAAGGTGGTGACTATCGTGCTAGAGAAGCTAATGTACATCGACTTGCAGAAATTAGTAATAATATTATTGACCAATGTGTAGCACAAGGCGTTCCCTTTGCTCGTGAGTATGGAGGACTTTTAGATAATCGTTCATTTGGTGGTGCACAAGTATCCCGTACATTTTATGCTCGGGGTCAAACAGGGCAACAATTGCTATTGGGAGCTTATTCAGCATTAACACGTCAAATGAAAACGGGAAAAGTTAAATTTCATCCTCGTCATGAAATGCTAGACGTGGTAATGGTGGATGGTAAGGCACGAGGAATAATAACTCGAAATTTAGAAACGGGTGAAGTTAAATCCCATGCTGCTGATGCAGTAATCTTAGCCACAGGTGGATATGGTAATGTATTTTATCTTTCTACCAATGCCATGGCAAGCAATGCCACCGCAGCGTGGCGTGCCCATAAAAAGGGTGCATATTTTGCAAATCCATGTTTTACACAAATTCACCCTACATGTATTCCGGTTTCTAGTGAGCATCAGTCTAAACTTACATTAATGAGTGAAAGTTTACGGAACGATGGCCGTGTGTGGGTACCAAAGAAAAAAGGGGATAATCGTAATCCCAATGACATCCCTGATGCTGAAAGAGATTATTATTTAGAGCGAATGTATCCATCATTCGGTAATTTAGTTCCACGTGATGTGGCATCAAGGCGTGCAAAAAATATGTGCGATTCAGGGCATGGTGTAGGCTCAACAGGACTTGCAGTTTATCTTGATTTTAGCGATGTTATTAAACGTAATGGTAAAGAGTGGGTATCGGAAAAGTATGGCAATTTGTTTGATATGTATAAGCAAATCACCGGTGATAATCCATACGAAACCCCGATGATGATTTATCCTGCGGTTCACTATACCATGGGCGGTTTATGGGTAGATTATAATCTTATGTCATCTATCCCTGGATTACATGTATTGGGAGAGGCTAACTTCTCTGACCATGGTGCAAATCGATTGGGAGCAAGTGCATTAATGCAAGGTTTAGCTGATGGCTATTTTGTTATTCCATATACCATTGGAAATTATTTGGCATCTTCTGAATTAGTAACGGTTGATGAGTCTCACCAAGCCTTTAAAGAAGCAGAAGATAAAATTGCGTCATTAAGTGAAAAACTGTTATCTATAAATGGCACACGAACTGTTGACGATATCCACAAAGATTTGGGTAAAATCATGTGGGAATATGTGGGTATGGCACGGAATAAAGAAGGGCTTGAAAAAGCACTTGAAGAAATTCCAAAGCTTCGGGAATCCTTTTGGAAAGATGTAAAAGTTCCGGGAAGCAATGGTGAATTTAACCCTGAATTAGAAAAAGCTGGGCGCTTGGCAGACTTTTTAGAATTGGGCGAATTGATGGCACGGGATGCTCTAAATAGAGAAGAATCTTGTGGTGGTCATTT
>CAYQPE010000001.1:14687-21153 GCA_964419445.1 uncultured bacterium
ATGTCCTTTTTTGAAATGTTAGATAAATTAAATAACGAGTTGGTTCGTAAAGGCGAAGATCCCGTTGCATTTGATCATGATTGTCGGGAAGGAATTTGTGGTACATGTGGTGTAATGATAAACGGTAGAGCACATGGCCCATTGAGAGGCGTTACAACCTGTCAATTACATATGCGTAGTTTTTCAGATGGCGACACCCTTTTGGTAGAACCGTGGAGAGCATCATCATTTCCTGTGATTAAAGATTTGGTAGTTGATAGAACTGCATTTGATCGCATTATGGAATCGGGTGGATATGTATCTGTGAACACAGGAGGCACACCAGATGCCAATGCAATACCTATTCCAAAAGTAGATGCAGACGAAGCATTTGACTCTGCAACTTGCATTGGATGTGGAGCATGTGTAGCTATTTGTAAGAATTCTGCTGCGATGTTATTTGTGGGTGCAAAAGTTACGCAGTTTACGAAACTCCCTCAAGGTCAGGTAGAACGAAAAGATCGAGTTCTAAATATGGTAGCTCAAATGGATGAAGAGGGTTTTGGAAGCTGTACTAATACGGGGGCTTGTGAAGCAGAATGCCCTAAAGAAATCTCACTAACCAATATTGCAACCTTGAATAAAGAATATATTAAAGCAAGTTTGTGTTAATTATTAATTGTCAGCAATAAAAAAGGCGATAGAAATTCTATCGCCTTTTTTATTATCTAAAATATTTTTTAGCTTAATTGGTAAGAGAGAACACCACCGGAACCGTTTGCCATACTCCTACTTTTTTATCTCGTTGTTGAGCAGGATACCATTTAGATTTTTTTACAGCAGTTAATGCGGCTTCATCTAAACCTGTATTAGGCATACCTTTTGTAACATAGGCTTCGGTCACATTTCCTTTTATATCAATGAAGAACTGAATATACACTGTTCCTTCAATACCAGCTTCTTGGGCAATATCCGGATAAATTGGCCGAACAGGTACACGTGGCTTGGGCGGTTTATCAAAAGGAATAAACTTAAATTTCGGTGCATCCTGGGCTGGAGGTGCATCCCAGTCCTCGAAGTCATCAAAATCGGTATCTTCAATAGTAATATCTTCATCAAAAAACTCATCTTCAGAAGCAACTGGAACAGAGGGTCTTGCTGGGGGTTCAGGAATTTTTATCTGTTCAGTTTGAGGAATATCAAATGATTCAATTTCTTCTACGATGGTGTATTCAATTTTTTCTGATTCACCGAGAAATCTTGGAAATATATAAAAAAGGAAAGATATGCTTAGAATTACTCCAATGGTAACTTCACGTATTCTAATGGGATAATGCTCTAATAACGGATCAACTCTCATTAAGGAGCCTCCGTTAAAGCCGAATAGCTAAGTTTAAGTGCATTGGCTTCACGCAATTGTGTATGTATATCAGAAATAAGTTTCATTGTTGCATTTTCATCTGATTTTAATGACACGGTGATTTTAGGGTCTGCAACAATTTTTTCATACATTATACCAGAAAGAGAATTCACCGGAATAATTCTATCGTTTACAGAAATGAGCCCATCTTTAGTTGCCCAAATGTATGCAGTATGACGTTTACTTTCTAGTTTTTCAATCATTTTTGCACGCGGCATGAGTACATCTAAACCTTCAAACTCTCGCATCACAGTTGTTACCATGAAGAATACAAGTAGCATGAAAATAATATCGGGCATAGATGCTGTAGATACTTCTTTACTGGTATGTGTCTTTCTTTCAATCTTCATTTAAAAACTCGGGGGATTAGCGATAGAAATTTTCTGTGCTTTTGCAGCCTTTAATTGATCCAGCACTTTTAAATACACTTGGTATTTTGTTCGGGGATGTGTTTGTACTGAAAAGATTACATTGCTATTTTGTGCAATGCGTTTTTCTGCAATGCTTTTAATTTCTTTTATTCGTGAAGGTTTATCATCCAACAAAATTTTACCAGATTCATTTACAAGAATGTTTACAATATTCTTTTTGTTTACTTCCATTTCATTGCCTTCTGATGGAAGCACAAGACTAATACCTTTATCCATAGATATAGTGGTCGTTACCAAAAAGAATACCAACAACAAGAATGCAATATCCGCCATAGATGACGAGTTAATTTCCTGTAAATCTCTTCTTTGCTTTTTAATCATGGTAAAAAGAGAATCTTAGTTTTTCTTGAAATGATCAGTTATGCTGTTAATAATTAATGCTGAACTTTTTTGTAATGTAACAATTTGATTATCAATGATATACATTACAGTATTCTGTAATAATTGAAGCACCAATGCAACAACAAGACCAAAGGCAGTAGTTAACAGCGCTACAGAAATACCACCCGCAACTACAGCAGGAGAAATATCATTGGCCATTTTAATATCATTAAAAGCCTCAATCATTCCCCATACCGTTCCCAAGAATCCAAACATCGGTGCAATAGCAATACTCAGAGAAATCCACGTCATGTTTTTCTCTAATGATGCCATTTCAACACTACCTGCTTGTTCTAGAGATTTTTCTGCTTCTTCAACACCATGGTTAGCACGCTCTAATGCAGATGCACACAAGCTTACAACTGGCCCAAGGCTGCCTTCACAGCTTGATTTAGCAGCATCCAAACCTTGGTCAGAAATTGTGTTTGCCACATCTTGTGCAAATGAAATATCAGTGGACATTCCCTTAAGTAAATGATAGATTCTCTCAATTACAAAGGCTAATCCAAAAATAAACACCACAAGAATTGGCCACATGAATCCACCACCATCTAAGAATAATTGTACCATTTTTATCCCCTATCTAACTTTAATTACTTATTTTATTATGATTTAAATAAATTTTTGCTTGAAAAACGAAGGGAAATTTAACCCTAACCTGAATAGAAATTGGAGTTATTTTTGACTCACCAATGTTTTGGCATCTTCAATGTAGTTTAATGCCTCTGTCGCAATTTTGTCATTTTCCATAAGAACCATATACATTTGGGTTTTCCCCCACAATCCATTGGCAATTTGTGATTTAATTCGATTCTCTATGGTTTCCCAATTTTCTTCTAATTCTTCCTGTTTATATTCAAACTCTTTGCCATCAAGCCATGCATAAAATGCATTTTTATCCTTTTTTGAAAATGAATATTTTCTTTTAAATTTTTCAAAGGAGGTATAATTGTGCTGCACATCTTCTTTTTGAATACTTGCATAATTAAAGATGAATCTATCTTTATGTGTTAGCAATTTACGGGTGCTTTCAGAAAACTCTAAGTCAAGTTCAACATGAAAATCTGGGGTAATGCCCCCACCCCCAAACACCTCTCTACCCTGCTTGGTTTTAAATATAGGTCGATCTGCAAGAGTAGAGTCACTAGCCTCTCTATCTTCTTCAGCTAAGTCACTATAATAATCATCTAAACCACCATCATAGGGGCGTTGAATTAATCGGCCAGAAGGGGTGTAATACCGCGCAATGGTGATGCGTGCCGCAGAGCCATCATTTAGGGGATATTGCCGTTGCACTAAGCCCTTGCCAAAACTGGTTTCTCCCACAACAATGCCCCGATCTAAATCTTGAAACGCTCCCGATACTATTTCACTGGCACTGGCTGATCCACGATTAATTAACACAACTACAGGATAGTCTTTATCTCGTTTGCTTGGGCGAGCTTTGTACACATCATTAGCATTGGGGATGCGGCCTTTAGTGAATAATATAGTGTCCCTAGAATCTACAAACATGTCCACTATTTGTATGGCTTGATCCATCATACCGCCGCCATTATTTCTAAAATCTAACATAAGAGATTCCATGCCTTGCTGTTCTAACTCAACCAGAGCCTGTCCAACCTCTTCTGCAGTAGTTCGTGCAAATCGATTCACTTTTATATAGCCCACTTCATCGTTAATCATATATGAAGCTAGTACCGAATGGATGGGAATCTTTGCACGGGTTAGCGTAACATCGAAATCTTCTTCGCCTTCACGACGGATAGTAACATCAACTTGTGATCCTTTGGGACCACGAAGCTTTTCAAATACATCTTTTTGTGTGATTTTATATGCAGACTCTCCATCAATTTTTACAATCTTGTCACCTGATTGTAAGCCAGCTTCCGATGAAGGTGTCTCTGGAATAGGAGAGATTACGGTAATATATCCATCCATAATATTAAACTCAATACCAATACCCTCAAATTCAGCATCGAACTGCTCTTGTATCGATTCAAATTGATCTTCAGTAATATACGTTGAGTGTGGATCCAGCTTATCTAAAAGCCCTACAATTGCTCCGTTGAGAATGTCTTCCATATCTACTTCTTCAACATAATTTTCACTAACAAGTCGAATTATTTGGGTAAGCGTTTTTAATTTTTTGAAATGGTCTTTTGCACCAGAGCTAAATCCGTATGCCATTACTATGGCGAGGATGGCGATTATAATATAATTTAGTTTCTTCATCGTCCTGAAAGTTACCGCTTTTTATCTGTAAGAATAAACTATTGATTCCACAGTGAAAAGTTCCATTTTTAGTATAAAAAATTCGGAAAAAATCATTTTACAAAATGAAAGTTTAATGTAGTTTAAAGGCTTCATCCATGGCCAAAAAAGAACATATAAAATTTGATTTTAAAGATCGCATTTTTGTAAAAGGTGCGCGTGAGCATAATCTAAAAAATATTGATGTTGAAATTCCGCGCAACAAATTGGTGGTAATTACGGGGCTTTCTGGTTCAGGGAAATCCTCCCTTGCATTTGATACCATCTACGCAGAAGGCCAACGTCGATATGTAGAGTCTCTGTCTGCCTATGCACGTCAATTTTTGGGTCTTATGGAAAAACCAGATGTAGATTATATTGAAGGTCTTTCTCCAGCCATTTCTATAGAGCAAAAATCAACTAGCCGAAATCCACGCTCTACGGTGGGAACTATCACAGAAATCTATGATTATCTACGATTACTCTATGCGCGAATAGGAAAGCAACAATGCTATTCCTGTGGCGGTGAAGTCCAACGCCAAACGGTACAACAAATTGTAGATAGGATTCTCACCTTTGATGAAGGAACAAAATTTCAATTATTGGCACCGGTAGTTCGTAGCCGTAAAGGTGAATTTAAAGATGTGCTAAAGTCCATTGCAAAAGAGGGATTTGTACGTGTTCGTATTAATGGTGAAACTCTGGATCTCACAGATAAAATAAAATTAAAGAAAACCAAAAAGCACAATATTGAGGTATTGGTTGATAGACTGGTGGCCAAAGAATCTATAAAAGACCGACTAACGGGCTCTGTGGAATTGGCATTAAAAGTGGGTAATGGTCTTATTATTGTAGATGAAATTGGGCAGGGTGAACATTTATTCAGCGAGCATTATTCATGCCCAACTTGCGAAATTTCATTTGAAGAACTCCAACCCCGTGCTTTTTCCTTTAACTCACCCTTTGGTGCATGTGATAAATGCGATGGTTTAGGCACACACATGTCCATCGATGAAGAATTGGTGGTTCCTGATGATAACCTCAGCCTTATACATGGATGTATAAAGCCCATTGGTGAGCAACCCCGCGGTAGTTGGTATGGCTCAATTTTAAAAAGTTTAGCCAAGCATTATGGATTTAATTTTACGACTCCTTGGAAAAAAATGCCGCCGGAAATTCGCAACGTATTGCTCTATGGAACGAAACCCGGTGAGCGATTCACCATGGAGTACAAATCAGAGACCTTTTCGGGAACATCCAACCGAGAGTTTGAAGGTGTAATCCCAAACCTTCATCGTCGATATACCCAAACCCAATCATCTCACATGCGTGAGTGGATAGAAAAATTTATGACCATTCAATCTTGTCCAGACTGTAAAGGTCAGCGATTGAAAAAATCCAGTTTAGCCGTATATATTGGTGAAAAAAATATTGTAGAAATTACCGATGAAACGGTGGGGAATTTATATACTTTTTTCAATGAACTCGAACTTAGCCCACGTCAAGCTGAGATTTCAGAGCAGATTAATAAAGAAATAAAATCTCGATTGGGATTTTTAGTGAATGTAGGTTTAGACTATCTTACTTTGAGTCGCTCTGCAGGTACATTGTCTGGAGGTGAAGCCCAACGCATACGATTGGCAACTCAAATTGGGTCACAGCTTGTGGGGGTATTGTATATCTTAGATGAACCCTCCATTGGCCTACATCAACGAGATAATAATCGACTTATTTCAACTTTAGAGCACCTCCGTGATTTGGGAAATACCGTTATCGTTGTTGAACATGATGAAGCCACCATGAAAGCAGCAGACTGGATTTTGGATATGGGTCCCAAAGCAGGGGTACATGGTGGTGAAATTACTGCTCATGGAAATTTCAATCATATCTGTAATAATAAAAACTCAATTACGGGCAAGTATTTGAGTGGTGAAAAGTCAATCCCTTATGGTGATGAACGTAGAAAAGGGCAAGGGAAATCACTCCACTTAATAGGTGCCAG
>CAYQPE010000001.1:21253-33160 GCA_964419445.1 uncultured bacterium
ATGGTGATGAACGTAGAAAAGGGCAAGGGAAATCACTCCACTTAATAGGTGCCAGAGGTAACAATTTACAGAAAGTGAATTTGGAGCTTCCTCTGGGGAAATTTGTATGCATAACAGGGGTTTCAGGCTCAGGGAAATCCACACTCATCAACCAAACCCTTTACCCCATTCTTTCTCGTGAATACCATTCAAGTATGGTAAAAGCATTGCCCTATGATAAAACGGATGGACTGCTATATTTAGATAAAGTTATCGACATCAATCAATCACCCATTGGGCGAACACCACGGTCTAATCCTGCCACATATACTGGATTGTTTACTCATATTCGTGATTTATTTAGTCAGTTGCCAGAAGCCAAAATTAGAGGATATAAACCAGGGCGGTTTTCATTTAATGTGAAGGGTGGACGCTGTGAGGCATGTCAGGGTGTTGGGCTTATTAAAATTGAGATGCACTTTTTGGCAGATATGTATGTGCAGTGCGAAGACTGTAAAGGTCAGCGGTATAATCGTGAAACATTAGAAATTACCTATCGGGGTAAAAATATTTATGAAGTTTTAAATATGACCATTGAAGAAGCATTGGCCTTTTTTGAGCATCATAAAATGATACATCGCAAACTCATTACCCTATCAAATGTGGGTTTGGGTTATATCCGACTGGGACAACAAGCCACGACGCTTTCTGGCGGTGAATCACAACGGGTAAAATTGGCATCGGAGTTATCTCGTTCAGGGACTGGTCGTACCATGTATATTTTGGATGAACCCACTACAGGCCTTCATTTTGAGGATGTAAAAATGTTGTTAGATGTACTCCAGGGATTGGTAGATAAAGGCAACACCGTTGTGGTTATTGAACATAACTTAGATGTGATTAAATCTTCAGATTGGATTATTGACCTTGGCCCTGAAGGGGGTGTAGGTGGTGGACATATTATTGCTGAGGGTACCCCAGAAGCAGTATCAAAAATTAAAAAATCCTATACAGGTCAATTTTTGAAAGAGGTCTTATAAATATCCGTTCTTGAGATATTGAGACCATACCTCTAATCTATAACTACATTCCTCTTTTAAAAGGTTGAGATTCTTCACTGTGTTCAGAATGACGAGAAAAGAATGACAATTGACAACTGACCAATAACATCCCTTCTCTCTTCTCCCTTCATTCCTAACCCCTGACACCTAATCTTATTTCTTCAATCTTACACCATCAATGCCTAAATTTTCGCCATGCTCAACTCCAAAACTATTGCCCAACTACAACAGATTATTGGAATTAATAATGTAATCACCCACAAGGATGAACTGCATTTGTATTCTTGTGATGGATTACGCTTACAATCGTCTGAACCGGGATGCGTGGTTTTTCCTCAATCTACAGAAGATGTGAGCGCCATCGTAAAATGTTGTGTTGAAAACAACACGCCCTATGTTGCACGGGGATCTGGTACTGGGCTAAGTGGTGGGGCTACCTCAAAAGGGGGAGTAATCATTCAGCTGAGCTCATTAAACCAAATTTTAGAAATTGATATTCCCAATCGATTGGCAGCGGTTCAACCGGGGGTTATTAATGCCCATTTATCTATGGCCACAAAATCTGATGGCTATCATTTTGCACCCGATCCCTCAAGCCAAACAGCCAGTACTATTGGTGGTAATGTTGCAGAAAATTCAGGAGGCCCCCATACCCTCAAACATGGAGTAACCTCTCATCATGTATTGGGATGTACCATGGTCATGCCCAATGGCAATATCAAACATTTTGGTAGTAAGTTGCGATATGGCATGGATGTGGATTGGATGGGGATTCTCACCGGTAGTGAGGGTACATTGGGAATTATTACCGAAATTATTGTTAATTTGGTAGAAAATCCACAAACCGTACGAACATTTTTGATAACATTTGACGATGTTTCATATGCCACTGATTGTGTATCAGCGATTATTGAAGGCGGTATAATTCCGTCAGCATTAGAAATGATAGACCATCTTTGTATTCAAGCAGTTGAAGCAAAATTAAAGGGAGGGTTTCCCACAGATGCTGCAGCCATATTGCTTGTTGAACTTGATGGCGTGGCAGACCAAACCCAATGGGAAGCACAGCAGCTGTCATCTATTGTAAAATCATTTTCACCACACCCCATAGAAGAGGCCAAAAGTGAGGTACATCGACAAAAATTGTGGCGTGGGCGAAAAATGGCCATTGGAGCCATGGGATATTTAGCTCCGGCATTCTATACAAATGATGGTGTAGTTCCTCGTCATCAACTGACCAATATATTAAATGATATTTACAAAATAGGAGACGACCATGGCTTACAGGTTGCCAATTTATGTCATGCAGGTGATGGCAATATCCACCCCATAATATTATATAATCCTCATGAAAAAGGTCATAAGGAATTAGCATTTTCATGTTCTACTGAGATTCTCAAATCCTGTTTAAATCATGGAGGCTCTCTTACTGGTGAGCATGGCATTGGCACAGAAAAAGTAAATCTTATGGAGAGCATGTTTACGCCGACTCAATTGAATTTGATGCAACACATACGCCATATATTTGATGAAAACCAATTGTGTAATCCTCATAAAATATTTCCTGTACATGCAGGATGTGGAGAGGTTCGACAAAATGGAGTTTAGACATGAACCACATAATTTAACGGTACAGGTTTCTGCAACCATGACAATTGGAGAATTACAGCAAAAACTTAATGAACAGGGTCAAATATTACCCGTAGGCCCTTTTTCGTTTAATCCCACCATAGAAGAAATTTTACAATTTAATTTAATGGGTCTGTATTCTGATACATATGGTCTGGTAAAAAATTGGGTATTGGGTATGACTATTTCTTGGCAAAATAATCCCATAGAACTGGGAGCGTCAGTGGTGAAGAATGTTGCCGGATATGATTTGTATAAATTGATAATTGGGTCGCATGAACAATTAGCACCCATTGAAACAGTACTCTTTAAGGTAATCCCCCAACAGAAGGTGAAAAATGTTGATTCATCACCCATATTGGACGGATGTAGAGCGGTGGTTTTGCCCTCACAAGTTAAACAGGTGGAAGCATTTATAAATCAGCATCGTGGTGAGTATTTTTCTTATCCTCGTTTGGGAATTATAGATTCAACCATTGAAGCATCATCATGGAAAAAGTTTATATCCACTATGGATGGGAAATTGTTGACGCTGATTAGGGGAATCCCACAAGGGATAGAAAGTGAACACACACAATTATATGAAAAACTAAAATCAATATTTCACCAAAATGAATCCCTTTAATGATATAAAAGCCATATTAAACGATTGTATTCATTGTGGGCTATGTTTACCAACCTGCCCCACTTATGCCGAAACAGGGAAAGAAGCAGAGAGCCCACGTGGGAGAATAATGCTTATGGATATGGCATTACACAATAGTCATACAGACCCCCACGTAGTACAAAACCATTTGAGTAGTTGTTTGGGGTGTTATACTTGTGAAACAGCGTGCCCATCTGGAATTAGTTATGGTGAATTAAAAACGTTTACAGAACAAAAAATAGGGCGAAAAAACCCACCCATTATAATGAGATTTTTATTGTTTATAATCAAATTACCCAGATTGCTGCGCCTTTTTCATCATATTGGGAAAATTTTTCAACAATCAAAAATTATACCAGTATTACAATATTTTATACCGGCATTAAAAGGAATACCTGCCATATCACCTCCAATAAAACGGGGTGTTAAATATTCTCATGTTGGAGAATATAAAGGTACGGTTTCTCTTTTTATAGGATGTATTATGAATGAACTTTATGGAGATATCCATAGGAAAACCATTCAAATACTTAGATGGAATGGATACACCGTGAAAATTCCTCATAATCAAGGATGTTGTGGAGCATTACATCATCATGCTGGCAAAATTACGGATGCCCATAAGTTTAATGTGCAAAATACAAACGCATTTGAGGAATGTGATTCAATCATTGTAAATTCAGCTGGATGTGGTGCAGAGCTAAAGCAGTCATCGCTGGCAGACAAGGTAAATGATATCAACGAATTTTTATTTAATATAGAATTAAAATCGCCACTGAAAAAATTAGAAATGGATGCGGTATTCGATTCACCGTGTCATTTAGCCCATGCACAAAAAATATCAAAAGAACCTCAAAGCATATTGAATATGTTTATTGAGGATCTCTATGATTTTCCACAATCTGATATATGCTGTGGTTCAGCAGGAAGCTATACTCTTGAGCATCCTCAAATGTCTGAAAACATATTGCAAACCAAGGTGGATGATATAAAGATGGTAATGGATGCAGGGAGTATTATTACCGCCAATCCGGGCTGTCAGATTCAACTGGAAAAAGGAGTGCAACAACACAAACTAAATTATGAAGTTTTACATATTGTTGACATTATTCACCACGCATATATGCAAGATTCTAACTATGTGGATATGTAAAAAAGTAGATTCTTGATTTCCACACATTCAAACACCTAATTTTATCTACGTGAACAATGATATAATCAGATCACTCATATTTTGGGCACAGCAAAAGCGGTGGCTATTCTTTGCAATGGTTATTGGCATACTGATGTATTGGTTGCCCTATCCAGAAACCATCAGCACGACAGGATATCGTACCCTCATACTGGCAGTAATTACCATTATTTTAATTATTACTGAACCCGTACCATTGCCTGCAACGGCACTACTTATTGCCGTATTGGAGGTATCCTTTAATATTGCACCAGCAGCTGAAGTTGCACAGTCTTACATGAATGATTCGGTATTCTTTATTATGGGTTCATTAATGATGGCAGTAGCTATTGTGCATCAAGGATTAGATACACGATTAGCCCTGGCCATTATAAGATTTACCGGAAATAAAGTGTCAAACATTGTTATGGGATTTACCTTTATTTCTGCAATTCTCTCTTCATTTATTGGTGAACATACGGTAGTGGCCATGATGCTACCTGTTGGATTATCTTTGGTAAGAAATAGCAAAGGCCATCGGGATATTACCAATTTAACAGCGCTAATTTTATTTTCAATAGCCTATGGCTCAACAGTGGGAAGTGTGGGTACTCCTTCTGGAGGGGCGCGAAATGCCATACTCATTGAGTATTTTAAAAACTTACCCACGCCCATATCCCTCAGCTATTCAGAGTGGATTATCATGGCATACCCCATGGTAATTATAGGTATGATTGCAACATCATTTATGCTAAAGCTAGCATTCAAACCTGAGTATAACCATTTAGACACAGCTGTAAGAAAACTGAAAGTAAATGTAGCACATCGTGGGAAAATTACCGGTAAAGAATTGCTTTCAATTATTGTCTTTATTTTTGTGCTTTTGGCATGGATTTTACTTAATGAAGAATTTGGAATGGGGATTATTGCCATTGCAGGCGCATTTTTATATTTGGCAACTGGACTTATTGAATGGAAAGATGTAAGCAAAAATACCAATTGGGGAGTCATTTTATTGTTTGCAGGAGCCATTTCATTGGGGATTCAAATGAAAAATACAGGAGCAGCCCAATGGATTGGTAATTTAATCATCGGTTATTCAGAAAATGCTATATCCTACTTTTCAATTATCCCCTATGTGATAAATATCCTCCTCACAACTATATTGGCCAATATTATGAGCTCCAGCGGAACCGTTGCCGTTATTAGTCCTGTTACATTAAATATGGGAGGTGATCCATTATTTATGGGACTTACTACGGCTATATCTTCTGCATTTGGATACTTTTCTGCTGTGGCCGCTCCAGCATGTATGATAATCTATTCTTCAGGGCTTGTAAAAGTTAAAGATTTTTTGAGAGCAGGATGGCGAATGGGAATAATTTCCATACTTTCATTATTGTTGATTCAGAGCTTTTATTGGCCATTCATTATAAAATTTATAAATATTCAATAGGTGAGATATGAACTTTCTTATCATCATAAAAGACACAAGTGAAAAATCTAAAAATACTATTCAAATTGGATCAAAAATTGCCAAGGCATTTTCCTCTAATTTATCCATTATTCATGTGGGGAAAAAATCAAAAGCCCTCATTGAAGGTGAGGTAAAATTAGCACGATTATCCATGAGCGAATGGAATATTATGCATCCCGGTATAGATGTGCTAAAATGGGCTTACGATGTATTAGATGAGATGGATACATTCGAAATTGATAAAGAAACAGCACTAAAGCCAGAAGCTTTTGTAGAACAAACCAATAGGATTTCCCTGTTATTGCCACAATCTTCAGGAAGAAATGTAGAACTAATATTACGTGAGGGTGAAATTATTGAAGAGGTAACTAAAGAAATTGATAATCAGCGATTTGATTTAGCCATCATGGGATGTCCAAAGAAAAAGCGTTCTATACATCAAGTGGTACAATTTTTTAATACCAGCGTTTTGCTAGTAAAAAATTTCAGAAAAGATTGGGATTACAAAATTCAATTATGTGTTGATGATTCTCGTGCGACAAAGCGTGCTGTTATATTTGGGTCACGCATTGCGAATCATTATGACAAAGAAGTAAAATTATTGACAGTGAGTAAGACCAATTTGTTTAAATCTGGTTACAGAAATGCGCATAAATGGGCACAAAAATATTTAAGACGAATGCATATTCAGAATGAATCACTACTCATCAGCGGAAATCCTGTTGATGTATTTGTTTCAGAAGCAGAAAATGATCATATTATTATTATGGGAAAAGCCAAAGGGAATGAATTTTTTAAATATATTTTTGGAAGCAAACCCATTCATACTGCACAAAAAGCAAATTGCCCAATTATACTTGTAAATTAGTAGAAAAATTGTTGTTGTAAATTTAAAAAACTCTATAAATTTCGCGTCTTGATTGGCCCGTTCGTCTAGTGGTTAGGACCCAGGGTTTTCATCTCTGTAACAGGAGTTCGATTCTCCTACGGGCTACGAAAGCTCAAAAAACCTCGCTTTGCGGGGTTTTTTGTTTATAGCTTCTGGATAATTGAAATTTCCAACTAAACTATAAACTAAAATGGTTTAAGAGTTGTAAATTCATTCCATGAAGAGTTTCTACAAATTATTTATATGCTTTTGTTTCTATGGTTTTATTTTGGGGCAAGTTGCACCCTTTGTAACATCACCTTCTTTTAATAAAAAAGAATCAACAATTATTAATGCTCGCCCCCAACGAATTGGTAACCAAAGCATTATCCAGAATGATAATAGAGACCAATTTATTTTTAGAATTAAATCTGATACACCACATACAAAAGCACGTGTTTATATAATTGATGAGAATAATGCCTATTCTGGTCCATATTATTTTAAAACGCAAGAAATAGTAACAAATCCATTTACATGTATGGAGTGTACTATTTTAATAGAACAGCGCAATCAAAGCAATAGTCTAGAATTTGAACTATTGGAAATCACTAAGCCAGTTAAAATACATGATGCTGTTATTATTCCGCAAAAAAAATCTCAGCAACGTGAGAACCCTGTGATATTGGTAACAGGTTTTTGGCCACCAACCAATGAAATGATTAGACATTTTAGCACAAGTGACATGCTAAATCCAGAAGGATGGCAAGGGAATGATTGGGAAGGTCGGGGATATGATGTTGTATCCTATTTCCCAGAGTTTGAAAATCCAGATTGTGATAATTGTGGAATGGGATATGGAAATTTTGAAGTAGATTACCAAGATACATCTAATGACTTTTGGCCAATTGTAAATGCATTAAATCCCATTGCAATCATTACATTTAGTCGAGGATATATTGATTTGAGCTGGGAGATGGAGTTCAATTATTATAATAGATTAAATTGGATTGGTGATTATCAAACTCCAGTATTACCTACACCGAATCCACCAGATGATAGTGTATCAAATTATTTTGTTCGTAATTCAACATTACCAGTAGAAAATTTAGTGGATGCCATTGCCAGTGCTAATTTAGGGTTAGATCCTTATGTTGATTGGAATGGTCACCCTGGTCAGTTTGTGTCAGAGTTTATGGGCTATCATGGTGTATGGTATCAAGATACCCATTCTTTTGGCGATAATGTATGTGTCATTGCTGGTCATATTCATGTGGGTGGACTCATTGATTGGGATACGGCACGCCTAGCATCTGAAGTTTCTATAAGGGAAGTTATTAATTTTGTAGATCAGTTTACTTATACATCTGGTGATATAAATGATGATGATGTGATAGATATTTTGGACATTGTCATTTTAGTAAATGCAATCATGGGTACCACAGAATTAACTATGGTACAGTCTTATGCTGCAGATTTAAATGGTGATGGAAATATCAACATTCAAGATATTATTTTAACTATAAATATTATATTATCGTAAAAGTTTGTCCCAAGCATTGTAAAATCGTATAAAATAGACTAAATTTTTAATCATCCTCTCCATAAAATTCCAATATGAGGCGCTATGTCGATATATAAAACACGTTTAAAATCCATTCGAAAATGGATAGACAGAAATAATTTAGATGCATTGATTATCCCCCACGAGGATGAATACTTGTCAGAGTATATCCCCCCCCAATGTGAACGCTTGGCATGGGCAACTGGATTTACAGGTTCGGCTGGTGCTGCAGTGGTACTCTCAAATAAGGCGGCAATTTTTGTTGATGGCAGGTACACTGTCCAAGTCCGCAATCAAGTGGATGAAGATTTATTTGATTACAAACATATTACTTCTGAACCACTATTAGATTGGTTAAAATTGGAATTGAATGGTCAGGCTAAAATTGGTTATGATGCAAGGTTACACCGTGCCAATTGGCTGAAGCCATCTCAAAAAAAATTAGGAGAGAAGTATGTGCTTGTTTCTATTGATGAAAACCCTATTGATACATTGTGGGTGGATAAACCAAAAGCCAATGCGGACAAACTCCTTTTATTAGATGAGAAATATACTGGTGAATCCAGTGAATCTAAACGAGATAGAATAAGCAAAACCTTACAAAAAAAGAATTGCCATGCCGCATTAATTACTCAATTAGATTCAATTGCATGGCTTCTTAACATCCGAGGACAAGATGTACCATGTAACCCTGTTCTTTTATGCCATGCTATCATATACGATAAAGGGAATGTGGACTTATTTATTGATTCCAATAAAGTAGTCAATGATTTTCATGCTCATGTCGGAGATGGTGTAAACGTACTTCCTCCAGAATCAATTTCAACCACTTTTGAAAAAATTTCCGGTAAAAAAATATTATTTAATTCAGTGGGAAGTAATGCTTTTTTTAAGTTTGAGTTAGAATCAATCGGTGCAGAAATTATTGAAGGTGAAGACCCATGTTCCCTTCCTAAAGCATGCAAGAATACTGTGGAAATACAAGGCATGAAAGACTGTCATCTTAGAGATGCAGTTGCAGAATGCGAATTCTTATCGTGGTTTGACCATCAAGTTAACCAAGGGAATTTATTAGATGAAGGCACTTTGGCTGATAAATTAGATGGATTGCGTGCACAGCAACCATTGTATAAAGGATTAAGTTTTGGCACCATATCAGCCGCCGCAGGTAATGCAGCCATGTGTCATTACAGCCATTTAAATCAAGATGAGCCCGGAAAATTAGAAATGGATTCGGTGTACCTCGTTGATAGTGGCGGTCAATATTTAGATGGTACCACTGACATTACAAGAACTATTGCAGTAGGAAATCCATCTGCATTTATTAAAAAAATGTTCACTTTAGTATTAAAAGGGCATATTGCCCTAGGGTCTGCTCGATTCCCACATGGCATTGGTGGTCAACATGTGGATACTTTAGCACGTCAATTTTTATGGCATCATGGCTATGACTTTGACCATGGCACTGGTCATGGCGTTGGTTGTTTCCTAAATGTCCATGAGGGGCCACACCGTATAGGAAAAGGGGCAAATCAAGTACCATTACAACCAGGAATGGTGGTATCTAATGAGCCGGGATATTATGAAGATAATCAATTTGGGATTCGTTGTGAAAATCTGATTTTTGTAAAAAAATCTGACAAAGAAGGTTTATATGAATTTGAAAATCTAACCTTTGTTCCATTTGATACGCGCTTAATAGATACTTCATTGATGACTGATATTGAGATGAAATGGTTAAACGATTACCATAAAGAAGTATTTGAAAAATTAAGTCCCTTAGTATCTGGAGATACACTAAAGTGGTTAGAAAATTCTACTCAACCCCTTTAAAATAGATATTTTTCTATTTCAGCAATATCTGATTTATTTGTAAGGTCTGGAACCACTTCTGACATTGGAATAGTTTTCAAAATCTGTGGATTTTCATCTACCATCATTTGAATTGCAGTGGGTAACTCTTTTTCATTTCGTACTGAATGAATTGGACACTGTTTCAAATAGGGCAATATGTGGGCAGTCTTCAATTTAAAGATGTTCATACTCACGCCTATACGTCCGTTTTTAGAATTTGTATTAATATCTTCTATCGTTGGTTTTTACATCTATGTAAAACAGAAAGGGTATCTTTAGGCTCTTGAGAATCCCCTAAAACAAAGGCTCCCAATGGGCTTTTTAAAACATCTACATTTTAAATTGGTGTTGTAGTTAAATGGATAAGTTGGCCAATTGAAGTTGAATATTGATCCATCATTCCACCGGGTTCAGAAAATTCTAATACTTCAGCTCTATATGCTAGTTCAGCAATTTTCATATTATCCCAATGTGGAGGATTGTCGGCCATTTTTGATAATAAATGTATCCAGCTTACGGTAATTGCAGATGAACTACTGGTTCCTGCTTTTATTGGTATTTGACTATTGACGGTACAATCAAATCCTTGTGAAAAAAGCAATCCCTCATCAAGGCAAACTTTTAGCCCACTTTTATAATAATCACGTGGTGAAGTATAGTCAAAGTTGTTAAGGGAAAAGGATTCAGTTATATCAAGATTGGGTTTATGAATTATTATTTGTGAGTCGTTACGCTTTTTACCATTAATGAAGGCATATAATGAGATTGCCATTGCAATAACAGGTAGTCCCAGATAATCCTGATGTTCACCAAAAAGACAAATTCTGCCAGGGGTAGAAATTTTCAAGTTAACATTCGGGTTCGTTTATGGAGATTTGAAGAGCAAGACCGCCTTCAGCAGTTTCTTTATATTTACTCATCATATCTTGGGCGGTTTCCCACATGGTGATTATTACATCATCTAAAGAAACTTTAGCATCATGTGGATTGGTATGCATTGCCAATTGAGCGGCAGTAATTGCCTTCATCGCACCCATTGTGTTTCGCTCTATGCATGGAATTTGTACCAGTCCACCCACAGGGTCACAAGAAAGCCCTAAATGATGTTCCATTGCAATTTCAGCCGCCATTAAAATTTGATGAATATTTCCCCCCATAGAATGAGTTAGTGCACCTGCAGCCATTGCACTTGAAACCCCAATTTCTGCTTGGCATCCACCTGCTGCTGCTGAAATAGTCGCCCCCTTTTTAAACAACATTCCTATTTCACCAGCAACTATTAGGAATTCACGAATTTGAGTTTTAGTTTTTTGTTGTCTAAAAACCACATTATAAAGCAATACTGCAGGGATGACTCCCGATGCACCATTGGTTGGAGCAGTGACGATTCGGCCATAGGATGCGTTTACTTCATTCACGGCCAAGGCGAAACAGCTTACCCAATTGGTAACTACCTCTAAATTATTAGGTTGTTGTGATAATTTTTCAAGCCAAGTATCAATATTTTCGAATTCAGATTCATCTAACAATTCCGAACAAATTTGTTGCGCTCGACGTTTTACCTGTAATCCTCCAGGGAGCTCACCTTGTTGTTGGCATCCTTCAAATATTGAATTGAGCATCACATCCCAAATCAAATCAAGCTTTTGAAAAATATT
>CAYQPE010000001.1:33260-35089 GCA_964419445.1 uncultured bacterium
GCATGTTCAAGGTGAACATCTGAATAATTAAACTTAATATCATCATCTATAGAAAATGGGATATTTACTTGTTGAAGTAATGATATTGTGCTATTATCTTTGATTTTTTGGATATTTATAAAGAGGTCATCGCTTTCAAAACTTTCAATCTCAAAGCCCATTAGACCCATCACGATGGATTTGTCTGTACCATGCCCAATACCAGTTTTTGCCAAAGAACCAAATAGCTCCACAGAAATATTTTGTGCTCCACTTAAAGTACGTGCGGAATGAATTTTAACTAAAAAGTCTTTGGCGGCATTCCATGGTCCCATTGCATGAGAACTCGATGGACCAATGCCTATTTTAAATATATCAAATACGCTTATTTTTTCCATTTACTTTGATTGATGCAGTTTAAAAATTCCAAATGCAGAAGAGAGGGTTATTGCAAATAAAAGAATTGAATTATAAAAATTTCCATATAGTAAAAATCCCATTCCAATAAGTGCACCATAAACAGCGAAACATCCCAATACCATAGATAGAATTCCTGTAGGTACTGCCCATTTACTCGATTTATTGTTCGATGGAAAAGCCGCCCATCCTGGTCCACCAGGATTTACTTTATTAACAAATTGCTGAAGAATATTTTTGTCTTCAGGGGGCGTTACATAGGTTGCAATAACCCAAGTGAGAGTGGTGAGGATGGTTCCAAAAACTAATTTTTCCCATTCTTCTAGGTGAAGAAATCCGAAACGGTCATGAATAAAACTAAAATAGATGGAAATGATTAATGAGCTCACCATAGCCACAATTTCAGTATATGCATTTATCCGCCACCAAAACCATCGAAGAATATAAATTAATCCAGTACCTGCGCCCAATCTTAAGAGAAGTGAAAAAGCTTGTCCCGCGCTGGTAAGCACTAATCCCAACCCTGCACCAAGAGCAAGGGAGATTATTGTAAATAATCGTGCCATCTTTATGAGTTGTTTTTCACTTGCTTGAGGGTTTTCAAAGCGTCGATAAAAATCATTAACCAAATAACTAGAACCTAAATTTACTTGCGTTGACATCGTACTCATAAATGCAGCAATAAGCGATGCCGCTACCAATCCTAACAATCCAGCAGGTAATAATGTAAGCATTGCAGGGTAAGCCACATCATGCCCCAATTTATCAGCAGGCAAATTGGGAAACTGCTGTTGAATATGGCTTAATTCGGGGAATACAACAAGTGATGCCAATGCAATGAGAATCCAGGGCCAGGGCCGAAGTGCATAATGGGCAATATTAAATAATAATGTTGCTCCCACGGAATGAGATTCATCTTTAGCAGAGAACATTCGTTGTGCAATATATCCACCTCCACCTGGTTCTGCTCCAGGATAATAACTTGCCCACCATTGAACTGCTAGGGGAACAAGTAAAACAGGAATCCAAACATCTGGGTTAGTCATATCTGGAAACATAGAGATTTTATCTATAACATTTGGGTGTGAAATTAGATTAGAGAGTCCCCCAATTTGTTCAAGGTTAAGAATGTAAATACATCCACCAATTGAACCAATCATAGCCAATGTAAATTGAACAAAATCTGTAACAATTACGGCCTTTAAACCACCCAATGTAGAGTAAATTAATGTAATTGAACATGCCACCAGAAGTGTTTTCCAACCAGGCCAATTAAGTACAATTTCACCAAACTTTACAGCAGCTAAACTTACTGCACCCATAACCAATACATTAAAAATAAGTCCTAAATATAGGGCTCTAAATCCACGTAAAAATGCAGCAGCTTTTCCACTATATCTTAACTCATAAAATTCAATATCAGTTAAAACGCC
>CAYQPE010000001.1:35189-84189 GCA_964419445.1 uncultured bacterium
GTGATGCCCAAACTCCAATAAGGAGGGAAATTGTAAAATAGCAACCTATAATTGCCCAGTCTAATGTTGATAAAATCATTTAAATCTCATCAGTTAATCCAAAAAGTCCATCACGTCCCATGTTGAGTGTTGCCATTATATCCCGGCGATAACATACATTTTCCATAATCATGCAACGCATCTCCGATTGTTAAGAGATATTAACCAAGTCCCAGCATTCATCTACGGTAAGAGCGGCGGGCACTTCAGTTCCCACATGAATACCATTTTTCATGGCTGCAACTGCCATTTGATGATGCCATTCCCAAGGGGTGGCAATATAAACGCCATCTATATCTTCTTTGGCAACCATATTTCTAAAATCCCCATCGCCATCTTTTGCTTTACTTTTTGAAAAGGCTAACGAAGGCAAGATAGTCGTGCCTACCCCAGCGATGGCTGTAGTTTTTAAAAATTCTTTTCGATTAATTTTTTTGCCCATAGAATCTCCAAATTTTGTCGGAATGAAGTTGTTGAAATTAGGGCATTGAATGGGAATTAAAAGATATAAAAAAGCCCTGATTTACAGGGCTCTTTTATTTATTTTTTTAGCGCTTCTCGTTTCTTCTTATATTCATCTTTTAATTGAATAATTTCAGCTTTTCGTTTTTTCTTTAGTCGGTTAATTTCTTTTGTATAATGTTGGTGAATTGCCAACTTTTCAGCTTCAAATTCTTTACGTAGCTTTTCTTTTTCAAACTGAAGTTCATTGAATTTTTTCATATTTTTCTTTTTCATCGGCTTCACAACATTTTGAGAATCTTTTTGCTCAATTTTTTTAGTAGCAGGCTTTTTCTCAACTTTAGTTATTCCTTTTTGTGAAAAGGCTAGGTTCAGAAATATTACACAAAATATAAAATATTTAATATTAGTTTTCATTGTTGTCTCCTTAATTGGTAGCTAAGTTAATTCTTTATAGAGATATTTACAAATGAACTTCTCGCATGAGAATTTCATCTCTACCTGGCCCCGTTGAAATGATAGTGACAGGTGTTTTTATTAATTGTTCTAAACTGGAGATATAGTCCTGTGCGGCTTGTGGAAGGTCTTCGAATTTATCAATTCCAGTTGTGGTACAATTCCAACCACTGTATGTTTTATAAATAGGCTTCACATCATCAAGTCTGTGTAAAAACTCAGACATGTGGGTAGTATCTTTTCCATCTACTTCATATGCCACACATACTTTAATCTCATCAAAATGATCGAGAATGTCTAATTTTGTTAGCGCTACATCTGTTAGGCCATTAACTCGAGTGGCATATAAAGCAGCTACAGCATCAAACCATCCACACCGCCTAGGCCGTCCTGTGGTTGCACCATATTCATGCCCTAAATCGCGTAACTTTTGACCATCGTCATCAAACAGTTCTGTTGGGAAAGGCCCGGTTCCCACACGAGTTGTATATGCTTTCAATATTCCAATAATATTGTTAACCTTTGATGCAGGTAATCCAAGACCTGTTGCAATACCGGCAGATGATGCAGAAGAAGAGGTTACAAATGGATAAGTCCCATGGTCTACATCTAATAGCGTACCTTGTGCGCCCTCAATAAGAATTTCTTTATTGCTCTCCACATGTTCATGGATTGTGGCAAAAGTATCTGCAACAAGAGGTGAAATTCGTTTAGCGCAATCTAAAAATTTATCGAATTGAGGCTTTAATTCATCTGTAGCAGAAGATGGCAATTCACCAGATGAAATAGCTAAATCAAGTTTATCATTTAGTTTTTGTTGGAGAGAATCTTCGTCTAATAAATCAACACCACGTATCCCTATTCGGTTGAATTTATCCACATAGGTTGGTCCAATTCCTCTACCTGTAGTACCAATTCTATTATTGGTTGCAGCTTCAGTTGCCACATCTACAGCCTTGTGGATTGGTGTAACAATATGTGCATTCAGAGCCACTTGGATTTTATCTACTGTAGAAAATCCATGAGACTGGACCATATCAATTTCCTCAACTAACCCAATGGGGTCAACCACCATTCCATTTCCTAAAAGGCACAAGCAGTCATCACGTAAAATTCCAGAAGGGATTTGATGAAGAACCACTTTAATATCACCATGATATACAGTATGTCCAGCATTTGCCCCTCCTTGGTAACGTGCTACAATTTTAGAGTTTTTGCTGAGCAAATCAACAATTTTCCCTTTTCCTTCATCACCCCATTGCCCACCAACAATTGCTTTAATTGACATTTAAATTCCTTTGTTTATATTGCGTAAAAAAACTCCGACACCATCGGAGTTTTTTTGAAAAAGTGTTTAAAATGATATTTGAAATCACTGTTTTGCTTTATTCTTTTCTTCAAAATACATCATTACAGGGCTTGCCACATAGATAGATGAATATGTACCCACAATTACACCAACAATTAAGGCAAAGGCAAAACTTTTTATTACTTCACCTCCAAATAAATATAGCACAGATACTACGGCAAATGTAGTGAAGGAGGTTACGATGGTTCTTCCTAAGGTGCTGTTTAATGATAGATTTACAATGGTTTCTAATGTTTCTCGTGCATGTTTTACAACATTTTCTCGAATTCTATCAAATACCACAATAGTATCGTTAAGTGAATAACCTACAATGGTTAAGAATGCTGCCACAATGGTCAGGTCTATTTCGATGTTCATCAATGAAAAAATCCCTAAAGTTATAAGCACATCATGTACTAATGCAACGACAGATCCATAAGCATAGAATCTATCAAATCTAAATGATATATAGATGAGAATTAATAGAAGTGAAACTAATATTGCACTCATTGCATCAGATTGTAATTCCTTACCAATTTTTGGACCAACTGATTCAATCCTCCGAATAGAAAATTCTTTATCAATTGCAGATTTCAAATTTGATTGAAGCTCTGTATTTGACCCAGAATATTGTGTCTTCAGCAAGATTTCATTGGCGGCACCAAAGGTTATAATTTCTGCTTTTCCAACTTCTGATGATGCTAATGTTGAGCGAAGCTCAGACACATTGACTTCATCCTCAAATTGAAGCTGTGCAATAGTACCTCCAGTAAAGTCAATTGATAATGAAGGACCACCTTTAGTTACTAGGGAGGAAATCCCTATGAAAATAAAAGCTATAGAAATAAATCTGGCGAACTTCCGTTTGCTTACAAAATCAATATTTGAATTTTTAAATAGTCTCATTATATACTCAATTTATCAAGGGGTTTGTTAGCAGTCATAATCATAAAAATAGATCGGGTGACAAAGACTGCAGTGAACATAGAACAAATAATGCCGGCACTAAGGGTTACCGCAAAACCTTTAATGGGCCCAGAACCTATCCATGCCAATACAAAAGCGGCAATCAAAGTTGTAACATTGGCATCCAAAATGGTAATAAAAGCACGCTCATACCCAGAGTTTATGGCAGCTTTCACCGTTTTACCTACATCTAATTCTTCACGAATTCTTTCAAAGATGATTACATTTGCATCTACCGCCATACCGATGGTTAATATCAACCCGGCAATACCTGGCAGTGTGAGGGTGGCATTCATGGTAGCCAGTACTGCGACAACGATTATAATATTAAGCAGAAGTGCAATATTTGCTAAAACTCCCGAACTTCTATAATAAAGTAGCATAAATACCATTACGATAGCGAAACCAATTAACATTGCTTGGCGTCCAGATTTAATGGAGTCGTGCCCCAAAGAGGGTCCAACCGTTCGTTCTTCAATAATGTTTACTGGTGCAGGAAGCTCACCTGCTCGTAAAACATTTGCAATATCTTTGGCTTCATTGGCATCGGCAAATCCGCTAATTTGTGTACGCCCACCAGGTATTTTATCACGAATAAATGGTGCCATAAATACTTTGTCATCTAAAACTATGGCGACTTGTTTGTCAATATTTGCTCCAGTGAATCTACTCCATTTACGGGCACCCTCAGTGGTCATTTCTAAATTTACAACCCACTGTCCACTTACATCAGTACCTGCAGATGCAATAGTTGCTTGTGGATTTTTTACCATCCCCCCAGCAATTTCTGGATTATTTTTTACAAAGTATAATAATCTGTACTCGATGAAATTAGACTCATCAATAGGGGCTTTTTCGAATCGGCTACCCCAAATAAAACGGCCATCTCGTGGAAGTACTGATTTTACATCTTCACGGGCAAGTATAGATTTTACAGTTTCATATTCATTGGCTAAAACACCAACGCCACCTGGAAGACCACGAAGATATCCAGAAAATGGTGTTTCGGCTAATATTTCATTGGGGGTTGAAATAATCCCCGTTACATCATTTTGTTCATCAACATCTGCAAAAATATCATCAACATCACTGGTTGCAGTTGTATCACTTTCATCTGTATCTGTTGAATTTTGTATATTAAAATCTTCTGCTGATAGCAATGTGTTGTCAATTTTTTCTAATGTACTTTGAAGTTTTTCATTGAGAACCAAAGTGAATTCCAATGATGCTGTTCTCTGAATGAGTTTTCGTGCACGGTTAGCATCGTTAATTCCAGCTAATTCTACAATGATTCGATTGCGACCATATTTTTGGATATTGGGTTCAGCTACACCAAATTCATCAACACGATTTCTAATAATTTCTAATGCGGCATTTATGGCATCATCACGTTGTGTACGGAGAGCTTCAATAATGCTAGCATTATCCCGAGTTGAGGACAAATCTGTATAATATCTAACGAGGCGAAGCTCATTAGTATTTGCCAGAGTTTCAAATTCATTGAAGAAATCAGAACGAAGCTCAACAGATCGCCGTTCTGCTGTTTCAATGGTTTTCATCAACTCGTCAGGCTTTTTAGATGCTAGCTTTCGAACTAGGGTAGGGATGTCCGCTTCCAGCAACACATACATGCCCCCTTGTAAATCCAAACCTAAATTAATAGATTGAGACTGAAGAAGCTTTAAATCTATATGTGCAATATTAGATTTTTCCTCTTCAGAAAGTGTATAATAATTATATGTGGGATGAATTTTATATGCAGCTGCAAGAACCACTAATAAAATCACCACACCTCGTATTTTTAAATCTTTGAACATTAACTTTCCTTAGATTATAATTTTTATAAAAAGTATAAATTAGATGCGAAAAAATGCACGCCAATTTACGCAGTTCATTTTTCTATATCAAAAGGCAAAAATGCACATAACGCTGTATTGCATAAGACTTTTACTCACGGTAAATTTCAACCCTTGATTTTTATCCATTATGAAATTATTTAATACAAAAACAATTGCAATATCTAATCAAAAGGGGGGTGTGGGGAAAACCACATCAGCCGTTAACATTGCCTCCTATTTGGCCGTTACGGAGACACCAACCCTCCTTATAGACATGGACCCTCAAGCAAATGCTACATCAGGAATTGGCGTTGAGGTTGGAAGCTATAAAAAATCAGTATATGATTTAATTATAGGAAATGCCAAAGCCAAAGACTGCATTCAAAAAACAGAGTTAGAATTTTTGGATGTTATTCCTTCTAGTGCGCAACTCGTTGGTGCAGAGGTAGAACTTGTAAGTATGTTTTCACGAGAGAAAATGTTGAAAGAGGCACTGGAGGAAATTGACGGTAAATATAAATTTGTAATTATAGACAGCCCCCCTTCTTTGGGGTTATTAACGGTGAATGTATTGACAGCAGCAGATTCTATCATTATTCCCATTCAGTGTGAATATTATGCGCTGGAAGGGTTGTCGCAGTTATTGAATAGCATTCGATTGGTTCAAAAGCATTTGAATACTAATTTGGAAATTGAGGGAATTCTCATCACGATGTATGATAATCGGCTCAATCTGTCGCGCCAAGTTGTAAATGAAGTTAAAGAGTATTTTGATTCAAAGGTATATAAAACATTTATCAAACGGAATGTTCGCTTAGGCGAAGCTCCTAGTCACGGGAAACCAATTTTACTTTACGATGCATCCTCAATGGGAGCACAAAATTATATGAATTTAGTATCAGAAATATTGGCAGCAAATGAGTAAGCGTTTAGGCAAAGGAATTGAAGCATTAATTTCTTCGTATAATACTGAGGAAAACGATAGATATATCGATGGGGCAATCCCATTAAAAAATATTGTACCCAATAAGAACCAGCCACGGAAGTCATTTGATAATGATGCCATGGAAGAGTTGAAAAATTCCATTGCTGAAAACGGAGTGATTCAACCCATTACCGTAAGACAGATTGGTGATGAAAAATATGAGATTATTTCTGGAGAACGTCGATATCGTTCAGCCTTAGCATTAAATCTTGAATCAATTCCTGCATATATTCTCAGTGTAGATACAGATGCTGAAATGATGGAATTTGCCATTATTGAAAATGTTCAGCGTGAAAATCTAAACCCAATGGAAGAGGCTGAGGGTTATGCCATTCTAAATGATAAATACGGTTTGTCTCAAGACGAAATTGCGCAAAAAGTTGGTAAGAGTAGGCCAGAAATCGCAAACACCTTGCGTTTAATCAAATTGCCTCCCAATATAAGAAATAGCCTAAAATTATCTAGAGAAGAGGGTGGTATTTCCAAGGGCCATGCTCGTGCACTGCTCACATTGAAAGATGGGCAAAAAATTCAAAGAATGTTTCAGCGAATTGTAAACGAAGGACTTTCTGTTCGACAAACAGAATCGCTAGTAAAAAGTGTATCTTCAAATAAACCTACAACGGCCAAAAAAATAAAACCCCAAAAGACCGACTCAAACCTCTCTAAAATCGAGAGTGACTTAATGTCTGCACTGGGAACAAAAGTGATAATTCAGAAATCTGCAAAGGGCAAAGGGAAAATTAGTATTGAGTACTATTCAGACGATGAATTAGAGCGATTAATAGAGCTTCTTTCCTAAACTTTAAAATAGTAATCATAAAGGGCAAAAAAAGATTTGTCGACAGGATTAAACAAGCAGTAAATTTGGCGTCTGTACAGTGCAATGAAATCCAAGTTTTATACAGTTTTTATCGCATCCGACAAGGATGAATATGGAAAATCATTTCGACTTCCATCTGTTTTTTTTAAAGCACTGGCGTTTTTTGGAATAGTGATCATTGGCCTTTCTGCTATTGGAATCATGAGAATTATTGGTAAGGATGAACTTACGAGAGAATTAAGTGAGTTGCGAGATTTTAGGATTCAAGCCAAGCAAATCATCGAAGATGTGCATGCAATATCTGATAGTACGGGAAAGTATGAAGAATTTTTATCAACAATGTTTGCACAGCAGGATAGTTCGCTACCATCAACGCCACCTGTAGATGGATATGTAACCCAAGGGTTGTATGTTCGGAATGATGGAAGTAGCCACAATGGTATTGATGTAGCTGCCCCTTATGGTGCGGAAATAAAATCACCTGCAGCAGGTATGGTAATATTTTCTGGCAAAAGCCATGATACAGGGAACACCATTATTATTTCTCACGATTTTGGCTTTTATACATTATATGGTCATAATGATACAAATCTTGTAAGCGAGCGAGATATTGTACGCGAAGGGCAGGTCATTGGTAAAGTCGGTGATACAGGAAATAGTGAAGGCCCTCATTTACATTTTGAAATTTGGAAAAACAACCGGGTGTTAGACCCTCGGGATTTAATTAAAGAGTATAAGAAAAAAGATGTTTCAGTCTGATAAGCCAGATAGTAAAATGAGTTCAATTCTAGGACCAGAATTGGAAATAAACGGTGACGTAAAAGTTGCTGGAAGTTTGCTCATATATGGTAAAGTCTATGGAAATATCGAGTCAAACGGAACTGTTAGGACAGCAAAAGGGTCTGTGGTGAAGGGCGACATTAAAGCAAAAGATGCTGCGGTAAGTGGCCAAGTTGAAGGTGACTTGATTGTAAACTCAAAAGTTACATTGGGAGACACATCACTGCTCACGGGAAATTTAAAGGCAGCAATTTTAACGATTGAAGAAGGTGCAAAGTTTGAAGGTGTATGTAATATGCATACAGGGAAATCTGTACCTGAAACTAAATCTGAGTAATGCCAAAGCAACCTATGGATTGGATGCAATACTCTGGTGTGGGCATCCAAATGGCAGTAACCATGCTACTATGCTTATGGTTGGGATCTAAGGCAGAAGAATTATGGGGGTTCCCATCACCCTGGGGTCAATTAGGTGGGTTGTTTTTAGGAGTATTTGCTTCCATATACAATTTGATAAAATCAATTAGTAAATGAAACGCTTTTTAAAAACATTGGCTATTGAAACGGTAATAATTGTTGCAGTGGGAATATTTCCCTTTCTTTCATGGGGCAGTGAGTATTGGTTTGAGTTTTTATGTGCTTTTTCCATTAGTCTCCTAAATGCTCTTGTGGGTTATTATATTGCAATTCATGCAATTTCAAAAGGCAATACAGATTTTTATAAAATGGTCTATGGCGGGATGTTGGCAAGAATGGCCTTTGTGTTGGGATTTATGATTTATATGATTTCCAATAATATTGTTGAGGCAATTCCTTTTTTCATCTCCACGATGATTTTTTATACAATTCATCAATGGACAGAGATTTCAGGATGGTTAAAAGAACTTCCTTCACGAAAGGTATCTATAAACGAATGAATTTTAGTAAGAACTTAATATTAACACTTAGTTTCTTATTTGCATTTACATTTGCAGCGAAAAAAGCTGACCATAATTACGACCACGATAAACATAAATCAGAACATCATGGCCAGGAACATCATGAAAGTGGTCACGAAGATGATGGTGTTACGGGAGAAGTAATTGTTCATCACATCCAAGACGGTAAATATTTTGAAGTCTTAAAACCATTAAATTTATTTTCTTATTTTATAAAAAAACTTACAGGAGAATTTGATTCGAAAAGTGATGAATCTCATTACCTCCACGAAAAAGAAAATAAAATTTATACAAAGTTAAAATTATACTCAGAGGAAAATCCTGATTATAACAAATGGGATAAGGTGTTTCCGGCAATAGGAAGTTGGGTAAGCTGGAAAGCTGATGGTTCTGGTATAAAAGAAGACCCTAATCAGTTGTTCATTACTAAACAATCTATTATGATGTTTTTAGCCTCAATTTTACTGATTTTATTTTTTACACTTGGGTATAAGAAAGATCGAAAAGTTCAGTCTGGATTTGGAAATCTCTTAGAAGTATTTGTGGTATTTATACGTGATGAAGTTGTGTATCCCAATATGGGTGAAAAGCAGGGCCGTAAATTTTTACCTCTTATCCTCACATTTTTCTTTTTTATTGTATTGTTAAACTTATTGGGGCTTGTTCCAGGAAGCGCTACTGCTACGGCGTCATTTAGTGTAACTGTCGGTTTAGCATTAATTACATTTTTTACCTATATACTTTTTGGAAATAAAGATTTTTGGAAACATATTTTTGCAACACCTGGTGTGCCTACATGGTTGTTGCCAATTATGATTCCGGTTGAAATTATTGGTTTATTCACAAAGCCATTTGCGTTATCTGTAAGGCTATTGGCAAATATGAATGCTGGACATATTATCATTTTGGCATTCTTGGGAATAATCATTAATTTGAAAAGCTATGGAGCGGCGGCTGGTGCAGTTCCCATGGCAGTTGCAATAAACATGCTTGAGCTGTTTGTTGCATTTTTACAAGGTTATATCTTTTCATTACTGTCATCAATATTTATAGGAATGGCAGTGGTAGAACACGAACATCACTAAATAATACAATAGGAGTTAAAATAATAATGGAAGCAATTGGATACGCTTATCTTGCAGCTGGTTTTGGAGCTGGTTTAGTAACAATCGGTGCTGGAATTGGTATTGGAAAAATTACTGCAGCTGCAGCTGAAGCAACAGGTCGTCAACCTGAAGCAGCTGGTGATATCAGAACAACAGCTCTAATCATGTCAGCATTGATTGAGGGTGTTGCTCTTTTCGCTGCAGCAACTTGTTTCTTGTTACAAGGTAAATAATTAATCTGGAGTAACGCATGTTAGAAGTACATGGTGGCTTGCTTGCATGGACAGTTCTTACCTTCTTACTTCTTTTAGGTGTACTAAAAAAAGTTGCGTGGGGTCCGATTATCGATGCATTGGAAACTCGTGAAAATGAGATAAAAGATGCATTAAACGCTGCTGAGAAAGCACGTGAAGAAGCGGAACGCGTTTCTAGTGACTATGAAGAATCCATACGGAAGGCTCAAGCTGAAGCACAGCAAATTATCTCAGATGGAAAAGCCGCTGGTGAAAAAGTTAAAGCAGATATCGAAACTGCAGCACAAGCAAAGGCAGATGAGATGCTTGAAAAAGCAAAAACTCAAATCAATGCTGAACGCGAAACTGCAATCAATGATATCAAAGCAGTTGCAGTTGAAATTTCTTTAGCTGCAGCAACTAAAGTAATCAGTAAAAACTTAGATTCTGATGATAATCGTAAGCTTGTGGATGAAGCATTAGAAGGTATTGGTCAAGCTTAATGAATAAAAAAGGACTTGTCAACAAATACGCCAGAGCATTATATAATGTTTCTGTTCAACAAGAAGATGTAAAAGAAGTAAGTGAACGTATTCATTACATTTCTGCAGTAATGAAAGCCGTTCCAGAATTCAGTCAATTTTTTCAAACACATCAAATATCTGTTGAGGATAAATTGAAAGTGTTAAAAAATGTACTGAAAGATGATATTTCATCTTTAGAAGTAGAACTTTTAGCAGAACTCATCCAACATGGACATGTTCTCCTAATGGCTGAAATTTCTAGACGTTTTGCATATTTGGTAGAAGTTGACTCTTCAGTGGTTAATGTAAAAATTTCATCTGCAACTAAACTCAGTGAAAATGAAATAAAAAACATTATTAACAAAATTGAAGCTCAATCTAACAAAAAAGTAAGTGTTGAGACTGAAACTGATGCAAACCTTGTTGGTGGTATCAAGCTCAGAGTTGGAAATACAGTTATTGATAACTCTATTTCTCGACGACTTGTATTGTTGAAAGATACATTGACACAAGCATAAGTAATTATTCGGAGTAATAATGGAAATTAAAACAGACGAGATAACGTCATTATTAAAGCAACAGTTAGACGCTTTTAAAGTAGATATTGACGTATCTGAAGTCGGTGAAGTAACCAACGTAGGTGATGGTGTTGCCCGCGTAAGTGGATTGAAGAATGTAATGTCTTCAGAGTTGGTTGAATTACCCAATGGTGTTTACGGTATGGCATTGAATCTTGAAGAAGAAAATGTTGGTATCGTGCTATTTGGTGATAGCCGATTGGTAAAAGAAGGCGATCTTGCAAAGCGTACAGGCAAAGTAGTAGAAGTTCCTGTAGGAAAAGAATTGTTGGGTCGTGTTGTAAATCCACTTGGTCAGCCAATTGACGGCAAGGGGGCAATAAATGCAACCAATACTTTACCAGTAGAAAGAAAAGCATTAGGTGTAATGCAACGTCAACCTGTAACGGAGCCATTACAAACTGGTATTAAAGCAGTTGATAGTATGATTCCCATTGGTCGTGGACAACGTGAGTTGATTATTGGTGACCGTCAAACAGGTAAAACTGCTGTTGCTATTGATGCAATTATTAATCAAAGAACTACTCATGATTCGGATAAACCGGTTCACTGTATTTATGTTGCAATTGGTCAGAAAGCATCTACCGTAGCATCAATAGTTGCAGAGTTAGAAGAAAATGGAGCTATGGAATATACTACTGTAGTTGCTGCAAATGCGTCAGATGCAGCACCATTACAGTTTTTAGCACCATATTCTGGATGTGCAATGGGTGAGTATTTCCGTGATAATGGTCAGCATGCTCTTATTGTTTATGATGATTTATCTAAACAAGCTACAGCATATAGACAGATGTCACTTGTACTTAGAAGACCTCCTGGCCGTGAGGCATTCCCAGGGGATGTTTTCTATCTACACAGCCGTTTATTAGAACGTGCTTCAAAGCTATCTGACGATGAAGGAGCAGGCTCATTAACTGCACTTCCAATTATTGAAACACAAGAAGGTGATGTATCTGCATATATTCCTACAAATGTGATTTCAATTACAGATGGACAAATCTATCTTGAAACAAACCTATTCAATTCAGGTATTCGACCAGCTATTGATGTGGGACTTTCAGTTTCTCGTGTGGGTGGTGCAGCACAAATTAAAGGTATGAAAAAAGTTGCAGGTACACTGCGGCTTGATCTTGCTCAATATCGTGAATTAGAAGCATTTGCAAAATTTGGTTCTGATTTAGATAAAAATACATTGGCGCAGTTAACGCGTGGTGAGCGAATGGTTGAAGTGTTAAAACAAAACCAATATGTACCTATGCCTGTAGAAAACCAAGTTGCAATTATCTTTGCAGCGGGTAAAGGAATTCTTGATGATATCGCAGCAGATAAAGTTAGAGAATTTGAGGCAGCTGTACTTGAGCATTTAACAAATAGTCATAGTGATTTATTTGCTTCTATTAAGGAATCAGGTGAAGTGGCTAGCGATGTTGGTGAAAAGCTAGAAAAAGCCATCGAAGACTTTAAAAAAGGATTTGTGGCATAAATAATGGCTAATCTCAAGGACATCAGAAACAGGATCAAATCTGTTAAGAGTATTCAGCAGGTAACTAAAGCCATGAAAATGGTGGCCGCTGCTAAAATGAGAAGAGCACAGGAAAATATGGAACAAGCGCGCCCATATACAAATAGACTCTCTTCCATGCTGGATTCCCTTATTCTTGAGGTCGATAGAAGTATCTTGCCAGAATTGCAAGAAAGAGAAACCGTGAACCGAAAATTATTTGTAGTAATTACTGCAGATAGAGGTATGGCGGGAGCATTTAATACGAATGTGTTGAAAGTAGCTCAACGTGCAATTGATGAATTTGGTAAAGATAATTCGGATCTTATTTGTATCGGTAAAAAGGGAATTAGTTTCTTCAAAAATAGAGACTATAACATTCTTGCAGAATATCTAGATTTTTGGGGCGATTTGAATTTTCAACATGCATCAGAAATGGGTAAATTGATTGTTTCACAGTTTGTATCTGGTGAAAATGATCAAGTTCAAGTAATCTTTAATCAGTTTGTGAATGTGGGAAAACAAGAAGTAATTAATGATACTTTCTTACCACTTTCCTATGAACCAAGTGAAGATTCTGTACCTATTGCTGCAGATAGAATTTTTGAACCATCTAAAGAAGATGTTGTGAAAGCATTGGTTCCACGATACTTAAATACTCAAGTTTGGCAGTATTTATTGGAATCTTACGCATCCGAACAAGCCGCACGTATGTTGGCCATGGAAAATGCAACATCAAATGCTCAAGATATGATCAAAGACTTAACATTACAGTTTAACAAGGCCCGCCAATCTGCGATTACCACAGAAATGTTGGAAATCGTAAGTGGTGCAGAGGCACTTAGCTAATAGAGGATATTTTTATGTCTGGATTTGGAAAAGTATCACAGGTTATGGGAGCCGTAGTTGACGTGGCTTTTGAAGACGGTCAACTTCCTGAAATCATGAACGCTTTAGAAATTAATCGTGAAGGTGAAGACAAGCTCGTACTTGAAGTTGCTCAACATCTTGGCGATGGTATAGTTAGAACCGTTGCCATGGATACAACTGATGGGTTGGTTCGTGGTACAAAAGTACAAGATATGGGTAATCCAATTTCTGTTCCTGTAGGACCAGAAACATTGGGACGCTTGTTTGATGTACTAGGTAACACTATTGATAACAAAGGAAATGTACCTACAGAAAAAAGATCACCAATTCATAGAGCTGCACCTAAGCATGAAGAGTTGGCCACATCTAAAGAAGTATTGGTTACTGGTATTAAGGTTGTTGACCTTATGGAACCATATACTAAAGGTGGTAAGACTGGACTTTTTGGTGGTGCAGGTGTAGGTAAAACAGTATTGATTCAAGAGTTGATTCGAAACATTGCTACTGAGCATGGTGGATACTCTGTATTTGCTGGTGTTGGCGAAAGAACTCGTGAAGGTAACGATCTTTATAATGAGATGACTGAATCTGGTGTAATTAATAAAACCACCATGGTATTTGGTCAGATGAATGAGCCACCAGGTGCTCGTCTTCGAGTAGCACTTTCTGGATTGACTATGGCTGAATATTTCCGTGATGAAGAGGGTCGTGATGTGCTTCTTTTCGTGGATAATATTTTTCGTTTTACACAAGCGGGTTCTGAGGTATCAGCATTACTTGGACGTATGCCATCAGCGGTAGGTTATCAGCCAACGTTGTCAACAGAGATGGGTGACCTTCAAGAAAGAATTACATCTACCAAGAAAGGTTCAATTACATCTGTACAAGCGGTTTATGTACCAGCAGATGACTTGACTGACCCAGCACCTGCGACGGCATTTGCACACTTGGATGCTACATCAGTACTTGAAAGAAAAATTGCTGAGTTGGGTATTTATCCAGCGGTAGATCCGTTGGCATCAACATCTCGAATTCTTGATCCACGAATAATTGGTGATAGACATTATAATGTTGCACGAAACGTACAGTCAGTACTCCAAAAATATAAAGATCTTCAAGACATTATTGCAATTCTTGGTATGGATGAACTATCTGATGAAGATAAACTAACTGTTACACGAGCAAGAAGAATGCAAAAATTCATGTCGCAGCCATTCTTCGTTGCGGAGCAATTTACAGGCGTTGAGGGTCGTTATGTATCTCTTGAGGACTCAATCTCAGGATTTGAAGCAATCTTAAATGGTGAAGCTGATGAACTTCCAGAAAATGCATTTGCATATGTGGGTTCATTTGATGAAGCTGTGGATAAAGCAAAGAGTATGTAATGTCTAAAACCTTTCAATTAGATATTATTACACCAACCAATGTGATTAGTGAGGGGCAAGTTGAATATCTTCGTGCCCCTGCTACTGAAGGTTTGTTTGGTATTCAAGCAGGACATGCCCCCGCAACCATTAACATGAGTATTGGTGAAATAAAAGTAACAAAAAATGGTAAAGACTCATTTTATGCTACAACAGGTGGTTTTGCTGATATTAATTCTGAAGGAGTTTTACTTTTGGTTGAGGCAGTTGAAGATGCTCAAAGCATTGATTCAGCCAGAGCCACTGAATCTCATGATAGGGCAAAATCAAATCTAAAAGATACTTCTATGGATTTAGAACGGGCTCAAGAATCGCTGGAAAGAGCAAAGAACCGACTTAAGGTTGCATCAAAAATATAATTTTTTTTTAATCGCCCTTTGGGGCGATTTTTTTTACAATTCACGGAACTTCGTTCCCATATATATATTTAATTAAAGCATTTAAATTATCTTGGAGTGTATATGAAATTTAAATTAATTACTTTCATAAGTATATTTTTGGTGGTTGGATGTGCCAAAAAAGAAGATCCTACACCAGAAGCTGTTGTTGAAGAAACGGTAGCAAAAGAGGTACAACCCACTGAAGATGCAGAATTAAGCATTCCTAGCAATAACGATGTTGTAGAGGAAGCAATTGTTGAAACTTTGCCTGAAACAAATACTAACATCGAAATTGTTGCACCCGAATCTAATATTGCAGTAGAGGAAGATGTTGAAGAAGCTCCCATCGTTGAAGAAGTTGCATCTGAAACGCCGTCATCTCAAACAGATATAAAACCCAATATAGATTTTGATCAAATTTTTCCAGATAGTGTATGGACTAATTATATGACTAAACGAGGAGATTTTCTTTCTCTCATCGCATATAATGAATATGGAAATGCCAACGAATGGCGTCGTATTTATTCATGGAATAAACCCCATTGGGAAGATCGTAAAATTGGTCCCAATAAAGATAATCCTAATTTTATATATCCATTTCGTGAATTAGATTTGAAAAAGCCTGCTGAAAATGCAATTGAATGGGAGTATGATTTTAGAGTTCATGTTGTTGAATCAGGCGAAACCTTGTGGAGCATTGCTAAGAAAGAATATGGTGATGAGTTAGCATGGGCCATTTTATTTTGGGATAATGAAAAAGAGTTAAATGAAAATGATGGTAAAATTTATCCAGGGATGGAAATAAAAGTTCGCTCAGATTTATGGCCAGTGTTTGAGTAGTAAAAAAACTTAAAAATAGATGAATAAAAAAGCCCTCAAATTGAGGGCTTTTTTTATTTCACAAATGTAGTATCAGAAACCGGTGGTGTAATAGGTTCAGGTTTGGGAACCTCTCCCCAGTACGTGGGGGTAGTATTTAAAAAGTGCAGTACACTTTCATTGGTTAAATATACATGTGCATCTTCTTTTCCTCGTACATAATTACGTGAAAAATCTGATTTTGAACGCCCAAATACTGCATACTCTAAGGTATTCCCATTATCATCTAGTAAAGCTAAATGAGTTCCAAGAGAATCGTCAATTGAGTATTTACTCCACTTTTCAGCATTTTTTGATACTAATGTTCCTTTCATTACGGGAAGCACTTTGTCTAAAAAATTATCAATTGATCGTTGTTTAATATTTAGTGAATCATAACCAGAGATTTCCCATGTAGTATCTGTTCGTGAAATTTCAATGGCATCATCTTTATTTTGGATGATAAAGCGATGTACATCTTTTGTAGAAGCATTGAATACATTAGATGATTTTGCTGAATATTGTTGTTGTCCGCGCTGATTTATAAAAAAGACGATGATGAGTACAGCTAAAATTGACAAAACAATTTTTAAATTCTTAGTCATATAACTCCTCCAGAAGCATTGCACGATTTTTTTCATTTCTTAAACGAATAAACCCAAAACCAACAATGAGCATAGATGGTAAAAGAATATTAGCCCATTTCCATTTTACTTTAGATGATTCTTCTAATTCCTCTAAAGGTCTATTTGTAATTTCACGAGAACGAAGAGAAATGAGTTCACTGTCTCCCAATAGAAAATCGATAGTGTTCAATACAAATATATGATTTTCAGGAGAAGCACCACCGCCATCATCTGCAAAGAATTTAGAATCAGAAATTAACACAACTTGACCCAACGCAGATTCTGATCGTGCAGCCAATATTTTACCACTTTCATTAAGCTGACTGAATACAGGATTAACTTTAGGGTCTGGATTTAAATTATAAAATTCTGTCATTGTTGATGAGTGATTAGAGCTTGAAAATAATGGATACGTAGATAAAGATGTATCTAAAACTATTTCACTGGGGAACATGGTACGGAGCCCTTCAAGCCCACTCACAATAGCTTCATCTTTATTGAACTCTTGAATAACTGGCAGGAAGGGGTAATCCATAGGAACGGCCATTCGAAAAATTCCCATATTTTGCTGAACATTAACTTTTCCACAGTTCTTATCTAAAACAAGGTTTTCTTCAATGGTAAACCCAAAATTTGAAAGTAAATCAAAGATATTTGATGCAATAGGTGTGGCTTGTTGAGTTTGGATATCGATACTCAATCGATTTTGACCTATAAACAGATTCCCACCATTTTGTATGAAATTGTCTAAATTCAAATTTTCATCTGAAGTAAGTGAGTCTAGGACCCCATTCATCAATACCACTGAAATATCTGATGGAATTTCAGAATCAAGTGTAATATTTCTAACATTGAATCGTTGGCGCAAAATTTGAGTTAAATTTTCATTCACCACAGTTTGATTTAATGTAGAAGCAATTGCAATAGATGCCTTATTACTATCCACTAATTTTTTGATGTTAGTCGTAATATCATATTCTAGTCCAGTAGTGGTTTGGATAACAGGAATCACTTCTCGTTTATCTTCATACATAAAAACCATGCCCATATAAACACGTTTTACCTCTACCTTATCATTTTCAATAACTTGAAGCTGTACCGGTTGGATGCCGGATTTTTGAGCATCATCCTGAAGGTCTTCATCTGAATCTGGTTCGTAGAATTCAAAGGTTAAATTCCCATCTGAATATGCAGCATATTCTTCTAAGATGTCTTGAAGATAACGGCGGTTATTTCCATATTCTCCTGGAAGGTTATTTGAAAAATATACTTTCAGCGTCATCAAATCATCAATTTTACTCACTACAGATTTACTTGAATCAGAAAGGGAGTACATTTTGTTATCAGTTAAATCCCATCTGAAAAACTTATTACGTGAGATTAAATTCAATAATAATAACACTGCGAAAAGGGCTAAAGAGTAAAATATAAAATTCTTTTTTGAGTCGATATTCATGTTATCTCCACTTTCTGATTTCTAAAACACGAACGGTCATGAAAAGGAAAAATCCAATTACAGATGCAAAATAAATAATATTACGTGAATCAATTACACCTCGAGAGATATTGGATAAATGATAATCAATACTAATATATTGTATAAGCCCAGCGATAGATGCTGGCACAAAATAGAGCATTTTATCCATGAGGAAAAAGACTAACACGATAAATACTGCAATGATAAAAGCAATAACTTGATTGTCGGTAATACTGCTGGCAAAAGTCCCCACTGAAGCATACACAGCTCCAACCATCATGAGTCCCAAATATCCGGTAAATACTGCACCATAATCAACATTTGTCCCAACGTTCATCAATGTGAACAAATGGATGCATGTGAAAGCTAACCCCATTATAATTAATGTAAGGGCAGACAGAAATTTACCAATTACAAAATCGCTATCTTTTATAGGAAGTGTAGAAATTACCTCCATGGTACCAATATTTTTTTCTCTAGCAATTAAACTCATGGTAATTGCAGGAATGAAAAATAAATATACTAAAGGAACAATGTTGAATAACGCACGCATATTTGATTGGTTGAACAGGAAAAAAGTATTGGTAAAAAAGTATCCATTTACGATGGCAAAAACCACCAAAAATATATATGCCATGGGGCTATTGAAATACGATTTCAATTCTTTTTTAAATATGGTTCCTATTGCACTATACATTACTTTGCCTCCATCGTTAAGTTTCTAAAGATGGATTCTAAATTTGCTGAATGAGAAGTCATTTCAGTAATCACCCATTTTGAATTTACTGCATGGTTAAAGAGTGCTTCACGTGGATCCTCTTGCTTGGGGTACTCAAATTGGACAAAATGTGAACCATTCTTTTGGTCGATATTTTTTAAGGTTAACCCCGGAACAGCTTCAATCAGTTGGTTGATTCCATCTTGTGAGCAATTTTTAAGTTCAACAGATAACCCAATATTCCCCATAAATCCAGCCATGAGTTCTTCATTTGTTCCGTCTGCAACTATTTCACCATTATTAATGATGATAATTCTATCTACAGTGGCTTGGATCTCTTGCAAAATATGGCTTGACATAAGCACTAATTTTTCTTTTCCTAAAGACTTGATAAGCTCTCTGATTTCCACAATTTGATTGGGATCTAATCCTGTAACCGGTTCATCTAAAATTAGTATTTTAGGATCATGAATCATCGCACAAGCCAAACCGATTCGCTGTTTATAGCCTTTTGAACAATCTGAAACTTGTTTGTGAATAACCCCTTTCAAGCCACATTGCTCAGATACACGAGATAAAGCTGCACGGAAATCTTTTCCGTCTATTCCCCGAATATTTGCAGCGAATTCCAACAAGTCATAGACCTTCATTTCGGTATAAAGTGGATTCAACTCGGGAAGATATCCAATCTGTTTTTGAATAGAAAGTGGATCATCTTGGATATTTACATTGTTTACTAAAACTTTACCTTGAGTTGGTGTCAAATATCCTGTAATCATTTTGAGAGTGGTAGATTTCCCAGCACCATTAGCACCTAAAAACCCAACAATTTCACCACCATTAATCTCAAAGTTAATGGATTTTACAGCGTTTACATCACCGTAATTTTTGGAAAGATTCTTTACTTGAATCACAGAGAACTCCCCCTATTTTATGTGTTAAGACTTAATCAAATAAATTGAACAAAAAATGTTCCAAAATTTTTAGCTATCTTCTTTTACAAAGGCTTGACCATCCCAAGAAAAGCCTTCATACTCAAAGCCTCCAAAGTCATCAGTAGAAGTTATTTCTTTTTGTGCAATATATCGAATAAACTCACCTTTTACTGCTTTTCCAAAGTGACCAGCAGCAGTTTTTTTACCTTTATTGATAACCAAGAAATCAACAGTTGTTACATTATCGCTGGCCTTATAGGCTTTTCGGTGAACTTGTGGCAATAGGTCAATAATTTTGTCTTCTTCAGCCAATGCCTCAGTCAGTACAGGATTCCAATGATGTTGCAATGACAATACATTCATTTTCAATTTATAATCTGGGATTAATGTTTTTGGTGTTACCATTCCGAATAATCCACTAAAGATGAGTGTGTGTTCATCTAAAAAGCTCTGAGCTTTTTTATCTAAAGTATGCCAATCAATATGTTCGTAAACAACACCCGTATATCTTTCTATTGCCAATGCGCATCGGCTTTTAAAGATGTCCTGATTTTGTCGATGGAAAATCATGGCCTTTTCAGGAGATGTACCATATACTGAACGAAGGTCTTCGTCATCGATTAATCCCAGTAATCGAACTACTTGATTTACATGGCGGTCAAATTTAAAATTTGTATCTGAAAATACAATTTCTTGTGGCTTTATTTTTGCTTTTCCCTCACTTGGCGGAATAAGATATTTCATTAATTCTCCCTGAAATTATCAAAATTTGTAAATATGTAAAAATTTATGGAGGCAAATTTACAATTTTTTACCGTTTTATTGGGCTAAATATTCAGATTTTAATTGGTAAAAATATGCTGATTCAATGAATCGTGTAAATCCATATCTAACATGTAGAGTATATTTAACTTCTTTTTTGCTTCTCTAACTTTATTCAACTTTAGATATGTTAGTGCCAGTTCATAGTGGCTTTTAGGGTCATCAGGATTTATTCGCAAAGCTCGTTTAAGAGATTTTGCAGCTTCTTTATATTCACTTAATCCGAAGTTACATACACCTAAATAATAGAGGGTTCTATAATCATCAGGATTAATTTCATAGGCCTGCTCAAATGCAAATTTAGCCATAACATACTCATGAGTGTGTAAGTATGATTCTCCCAACATGAACCATGCAATTGGATCTTGGGGGAATACTTGAATAAATTCAGTGAGCAGTTGAATGGTAAGTCTATTAACTCCCATTTCCTTATATGCTATGGCCAATTGATATTTAATTTCATGGTCATTTGGTGATAGTTCAAGGGCATCTTGAAAGGCAATAGCTGCCTGCATAAACTGTCCCATACTACCATAGGCTACGCCCAGTTGATAAAACATATTTACCGATGGATCATCACAACTAATTGCATCTAAAAAATAGGCTATGGCATCTTCAAATTGATTGTCTTCCATGGAAATAATGCCTAATCGATAATGTACATTTACATCTTCTTCATTCATTTCTAGCACTTTTTCATAAGAAGATTTTGCTTTTTTATGCTCTTTTAAGCTCCAATATGATTCTGCAATTGCCATGTGATAATTTATTTCATCGGGTTTGTGCTCAAGCAAACGCTGATAAGTATCAATTGCTTCGGGATACCGTTTTTGGTCAATAAAAATATGACCTAATGCTTTCAATACTTGGGTACTATCTGGTTCAAGAATTATAAAATCACGTAATGGTTCCATGGCGGCTTTTAAATAATCTGTACGATATAAAAGCATACCTAAACGGTAATGTACATCTCTTATTTCTGGAGCAAATTTTCTAGCAGATGTATAAGATTCTATTGCCTTTTCAACGTTTAGAATGTCCTCATAAATATTTCCCAATAAATAATGAGCAAAGCCATTTTCATTATTAATTTTTACAGTACGATTTAGGGCCTCTAATGCACGGGTTTGATTATTGGTTTTATGATAAGATAATCCCAAATAAAAGTAAGTATCTTCATTGTCAGGGTCTAGCATTAACGCTTGTGTTAACATTTGAATTGCCTGTTTATAATCTTCTATCGCAACCAATGCAAATCCTGCAAAATAATAGGCTTGATGATGGTAAGGATTTAACTCCAAAACTTTTGAATAAGCACGAATAGCATCATCAAATGATTCCAATTGCAACAAACAATTTGCTACTCCAAAATATGCATCCTCAATATTTGGATTTCTCCAAATAACTTTTTGATATTGAAACAATGCATCAATCCAATTTTCTTCGTCAAATAAATAATTAGCAAGGAGTTGTATTCCTCTATAATCATTTGGGAAATTTTGGATGTACTCTTCAACATGCGTTTTTGCGAATGTAGAATCACCCATCTCATGAGAAATAAGGGATAGGAAGAACTGCGTCCCTTTCGACGTTGTATCCTTTGACTCAATTTCAAAGAACGCATCAATCAATTTATTGCGTTGGAGAGAATCTTCTATTGAAAAGGATTCAAAGTAATCTAAATCTAAATTTGAAGTTTGAAGCAAAAGTGCTTGTGAAAAACTTTCTGCAGATTGTGTAAATAATCCTCTATCTAAAAATGTATAGCCAATCTCAATAAGTTCGATTGCTGAGTCTTCTTCGGAAAAATCTTCTTCTATTTCGGTTTCAGTAATGCCACGCACTAAGTAGGGATCATTTACAGCGGAAAGTGATTCTAGTTTTAAAATGGTAGAGTCAGCTTGGGTAGTATCTCCTAAGGTAATTTGGGTCTTTAACAGATTTGTAAGTACCTTTTGTAATTCTTGTTGGCCATATATAATATTTAGCTCAAATACATTCATTGCCTTATAAAAGTACAATTTTGCATATTCATCCTCACCTAAATATTGATAGATACTTCCAATTTTATTGTAAGTATTGGCAAGCCTTGCATTTGAATTATCATAAACAGCCTCTTCTTGTTCAAGGATGCTCAAATAAATTGTAAGTGCAATATTGTAATCTTGATTTTCAATTAAGATATCAGCCTGTTCTCTCAAAGATTCTATAGATGAGAAATCATAGCTTTCTGTTGCAAATACAATGCTGAAAAATAATATGATTAAATTCTGAAATTTCATGTTGAATCCGTGTGGAAAAATTACCGCTGTTAAAACATCTTCAAAAGGTCATAAATCCAAAAATATAACCTATGCTTGTAGGAGATGTAAGTTCCGTTCTAATTTTGCCCTTTCAATAAACAGGTTTTATGACGGAAGAAGACGTAAAAGGAAGAATATCATCAGCTTTTAATGATGCAAAAATTCAAGTAATTGATACTACTGGGACAGGAGATCATTTCAGTGCAGTAGTAATTTCTGATAAATTTGATGATAAATCTCTAGTTCAACGGCATCAGATGGTGTATGCCTCAGTTTCCGATGTACTGACAGGGGAATTGCATGCACTTCAACTAAAAACATTTACCCTTGAAGAATGGGAAAAACAGCAATAATGAAAAGTTGGAACCCTTCATCTTGGCAAAAATTTCTTGCTGAACAACAACCTCAATGGAAAGATGATTCATTGTATGATAAGGTGATTAATGAGATTTCTCAATATCCCCCATTGGTGTTTGCTGGAGAAGTTCGCACATTAAAAAAACATTTAGCCGATGCTGCCCAAGGAAACGGTTTTCTTATTCAAGGTGGAGATTGTGCAGAAACTTTCCATGATTTTAAAGCAAATTCTATCCGTGATAAGTTAAAAATTCTACTTCAAATGTCAGTGGTGCTTACTTATGGTGCTTCATGTAATGTAGTTAAAGTTGGACGAATTGCGGGGCAATTTGCAAAACCACGTAGTTCAAATATTGAAAGTAGAAACGAATTAGAATTGCCCTCTTATAGAGGTGATGCAGTAAATGATATTGAATTTAATGAAACTTCACGAACGGCAAACCCCAAACGCCTTTTAAAAGCATATAATCAATCTGCAGCAACGCTTAATTTATTACGAGCATTTACCTTGGGTGGATTTGCAGACTTGAATAAAGTGCATCTTTGGAATCAGGAATTTATTACCAATTCAGCATCAGGCGAAAAATATGAAAAAATTGCAACAAGTATTGATGATGCATTAAAATTTATGAATGCTGTTGGAATAACCTCCGATAATCATTCCCATTTAAGAATGGCAGATTTATATACATCACATGAAGCATTATTATTAGGTTATGAACAAGCACTCACTCGTGAGGATTCAATTTCAGGGGATTGGTATAATTGCTCTGCTCACTTCTTATGGATTGGTGATAGGACTCGTCAAATAGAAGGATCACATGTTGAATTTTTATCTGGTGTTAAGAACCCCATTGGTATAAAGGCTGGACCTTCTTTAACACCAAAAGAATTGGTAAAATTATCTCAAAAATTGAATCCAGATAATGAATGGGGACGTCTTTCGGTAATAACCCGTATGGGTGCAGAAAGTATTAGTGAATATTTACCACCATTAATTGAAGAAGCAAAAAAAGAAGGGCTTAATCTTTTATGGGTGTGTGATCCTATGCACGGAAATACTTATAAAACAGAGCTTGGCTTCAAAACACGTCATTTTGATACTATTCTAAAAGAAATTCAACAATTTTTTGCGATCCACAATGAATTGGGTACAGTGCCAGGCGGCGTACATTTTGAGCTCACTGGAGATAATGTTACCGAATGTTTAGGTGGATCACAAGATATCAGTGATTTTGATTTAAAAGATCGCTATGAAACGGCTTGCGACCCACGACTCAACAATGAACAAAGTTTGGAATTAGCATTTCTAATTACAGAACTACTTCGAAATAATAAGTGAAGCATATTTCCGTAATATTTGGGTGTATTTTAATTATGTCATGCATGATAAATTCTAAGTCACATTTTAATTATCCATCTACAAAGCGAGTGTCTCAAGTAGATGACTATTTTGGAACTAAAGTGGAAGATCCATATCGTTGGTTAGAAGATTTAGATTCAAAAGAAGTATTAAGCTGGGCACATTCTCAACAAGATTTTACTCAAGATTATTTAAATAAAATTCCATTTACATCAAAGATTGAAAAAAAGCTTAAAGCAAAATGGAATTATGAGCGCATGAGCATGCCATTTCGTAAAGGAAATAGATTTTTTTATTATCAAAATTCGGGACTTCAAAATCATTCTGTTTTATACTACAAAGATGGACGTGAAGGTGAGGAAAAATTACTATTAGATCCTAATACCTTTAGCAAGGATGGTTCAAAATCATTATCCATGACAAGTGTGAGTAAGGATGGTAGATATATTGCCTATGGCATATCCCAAAGTGGAAGTGATTGGGATGAATACTTTGTCTTTGATATTGAAGAGAAAAAAAAATTAAATGACCATTTGAAATGGATAAAGTTTTCTGATGCATCATGGTTACCAGATGGAAGCGGTTTTTATTATAGTCGTTATCCCCAACCTTCTGGTGATGAATATGAAGATCAAAACCAGCATAATAAGCTCTATCTCCATAAATTGGGTGAGGACCAACAGCTAGATAAGTTGGTTTATGAAGATGAGAAAAATCCAGATTATGGATTTTATACCTTTGTAACTGAGGATGAGCAATATCAAATTTTGGGAATATGGTCAGGGGCAAATGACCAAAATCAATTGTTTTATCGTCGCTTTAATAGTGATGAAGAATTTATACCTATCATCAATGAATGGCTCAGTGATTTTAGTTATAAATTTAATTTTGGTGATGAATTTTATATCTCTACTAAGTACAATGCACCCAATGGTAAATTAATGAAATTTAATATTTCGAATCCTGCTTTAGATCAATGGGAAACTGTAATTCCTGAAAAGGAGGATGTTTTACAAGGATTAAGAATTGCAAACAAGAATAAATGGATTGCCACTTATAATAAAGATTTAGCTGATATTGTACATGTATATAATCTCCAAGGGAGTTTTATAAAAGAAATTGAACTACCAGATTTTGGTTCAGTAGGCTTTTCAGGTAGATGGGATGATGCTACTATTTTTTATTCATTTTCATCATATTTATATCCCAATACAATTTATACATTAGATTTAAATTCATTTGAATCAACTCAATATTGGACAACAAATAAAATTCAAAAAACGGATGAATATATTTTAAAACGTGAATTTTATTCGAGTAAAGACGGAACGAAAATCCCCATGTTTATCTTACATAAGAAGAACATGAATCTAGATGGAAACAATCCAACTTATTTGTACGGCTATGGTGGATTTAACGGAAGTGTTTCCCCATATTTTTCAGTCTCAAGATTAACATGGTTAGAACTGGGAGGTGTGTTGGCATTTCCAGCTTTACGTGGGGGTGGTGAATATGGTGAAGCATGGCATCAAGCAGGGATGTTAGATAAAAAACAAAATGTATTCGATGACTTTATTTATGCAGCAGAATATTTAATTAATGAAAAATATACATCACCAGAAAAATTAGCTATTGGTGGCGGTAGCAATGGTGGACTCCTCGTATCTGCATGCATGCTTCAACGCCCAGATTTATTTACTGCAGTAGATTGTTCAGTTCCTGTAACAGATATGCTTCGTTTTCACAAGTTTACCATTGGCTGGGCATGGGTACCTGAATATGGTAGCTCCGAAAATGAAGAGCACTTTAAATTTTTGATTGAATATTCACCGGTTCATAATGTGAAGAAAAAGAAGTACCCATCAATTATGATTTCAACTGGAGATCATGATGATAGAGTGGTACCATCACATTCGTATAAATTGGCTGCTGAATTACAACACAAAAATAGAAGTGAAAGACCCATGTTCCTTCGTGTACACGGTAAATCAGGACATGGTGCAGGGAAGCCTACCAATCAAGTCATTAAAGAAATTGCAGAGACTTGGGCTTTTTTATTGTTTGAAATGGGTGTTACTATTTAATCCCCTTCATCTTCGGCAAATTTTTTAAAATTCTCCATAAACTGTATAAGCTATTTGATGTATTACATGATAGCATTATTATAAATTTACCTGTTTAATTCTATGAATTTTTTATTATTATTGGAGCAATTTATGGCAAATGTAAATATCAATGGTTATGGAGATAACCTCACTATAAACGGAACACGAATAGGAGACTTGTCACCCAAAGGTCACGAAGAAATTGAGAAAAAAATGGGAGGTCAAAACTATAAACCATTAGATAATGTAGTGGTTTCTCATGTTCAAGATTCATCAACGCTGATTTGTAGAAAACCAGATCCAAACAATATAAATAAATTTATTGAAGAAGAATTAACTGACGGTTTATGTTGCTATTCAGCAGTTAATCAAGGGCAATTAAACCAATCGATTGTTGATGCTGTAGTGAAGCATTTAACCGAAGAAAAGCTCCCCACAGTACCACGTTCAATTCGCCATAAATATATGAGTGCATTTCTCATGGCAGTTACTGGTATTACCGAAATGGATCGGGTGGTACCTAAAGTTGCAGGGGTTGAAGCACCAGAGCTGATGTTTAAGCTATCAAGACGATGGGGATATGAAGTAAAAGGCATTCCAGCAAATGAGGCAATTGTGGTGGCCGCTAGGGGGAATTTTCATGGACGCTCTATGACTGCAATTTCATTGTCTGATGACCCAGATGCAAAAGAAAACTTTGGACCATTTGTACCTGGGATTGATTTAGTTCCATTTAACAATATTGATGCATTAGAGACCTTATTTAAAGAAAAGGGTGATAAAATTGCATCGTATTTAGTTGAACCAATCCAAGGTGAAGCGGGTGTCATTGTACCTGATGAAGATTATTTCAAGAAAGTTCGTCAACTTTGTGATGAACATAATATCCTTTTGGCCATGGATGAGGTACAAACAGGTTTTGGTCGTACAGGAGAAAATTTTGCCCATCAGTTATTTGGGATAAAACCAGATTTGATGGGTTGCGGTAAAGCTGCTGGTGGAGGAATTTTACCTGTATCTTTTGTAGCGGGACGTGATGATGTAATTGGAGTGCTTACACCAGGGTCAGAAGGTTCAACTTTTGGAGGTTATCCATTAGCATCGGTAGTTGCTGTTTATGCGATAAAAGCAATGGTAGATGAGAATCTTGCAGAATGTGCAAGAATAAGGGGAGCGCAATTGCTAAACCATTTCGAAGATATTAAAGCAGAATTTCCAGACAAAATTAAAGAAGTTCGGGGACGCGGACTTTTAACTGCGTTTGAAATGCAAAATTCACCCCAATTGGATGGGCATACAGTGTCTGTTGAATTATTGAATAGAGGGGTTTATGCAAAGGAAACTCACCATAGCACGGTAAGAGTTGCTCCAGCATTAACAATTCAGGCTTGGCAGATTGATAATATTGCAGAAGCGATAAGAGATGTTATAAAAGCACTTTAAATCAAACTGCAACTTAAACTCTAAATCCCCTCTTTTGAGGGGATTTTTTTACGCCAATTTACTTTTCAATATAATTTCTTTTTTAATAACTTACCCATTCACATGCACCCAATAATAATCATATTACTCATAACCCTTGCGGTACATTTTTTTACATGGACATATGTTTTTGCCCTCAACAGACGTGTATTGTTAAATAAAACCTATTTGTTATGGATAGGTTCATTTATTTGTTGGATTTTCATGGACATTATGATGAGGAGTGTGTGGGAGGAGTCATCCACTCTCTTGTTAAGAAGAATTATGTCCATTTTTTGGCAATTTTTGGGATTTGGTTTAGTAAACTTTATTTATGCTTTTTTAAATAAAAAAAGGGACAATATTTATTATTTTTTAGGATGCAGTTATGTTGCCTTTGTTATTATTAGTTTTCTTACCGATTTAGCTTTACCACCCAACATTTATTTCAATCTCTCTTTTTTATTTAACCTTCTAGTTCCAACAATTTATACAATATATTTATTACTTTATGCATATACAAACAGTAAAAGTCAAAAATATAATAAACAGATAAAATTTATAATCTGGGGATGTGTAGTTGCATTTATTCTTGGATTTATGGGAGATACTTTAGTTCATAATATTTGGGGAAATGATGTTAAGTGGAGAATTGGATCAACAGTGACTATACTGCAAGCAGTTGTATTCCTTCCTGCATTAATTAAATATAATTTTCTCTTAACACCAGTTGATGAACGGGCAGTAAACCTTTTTACTTTTGTAGAAGAGGGACTAATTATCACCAATGATAAAGGTCAAATTTTAAATTTAAATGAACGAGCGAAAAATCTATTGAACATAGATAAAAAGCAATGGAAGCATCGTATTATCAACGAGTTTTTGCAAGAATTTACTGTTGGGGAAATATATAAAAATTATGAAACTCAACTATTTGATAATTCTAATATTTGGATTGCATGTTCTGTTTCTCAAGTAAAAGAGATGAATGTATTGCTTGGATATATTATAATATTAAGAGATGTAACCGATCGAAATATAGCTCAAATTGCCCTTTCTAAGAGTGAGCGAAGATATCGAGAGCTTTATGATAATGCACCAGCAGCATATTTTTCCATTTCTAAAGATGGTAGAATAAATTCCTGCAATGCACGTGTTTCTGAAATTTTAAACTATGATAATAAAGAGCTTATCGGTAAAAAAATATTCAGCTTATATGCAGATAATAATTATGGTAAGCCTAGAGCAATGAAAGTATTTGAACAATTCAAACAAGGCAACACCACATTAAATGAAGAGTTGCAAATGTTAAAAAAAGATGGCTCTCCGATTTGGATAAATCTGACGGTATTTCCAGTTAAAGATAATGAGGGAAACATTACTGAAACCCGTTCAATGGTTGTAGATATTCATCAACGTAAAGAAACACAACGGCAATTAGAATCCAATAGATTACAAATGCTTCAAGCCCAAAACATTGCCCAATTAGGAAGTTGGGAGTGGGATTTAATAAATAAGAATTATTCATGGTCAGATAATCTCTATGAATTGTATGGAGTAAATAGAAATGAATTTATAATATCTGAAGATAGCTTTATCAGTCTTGTTCATGAAGATGATCGAAAACATGTTATTAAAACAATTAGAGATTGCTTAACGACCCAAATTCCCATGGATTATTACCATCGAACTATACCTATAAATGGTATATCTCGTACTATGCATTGTATTGGAATGGTAATTTCAGATGAAAATGGAAACCCACTTTCAATGGTAGGTACAGCTCAGGATGTAACATCAAAAATTGAAGCAGAAGATGAAATAAGGAATTCACGAGAAGAGCTTCGGGAACTATCAAAACATTTGCAAACGATTCAAGAAGAGGAGCGTGCTTTTATTTCTCGAGAAATTCATGATGAATTGGGTCAGCGTTTAACTGGCATTAAGATGGATTTATCATGGATAAAAAATAAATTGTCTGATGAAAATGTGGATATATACGATCGGATTGCTTCCTTAAATGAGCTCATTGATGATACTGTGATATCAGTCCGAAAAATAAGTTCAGAACTTCACCCGGCTATTTTAGATGACTTAGGATTACGAGCAGCAATAGAATGGCAAGTGAGTGAATTTGTAAAACGTACCGGTATTTATTGTAATCTAGATATTCATGAAAATGATTTTGATTTTGACAAAGATCAATCTAAGGCGATATTTAGAATTCTTCAAGAATCTCTCACCAATATAATGCGGCACTCACAGGCAAAAAAAGTTGATATCGGCTTATGGTCCTCTGAAGATGAAATCCAACTTAATATTGCAGATGACGGTGTGGGAATTAAGCAATTGGAAAAATCTGCACCAAAATCATTTGGAATTTTAGGTATGAAAGAGAGAGCTAACTCACTTGGTGGAACCTTAACAGTCTTATGTGAAGAAAATAAAGGTACAAATATTAATTTAAGCATCCCAGTTGAAATGGAGAAAAAATGATAAAAATACTCATCGTCGATGATCATGCAATAGTTAGAGACGGATTAAAACGAATAATAAACGGAACTTCTGGAATGGAAGTGGTAGATGAAGCAGAAAATGGTCAAATTGCCCTAGAAAAAATTTGGAATAAAATTGATATAGATATTGTTATCCTAGATATTTCTATGCCTGGGAAATCGGGGCTTGATGTTTTGAAAGAGATAAAGAGCTTTGATTCAAGCATTCCTGTACTCATATTAAGTATGCATGCGGAAGATCAGTATGCACTACGTACATTAAGAGCAGGGGCCTCTGGTTATGTTACAAAAGAAGCTGCCTCAACAAAGTTAGTAGATGCAATTCGCAAAATTAATAGTGGAGGTAAATTCATTAGTGAAGAAGTTGCAGAACTTTTGGCATTTAGCTTAGATGAAAATCACACAGACATTCCCCACAAACAACTTTCAGATAGAGAATATCAAGTATTGACAATGATTGCGTCTGGAAAAACAGTTATAGAAATTTCAAAAGAATTGAATTTGAGTGACAAAACAATCAGTACCTATCGAACAAGAATTCTAGAAAAAATGAAAATGAAAACCAATGCAGAGCTCACCCATTATGCTATTTCAAATAAATTGGTAGATTAAAATCGTCATCCAAATACCTACATTACAATCAGTTTTCCTCCTATACCATATTTTTTAATTTCATTTTAATATATCTATAGGTAAAAAATAGGATTTTATTGCATTGAATATTGCAGTTGTAGATAACTCAAAAATTGTGCGTAATCGGATGGCACAACTTCTAAATAATGTGCCAGATGCGCATATAGAACAATATGATTTGATAGAATATAAGTTTGGAAACGCCTGTTCTAATGGTGAACCAAATGTATTAATTATCAGTTCTGATGATGCATCTAATGATTGTTTAATGCAGTTTAAAAAACTAAAAGTAGAAAACCCTGATATTACAGGGGTTGTACTTACAAACAAGCCCTACGAAAAGCATGAAGAATGCTGGAAAAATGTAGGAGTTGAGTATTTTTTCGATAAATCTACAGAATTTGAAAAAGTGTTAGATGTATGTAAAGCATGCATCCAACCTGCATAAATTATCACGAACCTCCTTGGTAAAACTCCTCCTCCACCCAAGGTGAAAGAGCCCAAGATTTAGATTTTGGGCTCATTGATTTGTAGGGGGAACACCTACATTGAATTCAGTATTTAGCTTATTTTCCAGCATTTTCAATTCTCCTTAAATTATAGCGGAAATTGAAAGACTTATTTCCTTCCTCCTTCAAGGTAAATAGCGAGAAACAGACTAGGTGTCCTTCAACCCTAGTCTGTTTTTTTATTTCTAATTCAAAACTATTTTCTTGATTTTTCTCTGAAAGACTCAGAAATTGTGTACCAATCTTTGTACATGAAAAGAACCATTTAGGAAATTTATGAAGCATATATCGCTACTGATTTTAATTTTGTTTTCATTTGGATGTAAAAATAATGCCGAGCTTACTATGGAGCGAGGGATTCAATACTACGAATGGAATATGGTAGATAAGGCTATTTTAGAGTTTAAACAGGTTATCCATATGTATCCTGAGGATTCTCGAAATTTAGACTACAACCAAGTTCAAATATTGTCGCAAGCCCATCATAATTTAGCTGTTGCCTATGCTAAAAAAGAATGGAATGAAGATGCTCAGAAAGAAGCTCAACGAGCATTTGAATTAGTGCCATCTACAGAAAACAGACAGGTATTGGACTTATTGAAAAGCAAATAACTAAAAAAAGCCCCTTCTAAAAGGGGCTTTTTTTATCCTGTAATATCTTCTCCTCCATCAACACGTATAGTATTACCTGTCATCCACGACTCTTCAGAGCATCCAATCAAACCAATTGCATGAGCAATATCTTCTGGGATTGTTAATCGGCCACCTGGATTAATCTTTATACTATTTTCAATCATCTCTTCATTTCCTGGAATTTTACGTAATGCAGGCGTATCTGTAACCCCAGCCTGTATTGCATTTGATGCAATACCAAACGGTGCTAATTCTACAGATAGCTGACGACATGCAGATTCTAATGCAGCTTTTGCCATAGATACTGCACCATATGATTTCCATTGACGATGGCCACCCGAACTGGTCATACCAAAAATTTGGCTGCCCTTTTTTAATAATCCAGCATTAAATAAATTTTGAGACCAATAAATAATGCTATTTGCCATCACATCTAATGTCATTTCAATATTTTTTTGATTTAGAGTATTTTTTAATTCATCATCAAAAACGGGTTTAAGTGCACCAAAAGCTAATGAATGAATAAATACTTTTACACGTATATCACCTAATTCTTTTAATTCTTCAATGGCCTCCAATCGTTTTTCTTCATTGGTTGCACTCATTTTTTTAAACTTTACACTTACACCATGTGATTCTAATTCTTTAGTAAGTTGTTCAATATGGTCTTTCGGTTTACGTAAATATACACCAAAAATATTTACTCCTTTTTTTGCTAACTCTCTTGCACACGCGGCTCCAATACCACTTGATGCACCTAATATTACAGCCCAATCAGACATTTTTATCCTTTCGATGATTTATCATACCATTAAATTTATTATGATTGTTAATGCTACACATATATAAAAAAATCGCTTTAACATTACTTTCCCATGATGAAATCTATTTAATTTTATCCATGTCATTACAAGTAGGAATTGTAGGTTTGCCTAATGTGGGAAAATCTACCATATTTAACGCATTAACAGAATCAGGAATTCCAGCAGAAAACTACCCATTTTGTACAATAGATCCAAATGTTGGCATTGTGGAGGTACCAGATCCTCGATTATATAAAATTTCCACCATTTTTAATACTCAAAAAACGATACCAGCTACCATCGAATTTGTAGATATTGCCGGTTTGGTAAGGGGTGCAAGTAAAGGTGAAGGCTTGGGAAATCAATTTTTATCACATATTCGCAACGTAGATGCAATTATTCAAGTGGTTCGTTGTTTTAATGATGATAACATTACTCATGTTGAAGGCTCTATAAACCCACTTAGAGATATTGAAGTAATTGAAACGGAACTTCTCATCCGTGATATGGACTCGGTAGAAAAACGTCTGTCAAAAACACAAAAAAAAGCAAAATCGGGTGATAAAGAGGCAAAGAGTGAGTTAGTGGTTTTAGAGAAAATTATGCCATTTATGAATGATGGAAAACTCATCAGAAATATAAATTTGGAAAAGGAAGAAAAAGAAATTTTAAAGCCATTGGCATTGCTCACTTCTAAACCGGTTTTATATGTTACAAATGTAGATGAAGCTGAAATTACATCTGATGTGAGGGGAGATTTAGCCCAAAATGTATTCGAAATGGCAGAAGCCCAAGGCAATAAGGCCATCCGTTTATGTGGCTCTATTGAGATGGAAATTTCAACTATGGATACAGAAGATCGCCAGCTTTTCTTGGAAGAATATAATTTATCTGAACCAGGGCTTCATAAGTTGATTCGTTCTGCGTACGAATTATTAGGATTAGAAACTTTTTTTACTGCCGGCGAAAAAGAAGTCCGTGCGTGGACAATTAAAAATGGATATTCTGCCCCCAAAGCTGCAGGAGTGATTCATACTGATTTTCAACGAGGGTTTATCAAAGCTGAAACCTACCATTATAATCAGCTCATGGAGTTCGGCACTGAACAGAAATTAAAAGAATTGGGGAAAATACGGCAAGAAGGAAAATCCTACCTTGTAAAAGATGGGGATATAATTTTCTTTAAATTTAATGTTTAGTTTGGTCGTTGATTATATTTTTTGCTTGCCTTATGAAGAATCTGCTGTTCTTCTTCAGTGAGAGAATCCCAACCTTTATCATTCATTTTTTCTAATATTTTATCAACATTTTGCCGAAACTCTGCATCTTGAGTATTTTGTTTAAAGGTCTTTTTTTGATGGGTTTTCAATTGTCGTTTTGTGAACCAAAACTTTAATTTGTTAAAACTTAAACGATATTGTAGAAAAATAAACCCTACGACCATTCCAGATAAATGAGTGATATGGCTAACCGTTGAATCAGCGGAAGTCATTGATGCAAAAAAGGCCATTACACCCAATCCAATTATCATAAATTTAACTTTTATGGGAAAGAGCCCATATAAATATACAAGTCGATTAGGATATAATAGTCCGTAGGCAAGAAGTAACCCGTAAATTGCACCACTTGCACCAATTACAGGAATATATGATCCCCAGCTTAAAAGAGATGTAATGATGCCAGCACCGATACCACATGTAAAATAATATTTAAGAAAATTATGAAATCCCCAAGATTGCTCTAAGTCTTTACCAAACATCCATAAAACAAACATATTAAATAACAGATGAACAAACCCACCATGAAGAAATAGATAGCTTATAGGCTGCCATAGCATAAATTGATTCCATAACTTTGCTGGTACCAGCCCAAAGTTAGTAAAAAATAATTCGTATTGAACTCCAGATAATTCTACTAATATAAACACTATAGTATTTGCAATTAATAGAATCTTTACACCTGTAGGCGTGAGGGATGCGCTTCCTCTAAATCCTGAACTTGTATATTGGTATCGCATTAAATATCAGAATTCTGTTCTAAAAATTCTAAAACACCTTTAAATATAATTTCTTGTTCGGGACCTTCAGCAAATAGGTTGTGTCTTGAATTTTCAACAATTAAGGATTTTTTTTCTGTTGATGAAATGGAGTCATTAACGATATGATAATTGTTCATCACAGAAGTAAGGTCAATCTTAGTATGTACTAGGTATGTGGGACATTTAACCTTAGGCAAATTGGGTCGTACTAAATTTGTAAGTTTTCGCATCTGGTTCAATGCTTTCATGGGATATTCAGTGTATCCAAAATATTTAAACTTTTCACCACCTTTATACTGCGATAGTTTTGACTTTTTCTTTATCATCCAATTTAAAAGCGGCACCAATACACGAACATTAAATTCATTTTTAAACTGAAAAACAACAGCAGCTTCAACCAGACTTTTTAATGGGAAAACAGTAGCAACGTGTAAACCCAAAACTGCACCCATACTTATGCCAATAACATGTACTTCTTCACAGTGAGATGCTACTTCTGCAACTCCCTCTTCAACATGGGAAATCCATTGTTCATATTTTGTATCATTACAATCATCAATTGTGGTTCCATGCCCGGGAAGATTATCAAGTTTCACATAAAAATTATTTTCACTCAAAAATTTTGCTAAATCCACCAATTCATATGTTGAACTGGTGAATCCATGAATTAAATAAACACCACGTTTGCATCCTTTATTATACTCATAACTGTTTGGATCAAAATATTCAGTATTACCCATGATTAAACTCATCTAACAATTTTAAAGATTTTACAAATTTCATGTTTTCTAAGTGGAAACGTAAGTATTGCTGTAGAAATAACCCAGTTTCAGCCAATTGTTTTGATTGATAATTTATATCATTTAAATTTTCAATATTTGTATTCACAAGTAATTGCAACAACTCAATAGTTTTTGAAGATATATGAATTCCCTGATTTGAACTACATGACTTACATATCAGTTCACCTGAATGTTCATCAAAAGTTGCATCTGATAATTTCACATCACATATATTACAACTTTTTAGTGATGGCATAAATCCAATATAAATTGAAAACTGAATAAGAAAAAAATGAAACAATAGGGTGTTATCTACATTTTGTTTTCCTAAAAATTCTAAAACTCTAGACGTGAGTTTAAAAATTATAGGCTCCTCATGTGTATCTTGAAGCACTTTATCAAGGATATCAACCATTGCAATACCATAATTTAATGCATCAAAATTTTGACGAATTGTTTCGGAGTTTGAGGAAAAATTAGAGTTCTTTAATGTTTGGATATTGCGATTTTCTTTGAAAAAGAAATCTATCTGCAACGAGTTTATAGGCTCAAATTGTGCAAAAAATGGACTTTTAGGTTTTCTTGCCCCCTTTGCCATTAGTGCTATTTTCCCATGAGTTTTAGAAAAAACGGTGGCAATTACACTTGTTTCACTATAATTGACGGTTCGTAAAACAATAGCCTCCGTTGAGACAGAGCTCATTAATAGGCTTTCGCAAATACTACTTGATGTTTAGCAGGCTTTCCTGAATAAATACAATTTAAGTTTTTTGGATTTTCATCAAAAGGGATGCAACGAATTGTAGCTTTTGTCTTATTTTTTATATCATCTTCTGTTTCACGACTACCATCCCAGCCACATTTCACAAACCCACCAGAATTTATTTTAGATTGGAATTCTTCCCATGTATCAACAACGAATGTATTTTCTTCCCTAAAATTTAAAGCCTGTTGAAATAGAGAATTTTGTATTTCAGTAAGCAAATGTTGAATTTTATCACTTGCATCTTTATGGGGAATACTAAACTTTTCTCCTGAGTCACGACGTGCTACAAATACATTCCCATTTTCCATATCACGAGAACCAACTTCTATACGAACAGGAACGCCTTTCATTTCCCATTCGTTAAACTTGAATCCTGGAGACATTTTTGATCTATCATCAATATGTACACGCACACCTGCATCTTTTAATCGAGAGATTAAGGGTTGTATATAATCATTTAGTGCAGATGCATCCTCATTTTTACGTGTAATTGGAATTATTACCACTTGAATTGGGGCTACTTTAGGTGGAACACGTAATCCTTTATCATCTCCATGTACCATAATTAAAGCACCTACCAGTCGTGTGCTTACACCCCAACTAGTTGCATATACATATTCTTCTTTATTGTCTTCGGTCTGAAATTTAACATTAAATGCTTTTGCAAAATTTTGGCCCAAATAATGAGAGGTTCCCGCTTGTAAAGCTTTTTTATCACCCATCATGGCTTCAATACAAAGGGTATCAATTGCGCCTGCAAATTTCTCAGATTCAGATTTTTTCCCCGTCATTACTGGAACTGCCAACACATCTTCTAATACTTCCTTATATACTCCTAACATTTTTTCAGTTTCTTCACGTGCTTCTGATTCAGTTGCATGGGCGGTATGGCCCTCTTGCCAGAGGAATTCAGATGTTCGAAGAAAAAGTCGTGTTCGCATTTCCCACCGAACTACGTTAGCCCATTGATTAATCAAAATGGGGAGGTCTCTATAGGAGTTAATCCACTTTTTATACATGGACCAAATCACGGTTTCTGATGTGGGGCGAACGATAATTTCTTCTTCTAATTTTGATGTAGGATCAACTTCAACGCCAGAACCATCTTCAGTTGCTTTTAGTCGAGAGTGGGTAACTACAGCACATTCCTTAGCAAATCCCTCTACATGTTCTGCCTCACGGGATAAAAAAGATTTTGGAATAAATAATGGAAAATACGCATTCACATGACCCGTCTCTTTGAAACGTTTATCGAATGCTTCTTTTATGCCCTCCCAAATACCAAAGCCATAAGGTCGTATAACCATGGTACCTTTTACAGGACCATAGTCTGCAAGTTGAGCTTTAGTGATTACATCAGTGTACCATTTAGAGTAATCTTGACTTTTAGGTGTTACCCCTTTTGACATAATAAATCCTATTATTTATGGAAAAATGAGTAGAAAATTTACGTTTTTTAGAATTCTATTCTGAGAGAATTGTTTTTAACCTATCAATTACAAAATTCACATCTGTCTCTGATATTCCCCAATGGGTAACTAATCTAAATCTGTTGGGTTGTACCTCAAAAAATTGAATATTGTATTCAGCCATTTTTTTAACAAGTTTTTGTCCTGGCAATTTTTCGGGATTTACCCCAAAATATATAATATTTGATTTTACTTTTTCAGCATCTACAATTAGACCATCAATATCGTTGATGCCATCTGCCAATTGTCTAGCATGAATGTGGTCAGTTTTTAATTGATGGACCATTTCATTTATAGATAAAAGACCGGCGGCCGCAATAATTCCCCCTTGTCGCATTCCACCTCCCAATGCTTTTCTCATTCTTCTCGCTTCGAATATAAACTCTTGAGAGCCACATAACACTGACCCAACAGGAGAGGCTAATCCTTTGGAAAGACAAAAGGTAATAGAATCTACATCTTTTACTAATTTATGTACATCCAGATTTAAGGATACTGAGGCATTAAAAATTCGTGCACCGTCAACATGAACTTTTACATTATTTTCTTTAGCTAGAGCAGAGACTTCACTGAAATACCCTGGTGGGATGGGAGAGCCATTGCACATATTGTGGGTGTTTTCCAATGAAATGAGCGATGTTCGAGGGAAATGAACATTTTCTTTCCGAAATGCATTTTTAATGAGGCTTATATCTATAGTACCATCTTCTCTATTTTTTAGCTGATGTGAATGGATTCCACCAAAAGCAGATATACCTCCAGCCTCATAAATAAATGTATGAGATTTATGACCTAATATGGCTTCAGTGCCTCGTGGACAGTGAACTAAAAATGAAATAAGGTTCCCCATGGTTCCACTGGTCACAAATAAGGCAGCCTCTTTATTTAATTGTTTGGCAGCCTGTTTTTCTAATTCATTAATAGTTGGATCTTCCTGCATCACATCATCCCCTACAGTGGCAGTATGCATGGCATCTCTCATATTTTGAGTAGGATGTGTAACGGTATCGCTTCTAAAATCAATTTTTTTCATTTGTTCATCACCATATTTTTTGGTAGTATTATATTAATATAAATTCAATTCAAAGAAACTATAAATCAAAATAATTAAATCCCCTAAATTTAAATATGAATTCATTCAATATTATTAACGCTAATATTATTTGCCCAGTCAATAGCAAAAGAGAAATAGAATCGTTAACCATTAAAAATGGTAAAATTATTAATATTAATCAAACGGATTCTTCTCTTTATACAATAAATTTAAAAGGGAATACATTAATCCCTGGATTTACCGATTCACATTTTCATTTAAAAAATTTAGGAAAGCGATTAGAACAACTTCAATTAAAAAGAGTTGAATCTCCCCATATTATATCAGAGATGGTAATTAAAAAATCTCAAAAACTCCCACAAAATACATGGATTACAGGATTTGGCTGGGATCAAACATTATGGGAGGATGAGGCATTTCCGCCATCAAATTTATTAAATAAAATTCATACTCACCCCGTAATGCTGACCCGAATTGATGGGCATTCAATTTGGGTAAATGATTATGCTTTAAAACTGGGTGGTTATGATGTAAAGAATCTCAAATCGCCTGAAGGTGGACAAATAATCAATAATTGTGTGTTATTGGATAACGCCATGAATCCTATTTGGGATGCGCAACCTGAGGATTCATTTGATGATGTTAAGCGGTGGATTAAAACCGCTGCACAAACTGCCCGAAGCCGGGGGATAACCAATGTTCACGATGCATGGCAAGATGCAGACACTGTTCGAGCCATTCAGGAATTAGCCGAGGCGGGAGAATTTCCCATTCGCTGCTATGGAATGTTGGCCAGTTCTGATTCAACATTGCTAACATCCTATTTTGAAAATGGACATTATGAATCTGATTTATATACTATTCGTTCTGTAAAAGCCTTTATTGATGGCGCATTAGGTAGTCGAGGTGCTGCCCTATTAGAACCCTATTCTGATGACCATTGTAATTGTGGGTTAATCCTAATTTCACAAGATGAATTTGAGCAATTGGCACATCAGTGTAGAGATGCAAACTTTCAACTTTGTACTCATGCAATTGGGGATAAAGGCAATCAATATGTATTAGATACGTATTCCAATGCCATCCACAATTCCCCAAATCATCGGTGGCGAATTGAGCATGCCCAAATGGTGAGGGATGAAGATATTCCACGGTTTGCAGAACATCAAATTTTACCTTCAATGCAACCCTCCCATTGTACATCCGATATGCGATGGATGAAGAATAGAATTGGGGATCATCGAATCCACCGAATCTCAAGATGGCAATCTTTTATAGATGTAGGATTACCCGTTCCGGGGGGCTCTGATTGCCCCATTGAAGATGGTGAACCATTATTTGAATACTATGCTGCCGTCACACGACAAGACCATTATGGCTGGCCTAAAGATGGATGGCAATCTCAAGAAAAATTAAATCGTTTAGATGCACTGAAAATGTTCACATCATGGGCTGCATACGGTGAATTTGCCGAGCATCGACGAGGGCAATTAAAAGTTGGCTATGATGCAGACTTTTCTATATTATCAGAGAATATATTGGAGTGTACAGATACCGAAATCTTAAATATAGAAATAGTAGATTCATCTGTAAATGGAATATTTTCTAATTCAGTATTTCAAGTGTAAATTATTTGTAGATAATTATAAAATTTAAGGAATAAAACCTATGTCTAGCATTCATACTACAAAATGGTCAAACGAAGAGTTTAAAGCATATTTATTAATTTATGCCATGCAGTCTAACCAATTTGAGTCCTCTGAAGAAAAGGAATTTTTGGATGAGTGCATTGACTCAAACTTGTTAAGTAAAATGAAACGTGAAATTAGTGGTGATAATGATTTTCAACGGGTACAAAAGGTTCAGTCGTATATCGAATCAAACAATTGTTCTGAAGACGAATTAAAAACACTGCTTGAAGAAATTAAGAATGTTTTTATTTGTGATAACTCATTTGATGCAGCAGAACAAGGGATTTACCTGTTTCTAAAGCGATTATTTAAAATTTAATTTATACTTCTACTTCTACCTCATATCCATTATGCTTACGGATGTTAGTTACTCGTCCGTCATCAAAAATTAAATATTGTCCTTTAATCCCCCAGAGACGTCCTTCAATTGTGGGGTATTTATCAAAACCTACCGACTTTACTTTTGTGGGATAATCATTTACTGGATAATTGAGTTGAACAATGTCATTATCCTCATCTTCATAAATCTGTAGGTTTGGTGAGAGATTTTTTATCATTTCTTTTTTACGTTCTTTCAAATTTACTTGCTCAGCCAGCTGATTTTTTAACATCCGTTGCCAATGAGTTTTATCGGAAATAAACTCTTTTAATGCCACCTCAATAATACCCGCAGTGTATCTATTTGGAGTTTTTGCTAATTTTATGGCTTTCCATGCGCCTTGATCAATCCACCGTGTTGGAATTTGTGATGATCGAGTTACCCCAACCTTATCTCCACTGGAAATGGCCAAATATACGTATTGTTCTTGCAAACAATGTTTTTCTGCCCATGCCATATCTCGAGCAATTCCTTCATGTGCTTCACATAATTCTGGACGTAAAATGCATTCAGAAGTTTCAGGTGCATTGAGAAAACAAGGATAGCAAAACCCTTGAGCAAAGGACTTATTGGTTTTTCGTCCACAGGCAATACAATAGATATTCCCCACATATTTTAAAATAATATAATCTCCAATTAAGTCATTCATGGGTAATTTTTCATCACCAATTGGAAGCGTATATTGAATAGTGGAAGCCAGTTTGCTTTCCATTTTGAGTATTGTACCATTAAGTTTCATATCATCAAATTACAGAATTGTACTTTAGCAATGAACGTTTTTTTCTAAAATTAAAAAATAAAATTTGGAATTGATGTCCTACACAGCAGTAAATTAAAAATATATGGCACAGAAAAATACTAAATTGGTGATAGTTGAGTCACCTTCAAAAATCAAAACGTTAAAGAAATTCCTTGGTGATGGCTTCATTATTGAAGCATCTGTAGGGCATATATGTGATTTGTCAAAAAAGGATTTAGGCATAAATATTGATAATGGATTTATCCCTACGTATGAAGTATCCCCCGATAGCAAAAAGGTGGTTTCACATCTTAAAAAAGTATTAAAAGAAGCAGATGAATTGTATTTAGCAACAGACCCCGACCGTGAGGGCGAAGCTATTGCATGGCATTTAATGGAACAGTTAAAACCCAAAGTTCCAGTAAAGCGACTGATCTTTAACGAGATTACTAAAACAGCTATTCTAGACGCATTTGATAGCACCAGAGATATCGAAATGCCGTTATTCAAAGCCCAAGAAACACGTAGAATTTTAGATAGACTTTTCGGATTTCAAGTATCTAAGAAATTATGGTTTAATGTAAAAGGTGGACTTTCAGCAGGGCGCGTTCAAAGTCCGTCTGTTAAAATTTTAGTGGATAGAGAGAAAGAGCGTTCAAAATTTGTTAAATGTGAATACTGGAGCATTAATGGAAATTTCTCCATAAATAGTAAATCATTTAATGCCCAACTTACACATATAGATGATAAGAAGATTGCTGAAGGGAAATCATTTGAAAAAGCTACAGGAGAGTTAACTCAAAAAAATGCCATCGCCTTAGATGAAACTGAAGCAAAGTCGTTGGCTAAAACTTTAAAAACCAATAATTGGTCTGTTGCATCAATAGAGAAAAAACCGGGTAAGCAGAATCCTTATGCACCATTTATTACATCCACTTTGCAGCAAGAGGGAATTAGAAAACTGAGAATGAGCTCGCAACAGGTGATGCGTGTGGCTCAACGATTATATGAAAATGGATTTATTACATATATGCGAACAGATTCGGTGAATCTTTCACAAGAGGCTATCCAAGCATCACGCCATGCCATAGAAACCATGTATGGTAAAAATTATTTGCCTGTATCACCTCGTGTATATAAAAGTAAGGCAAAAAATGTGCAAGAGGCACATGAAGCCATTAGACCTGCCGGATCAAGCTTTAAGCATCCTAATGATATTAAAAAGCTAGTGGATACAGCTGAATATAATTTATATGATTTGATTTGGAAACGTACCGTTGCTTCGCAAATGGCATCAGCAAAAATTCAAAGTACATCAGTTAAAATTAATGATGGAAAATATACGTTTTCTGCATCGGGAAAAATTATTGAATTCCCTGGATTTTTACGTGCATATGTAGAAGGTGCAGATGACCCCAATTCGCAATTAGATGATAAGGAAAAACGATTACCATCTATGAATGAAGGCGATGTTTTAAATTGTGAAGATGTGGAATCAAAACAACATTTTACAAAACCAGCCAATCGATTTACTGAAGCATCCTTAGTGAAAGAATTAGAAGCATTGGGTATTGGCCGACCATCCACATATGCCAGCATTATTAAACGAATTCAGGACAAAGGCTATGTAAACAAAGTAAAAGGAGCTATGATTCCCACGTTTACAGGATATGCAGTGGTACAGTTTTTGGAAACCTATTTTGATGAATTGGTGGATTTACAATATACCTCCCAAATGGAGAATAAACTGGATGAAATATCCAATGGGGAAATTAAATCTATTGATTTTCTTAATGAGTTCTACTTTGGTGATAACTCTCAATTAGATGGTTTGGAAAAAGATTTAGATCAAGAATTTGATAAAGATAAGTCAAAAGAAATAATTACGATTATCGACGAAAAAGGAAATCCTATTCAGGTGAAAATTGGACGGTATGGTTTATATGTTCAGCAGGGTGAAACACGGGCTACCATTTTGGATACTATACCTCCCAGTGAATTAGACAGCAATTATGTAATAAATTTATTGGAAAAGAAAGAATCTGGCCCTGAAGAATTTGGAACATTACCAGAAACCAATGAACCCATTTATTTAAAAACAGGACGATATGGTCCATATATTCAATCTGGGAAGAAGATGAAATCATTACTTCCAGGAATGAAAGAGGAAGATATTACTCCTGATATTGCATTGGCCATTATCAGCTTACCAAAAACAGTGGGAACATGGTCAGAAAATGGTAAAGCCATAAAGGCAGATATTGGAAGATTTGGTCCATATATCAAATGTGATAAAGAAACCCGATCAATTCCAGCATCTATCAATTTATTAGAAATTACCGAAGAAGATGCCGTAAAATTATTGAGTGAAAAAAAGAAAACGGGCACATCCGTTCTTAAAGAGTTTGATGATGGAATTCAATTAAAAGAGGGCAGATATGGTGCCTATGTTACCGATGGTAAAATTAATGCAACCTTACCTAAATCCATATTACCTGATGATGTTACTTTGGAAAAAGCAAAGCAATTAATTGAAGAGAAAAAAGCAAAAGGCCCCACAAAACGTTTCAGAAAGAAAAAGGCTAAATAGACCAATAATTAAACATTTTACGTTAATCTCTCAAGCTATATTAGTGTAAATTTTCCTCTCTATTTTTTTATAAAAATTTATTTTAGGGCAAATAATGTCAAAAGAACAATTGTCATTGATGGATAAAATTGTATCATTATCCAAACAACGTGGATTCATTTTTCAAAGCAGTGAAATTTATGGTGGACTAAAAAGTGCATACGATTATGGTCCATTAGGTGTAGAGCTAAAACGCAATATTATGAATGAGTGGTGGCGGTCAATGGTTCATGAACGTGAAGATGTTGTGGGTATAGATGCTTCTATCATTATGCATCCAAAAGTGTGGCATGCCTCTGGACACCTAGCAGGGTTTTCTGATCCTCTTGTAGATTGTTTAGTAAGCAAGGAACGGTTCCGTGCCGACAAAGCTCCTCGTCCTCAGCCTGGAGATGAACTCCCCATAACTTGTACTGATAAGGGGCAAGCCAAAACATATCAAGAAATTATAAAAAATCGCTTTAATATTGAGTTACGTAGGAGTGGAAAGACCCTAAATGGTCTGCGTGTAATTAATGAAACAAGTTTTGGTTATTTTGAAGAAAATAGTGACGATGCTTTGGCAACATTCCCATACACGGGTTATGTAGGTCCTACCTTCGGCTGCCCATTTTTGAGTGATGAACGACAATTTAATTTAATGTTTAGAACACAGCTTGGACCTGTAGATGTATTGAATAGAATCTCTAAATTCATGGAAGAAAACAAGGATGCATCAGGTAAAGAAATTCGTGAAGGTGTAGATGCAATTGTAAAAGAATCAGCAGTATATCTACGTCCAGAAACGGCACAGGCCATGTTTGTACAATTTTTGAATTGCCAGCAATCTATGTCAATGAAAGTACCTTTTGGTATTGCTCAAATGGGAAAAAGCTTCCGAAACGAAATTACTACAGAACATTATATATTCAGATCCTGTGAATTTGAACAAATGGAAATGGAATTTTTTGTAGAGCCAGGTTCTCAAAAGGAATGGTTAGAATATTGGAGAGATGCTCGACTTAATTGGTGGAAATCTTTTGCAAATCATCCAGAAAAATTTATCTACCGACCTCATGATAAGGATGAACTTGCCCACTATGCAGATGCCTGTTACGACATAGAGTATGAATACCCTTGGGGTTATGATGAATTAGAAGGTGTAGCCAGCAGAACGGATTATGATTTAAATAAGCATGCTGAACATTCGGGAGCTAAACTCAGTTATTTCGATCAACAAAAAGAAGACCCAAACACAGGCAAACAAGGATGGCGATACACACCCTATGTAATTGAGCCTGCAGCTGGAGCGACCCGTGGATTATTGGTTTATCTATTGGATGCCTACCATGAGGAAACTGTAAAAGATGCAAAAGGGAATGATTCTACTCGAGTGGTTATGAAATTACATCCCAAATTGGCACCTATAAAAGCGGCCATTTTACCATTGGTGAAAAAAGAAGGCCTGCCCGAAATAGCAAGAGAAATTGTATCAGATTTTTTCAATGCAGGAATCAATGCCAAATATGATGAAAATCATGCCATTGGAAAACGCTACCGAAGACACGATGAAGCAGGTACTCCATATTGCATTACAATTGATGGTCAAACCAAAGAAGATGGTACCGTTACTATTCGTGATAGAGATACCATGGAGCAAGACCGAATCCCTGCTGAAAAGGCATTACAAATTGTACAGGATAGATTGAACAAAAGTTAAATGTCAAAATCAATCTCGGTAAAAGTGCAAGATGATATTGCACGCGCCCATACCCTTCCTTCTACTTTTTACACTGAGGATGAATATTTTGAATCCTCTAAAGAGAAAATATTTAGTCAATCTTGGCAGTTTATAGTTCATAAAAATCAGCTTCAAGGCTTAACTCAATATCCATTTACTTTTTTAAAAGGGTTTATTGATGAACCGCTGGTGCTTACGCAAGAAAATGAAAAAATTAATTGCCATTCAAATGTATGTACTCACCGTGCCCATTTAGTCTGTGTAGATGCTTGTGACAAATCACTTTTGCGATGCAGATATCATGGTAGAACATTTGAACTCAATGGTAAAATGAAAGCCATGCCGGGCTTTGATGAAGTTGAAAATTTTCCCACGGAAAATGATAATCTAACCGATATTTCGTCATTAATGTGGAAAGATTTTGTTTTTGTTTCATTGAAACCCAAAATTGATATTCAACCTATTTTCAATGATATTGAACATCGTTTACAAGGTTATGAATTTGAAAAATTAAAATTTGATAGTAGTTTATCTAAATCCTATGATATTGAAGCACATTGGGCATTGTATTGTGAAAATTACCTAGAAGGGTTTCATATTCCTTTTGTGCACAAAGGGCTCACTCAAGATATAAACTTGAATGAGTATGAAACTATATTATTGGAAAATGCAGTGCTTCAAACGGCCACATGTAGTCATGAAAAGGATGCTATCAAACTACATTCACAAGCTCCCGATTCCCATCAAAATATGTATGCCTATTACTACTGGATTTTCCCCAATCTCATGTTGAATTTTTATGCATGGGGTCTGTCAGTGAATATTATTGAGCCTATAAGTAAAAATAAAACTCGTGTAAAATATATGGGTTTTACATTTCCCCATGTAAATATTCCTCCATCAGATGGCGCTGATGTTGGTACAGTAGAATTAGAAGATCAAGCGGTGGTACAAGCTGTGCAACAGGGTATAAATTCTCGCTATTATTCTACAGGTAGATACTCAGCAACATTTGAAACAGGTGTCCATCATTTTCATAAAATGTTAGCATTTTTCACAAAAAGCTAAAAAAATATTTCTCCTCGACAAAACTCACTTTTTTTCAAAAAAATAAAAAAAGTTTGTCATATTTTCACCCCTTTTTGCATAATATATAAATAGGGTAAATAAAACTTTAATTAATCAATCAAAATAAAAAGGACGAAAAAATGAAATTAGACAAATTAGCAGTTTTAGTATTTGTTTTTATTATTTTTAATGGGTGTGCTAGCATATCTTCTACTAAATTGAATTACGATAATTCAAATCCTGTAAAAATAGAACAAAGTATTTCGGGTTTAGATTTAACTCCTCTCCTGCAAGGCAAGGTGGTTAAAAATGACTTGATAGTCGTTAGGTCTATAGAGTCAGTGACCTCAGCTGAAGATTATTTTCTAGATTCAGGTGTAAAATATGTTATCGAAGACAATCTTATTACTTCACTTTTAAACATGGGTTATCGCGTTGGAGAACGAGATCCCGATATTATGTTTGAATTATCTAGAGAATCTACGGAAAAATATAATTTGTCGAATTTAAGTTTTAGAAGTTCTGGGAAGAGAAAAACTGAGGAAGCTAAGGCCCCAGAGGGAGCTACAATAAATAATTTTTACTATGGTGATATGAGTAGCAATACATTATCTAAAAGCAATGCTTCAATAAACGAAGAAAATATTAAAGAAGTAATTGAAACAGACTTGATGGCAGCAACAAAATTATTAACCTATAGAGTATTAGAATGTGGAATTAACTACTCAAAAATTGAGTTAGATCTAAATAATATTAATAGGCATGCAAAAACACGATTACACTGCAGATTAGAAGATACAAAGTCTGGAGAGATAATTTCATCTGGAATTGTCGAGAATGAACTTATCGATAAAATAGATGAATCTAAATTGAAAGATTTGGAAGAATTCCACTATTATTTTTATGATCACGGATTACCAAATGCAGGTTCATTGAATAATCAGGTAGATAATAAAAATAACGAGGTATTGTCATCTATACCAGGAGCAAATCCTAATGCAGTTAAATTTTGGGGTTATTTAATAGCAGGTACTTTTATATTACTCATATCTATTTAACTAATAAGGAATATGATAAATTGAGCATTATAATCCCCATATTCAACGAGAGTTAATTTTACCCCAATACCGCTAATACATCATGAGCATGAGTGCCAGTTTTCACTTTTTCGAATACATGTTCAATCTTGCCATTTTCATCAATGATGTAGGTAAATCTGAATATGCCCATGTATTCTCGCCCCATGAATTTTTTTAGTCCCCATGCATGATATGCTTTAAGCATTTCATGAGATT
>CAYQPE010000002.1:0-37004 GCA_964419445.1 uncultured bacterium
TCTGCTTAAACCACAGTTCATAAGTTTGATGAATGATAATGAATAGCATTTCATCATGGACAGGGGTTTGATTCTCAACAGATTTAAGACCTTGAGAATCTAATAATTGTTCAAGTTGTAAATATTCTCCGTAGGATATTTTTTTATTTTTCATATAAATATTACCTGTGATATGATTGTTTAATTTATGTGGATTTACTCTAGGTTAGAAATGGTTATTTGACTATTTTCATAACACGTCGAGTAGCTGAAAAATTATCTCCAAACCGTGAAACCCCATCCCTTCTCATTTGATTTGCTTGATGAGAAAAGTATGATTTTAATTTATCAATACTCTCAATCTCATATTGAACTGTAAGAAAAGTGTAGTCTTGAGAAGAATCTACATCTTTAAATATTTTAGCATGAATAAACCCATCAATTTCAAGCATTTCAGAAACATGAATGGAAAGCCACGCTTTAAATTGAGTGAGTATAGAGTTTTTAATTTTTAGATTTACTTCGTATATAACCATAAATAATCAAAATTTATAATGAAATTTAGATTCAATATTGGCAAAAGTCAGTGTAAATTTCACACTCTTTTCCCCCTTATAAACAGGAGCTTTTGTGCTACAGGAACCAACAATAAATTTAGAAGTGGCTAAGGAACATGGCCTTAGCGAAAATGAATTTTTACGTATTCAAGAAATTTTAGGCAGAATGCCCAATTATGTAGAATTGGGTATTTTTTCAGTGATGTGGAGTGAACATTGCTCTTATAAAAGTTCAATAAAAGTTTTAAAAACTTTACCTCGAGATGGTGGAAAACTGTTAGTCGGAGCCGGTGAAGAAAATGCAGGTCTTGTGGATTTAGGTGATGGTTTAGCTACCGCATTTAAAATTGAATCTCACAACCATCCTTCAGCCGTTGAGCCTTATGAGGGTGCAGCAACAGGTGTTGGTGGGATTATGCGTGATATTTTTACAATGGGGGCACGGCCAATCGCTTCAATGAATTCCCTTCGTTTCGGTAGCCTTGAACGAGCACGAAATAGATTTCTACTGGACCATGTCGTTGAGGGTATTGCCGATTATGGTAATTGCTTGGGAATCCCTACTGTTGGCGGTGAAGTTGTTGTTGAAGATTGTTATTCTGGAAATCCCTTAGTAAATGCTATGTCTGTGGGAATTGTAGATACTAACCATGTTGCCAGTGCAACTGCTGAAGGTACAGGTAATCCTGTATTTATAGTTGGATCATCAACGGGTAGGGATGGAATTCATGGTGCTACATTTGCCTCTGTAGAATTGACAGAAGAAACTGAATCAAAACGCTCAAATGTTCAGGTTGGCGATCCATTTACAGAAAAATTATTGCTTGAAGCCTCTCTTGAAGTTTGTAAAAAACCTTGGCTTGTGGGCATCCAAGATATGGGTGCAGCAGGAATTACCTGTTCATGTTCTGAGATGTCTGCAAAGGGTAAGTCTGGATTGAAAATAAATCTTGATGAAGTTCCTCTTCGTGAAAAGGGAATGAATGCCTATGAGATAATGCTTTCTGAATCTCAAGAGAGAATGCTCATTGTTATTGAAAAAGGATTTGAAAAGGAGCTCGCTGCTATATTTGAAAAATGGGATTTAAACTGTACCGAAGTTGGTGTGGTAACAGATTCTGGTAACTTGGAAGTTTGGCATGGTGAACGTGTTGTTGCTGAAATCCCATCTGAAGAATTAGTACTGGGAGGGGGTGCCCCTCAATATGATCTTCCTGTAGAGGAGCCTGAATATTTTACTTCACAAAATGAATTAGATGTAGAATCAATTTCTGAGCCTGAAGATTTTAATAAGGTATTACTTAAACTGTTGGCTGCTCCAAATATTACCAGTAAGCGATATGTGTATCGCCAATATGATTCTACGGTACGCTCCAATACCGTTCAAGGTCCTGGTGGTGATGCAGCAGTTATTCGTTTAAAAGATACAGAAAAAGGATTGGCTATTAGTACCGATTGCAATGGTCGCTATGTGTACTTGAATCCAAGAATGGGCGGTAGGATTGCTGTGGCTGAAGCAGCAAGAAATGTTGTATGTGGTGGCGGTGAGCCCCTTGCAATCACCAATTGTTTAAATTTTGGTAATCCCAATGACCCCGAAGTATATTGGCAATTTAAAGAAGCTGTTACTGGAATGGGAGAAATGTGCAGAGCACTAAATACGCCAGTAACTGGAGGGAATGTAAGTTTCTATAATGAAACTGTTGATACCGCTGTTTATCCTACACCAGTTATTGGTATGGTGGGAGTATTAGATGATATCAATCAACAAACATCATCTGAGTTTAAAGATGCTGGAGATTTTATCGTAACCATTGGTGCATTAAATGGATGCATTGGTGGCTCTGAATATTTAAAAGTAGAACATGGGAAAATTGAAGGTCCCATACCTCCATTAAATGAAGAATTAGAGATGGGCGTACAAGAGCTATGCTTAGAAGCTATTAAAAAGGGAATTATTAAATCAGCTCATGATTTATCTGATGGTGGATTAGCAGTAAATATCTCTGAATCACTTATTTCTTCACATTCGTCATTAGGTGCAAAACTCGATATAGATCGAAAATTACGAAATGACGAATTATTATTTGGTGAATGCCAAAGCGTGATTGTTGTCACATTAGCAGAAGAAAACCTGTATGAACTTATCCTATTAGCGCAAGGCTTAGATGTGCATACTCAAACAATAGGACGAGTAACTGATACAGGACGATTAGTGATTAACGATTTAATTGATATAGATAAAAAACAATTAGTTGACGTATATCTACATACATTAGAAAACATTCTCCAGGACTAATGAGTCGCGGACGAATATTCTTTAACAGCTCTCCCAATCCTACAATTGGGGTAGAAGTTGAACTTCAAATTTTAGATAAAAACACTCTAGAATTAGCATCTGGTGCAAATGATATTTTAAGTGAATTTGAAGATAGTCTTCATGTTAAAGAAGAACTTTTAGATTCAATTATTGAAATAAATACTGGAGTATGTTCACAAATTGACGAAGTACAGGAAGACTTAGCCAATCATATTTCCCAAGTAAGAAATGTTGCTGAGCAAAAGGGTTATTCTCTTGTTTCAATTGCTACTCATCCCTTCTCAAAATGGAGAGAACAGTCTGTAACTCAAAGTGAGCGATATTTACATTTTTTAGATCGAATGCAATGGCCATTACGACGCTTACTCATTACAGGAGTTCATGTTCATATTGGTGTAGAATCCGGGGAAAAAGCTATTGCTATTAGCAATGGATTAACTCGATATATTCCCATGATGATTGGTCTTTCTGCAAATTCGCCATTTTTCCATAGCGAATTAACTGGATTGGCATCTACTCGGACAAAAATATTTGAAGGTTTACCCACAGCAGGATTACCTCCATTATTAAAAAATTATAGTGAATTCCAAAAATTTATGCGAACGCTCCAAAAGGCGAAATCTATAGATTCTATCCGTGAGGTATGGTGGGATATTCGTCCTCATCCTGGATTCGGTACGGTAGAAATCCGAGTATATGATTCGGTACCATCTGTTGAAGAAATGACAAATTTAGCAGCATTGACGCAATGTTTGGTGGTGGCATTATCAGACCATTATGATGATGGTTCCCAATTGCCAATATTAGATCCGTGGGTATTGCATGAAAATAAATGGCGGGCAACACGATACGGGCTAGATGCAGATATTATCATCGATGAATTAGGACATCAGCAATCATTAAAATCATTTATACTTGAAACCATAGATAGATTGGAGATGATTGCACGTGATTTGGGATGTAAATCCCAGCTTGAAAATCTTATTAATATAGTTGAAAATAATATGGCTCCATACCAGCGGCAAATAAGGATATATCAGCAAAATGAAAGTTTACATGATATATTGAATACATCAATTGAAGAATTAAATTCAGGATATAAAGTCTATGCTTAACCATTGGATTGAAAATCATAAGCAATTTATAATTGATTTGCGACAATGGCTGCACATGCATCCTGAAGTGGGATTTAATGAGCATGAAACTGCTGCCCATTTACAATCTGTTTTGAAAAATGTAGGCTATGAAATTACTCAAACAGAAGCCATGAAAACAGGTTTTATCTGTGAATATGATTCTGGAATAGCTGGACCGGTTTTAGGTGTTCGTTGTGATATGGATGGGCTATTGGTTCAGGAAACATCTAATATCCCCTATAAATCCAAACATGATGGGGTAATGCATGCCTGTGGTCATGATGCCCATATGGCTATTGTAACTTCACTGGCATTATATTTTATGGAATCAAAACCTCAAATTGATGGGAAAATTAGATTCATATTTCAGCCGGCGGAAGAGCAAGCACCGGGGGGTGCCATTGCCATGATTGAAGGCGGTGCTATTGATGGTGTAGATCATATCATTGGCGGACATGTTTTGCCAAAATTGACTGCAGATAAAATTGGCCTAAAACATGGACCAATGGCTGCAACTGTTGAAATGATTGAAATTGAGTTAAGTGGTCCCGGTGGTCATACTTCTCGTCCTGCTGAATCGGTAGATTTGATATGGGCAATGTCCCATCTTATCATATCATTGGAAGAATCTATTCGACATCATGTTGATCAGCAAGATCCCGTAGTTCTTGCATTTGGGAAAGTGAATGGGGGACATACTTTTAATGTGCTTCCAGATAAAATTGTACTCAATGGTACATTGCGTTATTTAAATGCAGATTTAAAGGATCATCTGCATAATATATTTGATGAAACGGTAAAAGGTGTAGAAAAGATGACTGATGCAACCATTTCATGGGAAATACCATATACATCGCCAGGTGTTTTTAACGATAAATCTGTTACTGATATTTTAATTCAAGCTGCAGAAAAATCCATTGGATTTGATAGAATTGAATTTATGAAAGATTCCAGTATGGGTGGGGAAGACTTTGCATATTATCTAAAACATATTCCGGGCTCCTATTATCGGATAGGCTGTTTTGATGGTTGCTCAACGGATGTCCATACCCCCAATTTTGATGTTGATGATAAATGTATTTTTACTGCCCTTCGAGTATTAGACGAAACCGTTCGTATATATTTTAATCAATAGATACTATTCAATAACTATAAAATCTTCTAAATTTCCCCTGTGAAAAATCAAAATATTCGAAACTTTTGCATCATTGCGCATATTGACCACGGTAAATCAACATTGGCGGATAGACTATTAGAGTCAACGGGTACCCTTACTGCAAACCAAATGCAAAGCCAAGTCCTTGATGATATGGATTTGGAACGAGAACGTGGGATTACCATTAAATCACATCCAATACAAATGGAATATAAGCATTCTAATGGTGAGACCTACATTTTTAATCTTATTGATACGCCTGGACACGTTGATTTTACTTATGAAGTATCACGTTCGTTAGCTGCTTGTGAAGGTGCTCTATTATTAGTGGATGCAGCGCAAGGAGTAGAAGCGCAAACCGTTTCAAATGCATATTTAGCCATTGATGCAGATTTAGAAATTATTCCCGTTATAAATAAAATTGATATGCCAAATGCTGATCCTGAATCTGCTACTGAACAGCTCATAGAATTGCTTGGATGTAATGAAGAGCAGATTGTACAAATAAGTGCAAAACAGGGAATTGGTATTGATGGAATTTTTGATGCCATAGTAAATTTCGTTCCAGCTCCACGAGAGTCTGAAATGGATGAATCAAGAGCGTTAATTTTTGATTCAAATTTTGATCAGTTTAGAGGTGTTGTTCCATATGTGCGCGTATTTGATGGTTATCTTGAAAAAGGGATGACGGCTCAATATTTTGCCAAGCCTGGAAATCACGAAATAGTAGAAGTGGGAATTTTAAAATTGAATAAAGTCCCAGTAAAACGTCTAGAAGCAGGGCAAGTAGGATATGTAGTTACCAATCTAAAGGATGTTTCAGAAATTAGTGTGGGTGACACTATGACTTCTAAGGAGAAAAAGGCAACCGAACCTTTACCTGGGTACCAACCCATAAAGCCCATGGTATTTAGCGGCCTTTATCCTATTGACTCAAAAGATTATGAAGATTTACGAGTAAGTCTAGAGAAATTAAAACTTAATGATGCTGCATTAACATTTGAGCCCAACACGTCCACAGCCCTTGGTTTTGGATTCCGTTGTGGATTTTTAGGTCCTTTACACATGGAAATTGTTCAAGAGCGACTTGAACGTGAATTCAACATGAATTTGATTACCACCTCACCAAATGTTAGCTATAAAGTAGATATGAAGAATGGTAGCCAAATTATGGTTGAGAATCCATCGGATATGCCTGTATCTGGAGATATGGACACCATTTGGGAACCCTATATCCGTGCAGAAATTATTACTCCATCGGAATATATTGGTGCCATAATGAATCTATGTATTTCGCGGCGAGGTACCTATGAATCAACAAATTATTTAACACAAAGTAAGGTTCAGCTTCATTTTTTAATGCCGTTAGGTGAAGTAATCTATGAGTTTTTTGAAAAGTTAAAATCATCAACTCGGGGCTATGCCAGCCTTGATTATGAAATTATAGAAAATCGCCCAGGCGACTTACAACGACTTGATATTAAAATTGCAGGTGAAGTGGTTGATGCGTTGAGTATAATTGTACACAAAGATAATGCATACAAGCAAGGGTCGCAATTATGTAAACGGTTGAAAAAAGAAATTCATCGTCAACAATTTGAGATTCCAATACAATCTGCAGTAGGCGCAAAAATAGTCTCTCGTGAAACGGTTAAAGCATTACGTAAGAATGTTACTGCAAAATGCTATGGTGGTGATATTTCACGTAAACGAAAATTGCTTGAAAAACAAAAAGCAGGTAAAAAACGAATGAAGCAAATCGGTTCAGTTGAATTACCGCAAGAAGCCTTTTTGGCAGTTCTGAAAATCGACGATGAATAATAACAACGAAGGATATTTTTATGCCTCTAAAAATATTCTTTATAGTTTATTACTCATTTTCCCAATGTTATTCCTTTATGAAATTTTAGGCTTTATCCAAAATTATGGCTCACATTATTATATTCGTAATGGTGCAGATGCCATCATCAGGCATCTATTCTCTCTTTTTGGCGAAAATGCACATTTATATTATGGTTTATCACTCTTTATTTTATTTGTAGTCGTTTTTATTAAAAACTTCAGATTTATTAAAAATAATACAATAAAAATTCATTTTTTAGCAATGATGATTTTTGAAAGTTTAATATGGAGCTTAGCCTTGCTAATTTGTATTAAATGTTTTGCGTCCATTTTGTTATCATCACCCTATTCAGATAATTTATTAGAACAGTTCTATTTATCAATAGGTGCAGGTGTATGGGAGGAGCTCCTTTTTCGTTTTGGACTACTTTCCCTTTTGATTTTATTTTTTAAGAAAATATTAAACTATTCGATATTTTTTTCACAATTTATGTCAATTTTTATCTCTGGTGTAATTTTTTCGCTTTTTCACTACATTGGTATTTTTGGCGATGTTTTCACTTGGTATAGCTTTTCATTACGTAGTATTGCAGGATTTTTTTTAGGCTCAATTTTTCTATTTAGAGGATTGGGAATTTCTGTATATACTCATATTTTTTATGATATGATTTTAGTAAGTATTCCTACATTTAGTTTATAATTTGGAGAATTATGTATCCTGAAATTTTGAGAATTGGAGATTTTGTTATCTCATCCTATGGATTTATGATGGTTATTGCTTTTTTATTTGGCAATTATTTACTCCGGAAGGATATGGAGAAGTTAGGCAAAGATCCATTGTTAGCAGATGATTTAACATTTCAAGCAGCACTTGGTGGAATTTTAGGTGCAAAATTTTACTATATTATTGAAAATATTCCCTCAGGAAGGGCCGCAGAGAATATTACTGGCTTGGGTGATATTTTTGCAGGAATTTTCACTTTAAATGGAAGCCTTATTGCTAGTGGTATTCAGAATTTTGGCTCAGGTATGGTTTTCTTAGGTGGTTTTATTGGAGGTATGATAGCCGTTGGTTGGTTTGCAAAACGTAACAATATTACATTTTGGGATGTTGCTGATTGGACATCACCTTATGTTGTGTTGGGACACGGAATTGGTCGAATTGGCTGTATACTGGTTGGTGATGATTATGGACGTCCAACTGATTTACCTTGGGCAGTGGCTTTTCCCAATGGGCTACCTATTTCAAATGCTGGAAATTTAAGAGCTATGGGGGTGGATATAGATCCATCAATTCCATACAATCAAGTATTGGCTTGCCATCCAACTCAAGTGTATGAAATGGCAGCATATTTCATAATTTTCTTATATTTACGCCATTATGTAAAAACAAAACAGCTATTTCCTGGACAAGTATTTTTTGAGTACTTATTTTTGGCAGGATTTGCACGCTTTGTAATTGAGTTTATTCGACTTAATCCCGCGTATTTATTTGGTCTTTCAGGGGCACAATTAATCTCTGCCTTAATGATGGTAATTGGGACGTACTTCTTTTATACAAAAAGAAAAAAAATAGGTCTTGATAAATAGTTGAATCCTCAAGCAATAATTGATTTTTTATCAAAAAATAAAAATCATGCTTATAAAAAGAGAGAAATTTCAAAAGCATTAAAAATTCCTCCTAAGGAATATCCCACATTTAAAAAACATTTAAAAACATTTGTCCAAAATGGTTCACTCATCAAAATAAAGGGTGGGCGCTTTAAAATTCCTGATGAGAATAGTATTTTTGTAGGTGAAGTATTTTTCAATTCTAAAAAAAATGGGATTGTAAAACATCCTAAAATCGGACCTGTAAATGTAGGGAAAGGCTTTTTAAAAGGGGCTATTTCTGGTGATACGGTTAAAGTTTGTATTGACAAATCATATAATAATTTTAAGAGTGGTAAAATATTAGAAATAATTAATCCTTCGAGTCAAACCTTTAGAGGAGTTACTGAAAAGAAGGGAAATAATATATTATTTGTATCGCAACAAATTATTGCTTCAAGGGATATTCACATCATCATTCCCAGCAGTATAACTTTATCTCCACAGGATATTATTGAAATTGAAATTACAAATAGAGGTGTTCCTCGTTCAGCAATACAGGGTCAATACCTTCAAAAAATAGGCTCTATCTTAGATGCTCAATATGATGTTGAAAATGTATTAGATAAATATAATTTACATTCGAAATTTCCTGATGAATGTGAAGCTGAAGCATTGCAATTAGAGGATGAAGTTGATTTTGAAGATTTTGATGGGCGAATTGACTATACCGGAATAGACACCATAACAATTGATCCACTCACTGCCAAAGACTTTGATGATGCATTGTCATTGGAAATCAATAATAATGATGAAAAAGTTCTCTATGTCCATATAGCTGATGTATCTCATTTTGTATTACCCCATTCACATATAGATAAAGAAGCTCGTAAACGTGGGACCAGTATTTATTTTGTAAATCAGTGTATTCCCATGTTACCAGAAATTTTAACGACAAATTTATGTTCCCTCAAGGCTGGAGTTAATCGGTTTACCATAACGGTAGAAATTACATTAAATGGTAAAAATGAAGTTCAAAAAACCGTAGTTAATAATGGTGTAATCAATAGTAACGCCAGATTCACTTATGTAGAGGCACAAAAAATATTAGATGAAAAAGAAGGTGAAAACTATAATCTTCTTTCATCATTACAACAAATTTCTAATTCATTACGAAAAAAGAGATTTTCTAATGGAAGTTTAAATTTAGATATTCCGGAGGTGGAATTAGAATTAGATAAATTGGGCAATACTACTTCAATCAATGTAAAATCATCCATCTCAACCCATTCATTGATTGAAGAAATTATGTTGTTGGCAAATCAATGTATTGCAAATCATCTTTCAGAAAATAAAATAAAATTGATTCATAGGAATCATGAGAAAATATCTCATGAAGACCTCTTTCATATTAATGGCCTATTGAGTCAATTATCCTCAACTGATGTTGATTCGTTACCCAAAATTCCTACATCCAAAGATGTACAAAAATTAATAAGTCAAATATCTAACAATGAGATAAAACCATTAATAGAAAGTGTATTGCTTCGGGCACTTCCAAAAGCTAATTATTCTACAAAAAATAAAGGTCATTTTGGATTATCCTTTGAAAATTATTGTCATTTTACATCTCCAATACGACGCTATCCAGACCTCATTATTCATAGATTACTGAAAGGGGATAAAGTTGAATCTCTTGAAAAAACGGCAATAATGAATTCGAATTCTGAAGTCGTTTCGTTAAAAGCTGAACGTGAATTTACTAAAATTAAACAACTACGGTTTTTGATGAATAAAGAAAATGAAGTGCTATCAGGCCGTGTAAATGGAATGAATCGCCATGGTATGTTTATTCAAATTGATGATATTTTGGTAGATGGTTATGTAAGGGCTGAATGGATGGAAGATGATTACTATTATTTTGATGAAAATTTTTATTATTTTATTGGGCGACGGTACAAACAAAAATATAAATTTGGTCAGAAAGTGACAGTGAAAATTTTAAACATATCAATCCTTCAACAACGGTTAGATTTAAAATTGGTTTAAAAATGGAAAGTGTAAGTTGTTTATTATGTAATTCAGATAAGAGTAAATCTTATATGCAAGTAAAGGATAGGTTGGGAGATTCATTTTTCCAACTGTCTAAATGTACATGTGGATTCGTATTTTTATCTCCACGCCCAGAATTAGATGTTATAGGTGACTTTTATTCACATTCATCTTATGATCCTCATAAATCAAAACGAATCTCTGTATTTGATACGCTCTATTCTTTAGTTCAATTTTTGTCATTAAAATGGAAGTTTAATATTTTATCCAAATACACAAAAGGGAGTGATTCTCCAAAGTTGTTAGATATTGGAGGTGGACAGGGTGAGTTCTGTTCATATTTCTATGATAAAGGATGGGAAGTGCACTTACAAGATTCTCATTCTAGTGTAAATACAAAAAAGTTTCCAATTTATAATTCCCTTTCACAATTAGAAGGGCAAACCTTTGATATTATTACTATGTGGCATTCATTAGAGCATATTCATAATATCGATACTTTATTTAAACAAATTAATAAATTACTCAAACCCAATGGTCATCTGGTAATTGCCGTGCCCAATAGGCATGCAATAGAGCGTCCATTTTTTGGTCATAAATGGGCCCCATGGGATGCCCCACGTCATCTATATCACTTTAATTTCTTAGATGTAGAATTATTGCTTCGGCAAAAGGGATTTAAGATGAAATCATCTAAATCAATGCTTCAAGATACACCATATAATATTTTACTGAGTCTAGATGGTGGCTTGGTAAGAAAATTGCTTAGAGGTGCATTTATACTATTGTATTCGTATATTGGGATTTTTCTAAATGGTATTCAATCTTCATCTTCATTTATGGTAGTATGCTCAAAAGATTAATCTTATTATTATTGTTTTTGAAAGGTTGCTCTATGCGGCCTAATGCACAAGGAAAAGAGAATAGGCTTTTTATTTTTGCATCTCCAGAGGATAAACTCCAAATTAAACCATTTGTTGAGTCTATATTTGAAAAAGAAATAAATACACCACAGTTTGAAAAGGAAATTGAATATATATGGAAATTTCCATGGGAATTAGAGAAATATAAACTCCGTCCCAATTTAATGATTATTTCACTTACTCATCCTGAAGATAGTACTGGTGATTTCTTATACAAAAAAGTTGTTTCAAAAAATTCTACTGATGAAAAAATTTATATATTAGATAATTTATTTGCCATCAAACAGCAAGTTCTGTGTGTAAATGCAATTGATGCAGTAGATTTTCAATTAAATATGTTTGAGAATAAAAAATGGATTTTAAATACATTTAACTCTAAAATCGATGACAATCTATGGCAGTATATAAAAGATAAAGGTGTTAACCATGAGATTCAATCTATACTGAAAAGTCAGTACGGTATCAACACATTCATTCAAGAAGATTATAAGATTTTGAAATCGACTGATGATTTTATATGGATAGGACGTGGATACCCATATCGTTGGTTGTCATTCCATAGAAATATACTCTTACAAGATAAAACTTGGGATGAGCTTATCCCCATTATGGAAGCGTCACTTTCGGGTATAAAAATTTCAATATTATATCAACAGAATGAGATTTTTACCATTAATGATGAAGAAGTATTGGTTTTTCGTGGTGTTTATATTCATGAAGAAAGTGATACAGGTGGACCATTTGCAATCTATATAATTGATGGAAATAATGAAAAAGAGGTAAATTTGCTATCTGGATTTGTGAATAATCCAGGGCATGAAAAGCTACCGCTTTTACGGCAGTTAGAGGTAATTATCAAACATACTAAATTTGAGGGAAAATGAATAAAAAAGTAGCAATTTTAATTGGAAGTGAAACGGATCGCCCCATAATGGAAGCAGCAGATAAATATTATGAATTTTTTGGGATAGAACATGAATTGCATGTTAAGTCAGCACATCGAAATCCTGCAGATGTAGAAACTTTTGCAAAAGCGGCCAGAGAAAATGGCTATATGGCACTCGTTGGTGCAGCTGGAATGGCTGCCCATTTGGCTGGTGCGCTTAAAGCTACATCAACATTACCAGTTATTGGTGTACCATTACCAGGTGGAATATTAGATGGTACTGATGCGTTACTCTCTACAGTACAGATGCCAAAGGGTGTACCTGTAGCAACAATGGCAGTTGGTAAAGCTGGAGCTATTAATGCTGCAATTTTATGTGCAGAAATTATTTCACTTTATGATGATGAAATGGCTACTAAGTTAAATGAATTCAAAGCATTGGGTGCTAAACTTTAGTGCCTAAAAAAATTCTTATAACTGGTGCCGAAGGCCAATTAGGAAGGAGCTTACAATCAACATTGTCAAGCTCTTTCCACATTATTCCAACAGCTCTACACCCATCCGTGCATGCAAAATTGAAACGTAATGTCATTAAATTAGATATTACAAATGAAAAACAATGTAAAAGAGTAATGGATGAGGTTTCCCCTGACATAATTATTAATTGTGCAGCAATTACCAATGTGGATTTGTGTGAGAACGACCATCAATTAGCACGAATGGTCAATGTTGTTGGCGTTGAGAATCTTGTAAGAAGTTCAGATAATAATACAAGAATTATTCACATATCTACTGATTATGTATTTAGTGGAAATGAAGGACCTTACAAAGAAAATGATCCCACACATCCCATTTCATACTACGGTAAATCAAAGCTTGAAGGTGAAAATGTATTGCGTGGTTCATTGCATCCATGGTGTATTATTCGGGGAAGTGTTCTTTATGGGGACCCTGTGAATTCTAAGTCCAATTTTTTTTCATGGGTATATGATTCATTAAAATCATCAACTCCAATAAAAGTTGTAGATGATCAAATTAGTAATCCTGCATGGCTTGAATTACTCTCAGAATTTATTTTTAAATGTATAATGTTAAACTCAACAGGGGTATATCATTTTGGTAGTGAAGACTATTTAAGCAGATATGAATTTGCTCAACAAATCGCAAAAACTTTTGATTTAGACGCATCCTTAATATCACCTGTAAAAACATCTGATTTATCTTTTAATGCACCACGCCCAATACATAGTGGTTTATCAACTGAAAAAATTTCTAATGAATTTGATATCCAAATTCAGCCCACATCTTTTTGTTTACGTTCAATTCAACAAAAAGCATATATCCTATGAGAGCAATTGTAATATCTCCAACATATAATGAGCGTAAAAATATTGATGAGTTAATTCATAAGGTGATGAATATAGATGATATACATCTATTGATAATTGATGATAATTCCCCAGATAAAACTGCCGATCGCGTAAAGGAGCGAATGGAAAATTCTAATAGAATTCACTTAATAGAACGTAGTGGAAAATTAGGATTAGGAACTGCATATTGTGACGGATTTAAATGGGCACTGGATAAAGGGTATGATAGAATAATTCAAATGGACGCAGACTTGTCTCATAACCCAGAAGAAATTCCATTTTTACTTGAAGCCAGTAATGAATTTGATTTGGTGGTTGGTAGTAGGTATATCAATGGTGTTAATGTTGTTAACTGGCCACTACGCAGATTAATTTTAAGCTATGTTGCAAATTTATATGCACAAATAATTACTGGAATTCCGGTGCGTGATGCAACAGGTGGATTCAAATGTTTTCGTTCACGTGTGCTTGAAACAATCGATTTATCTAAAATTAAATCTGAAGGATATTCTTTTCAGATTGAGATGAATTTCATAAGCTGGATTAAAGGATTTAAAATTAAAGAAATTCCTATCATTTTTGTAGATAGAACTGTAGGTGAGTCCAAAATGTCGAGGAAAGTAATTTTTGAGGCAATTTATATGGTTCCATTTTTAAAAATTAAAAAAATATTTAGGCTAATTTGAAACTTACCGTAATTATTGTAAGCTACAATGTTGAATCATTTTTAAAGCAATGTATTACATCAATTAAGAAATCTACAATTTCTAAAGATGTTGAAATTATTGTTGTGGACAATAATTCGCAGGACACTTCTTGTGAAATGATTGAGAAAAGTTTTCCTGAAATCACACTGATAAAAAATCATAAAAATTTAGGCTTTTCAAAAGCAGTAAATCAGGGATTGTCATTATTAAATACTCCATTTGTTTGCATACTAAATCCCGATGCACTTGTGGAGGAAGATACATTTGAGTCAATTTTACATTGGATGAAAAGATTTCCAAAAGTTGGTGCAGTAGGTCCAAAAGTAATCAATGCCGATGGTAGTTTACAAAAATCATGTAAGCGTAGCCTGCCTACACCATTTAATGCAATTCCTAAACTTTTGGGATTAGACAATCTGCTACCTAAAAGTAGGTGGTTTGGAAAATACAATTTGACATATATGGATGAAAATCAAATTCATTCTGTAGATGCAATAAGCGGCTCATTTATGCTAATTAGAAAAGACGTTATTGATAAAGTTGGGTTATTTGATGAACGCTTCTTCATGTTTGGTGAAGATTTAGACTTTTCTTACCGAATAAAAAAAGCTGGATATGATGTAATTTATTATCCATTTGTAAAGGTTATTCATTATAAAGGTGAAAGCGTAAAACAGTCTTCAAAGGATATGATTCGTGTTTTTTATGAAGCAATGGAGTTATTTTTTGAAAAATACAAAAATGAATTTCCATCATGGAAATATTTAAAGTGGACGGTAAAAATTGGAATAAAAATTCGTGAATCATTTGCATATATCCAATCTTCTATATCCCGCAATATATCCATACTCTTAGACTCAATATCATTATTTGCTGGAACCAATCTTGCCATTAAAATATGGTACCCTTTTATTTATGGAGAGGCAAAAACTTTTTCATCACATTTTTATTTATTCTCCGACATATTCATTTCTTGGTTCATTGTAAGCTATTGGATAAAACTTTATAAAAAGAATTTACTTTCCTATCCAGGTGCATTTTTAAACACTTTTTTTACATTTCTAATTGCATCCACGACTACATATCTATTCTCAATATTTGCTTATTCACGTGGGGTTCTGTCATTAGCTATGATGTTTACTGCAATTGCTGTTTGCTCATGGAGAATTATCATTCATTTGTTATATAGATTTAATAAATTGAATATCCATGAAAATTCACCATTGTTTACAAGGCGGGCTGCAATATTAGGTTCAAGTGAAGAATCTCAACGAATTATTGATGTGTTAAGAAAAACCCCTGAAGCTGATTTCAATTTAATGGGCTATTTTGATCTAAATAGAAATCCTAAAATTAGTGCAAAGTTTTTAGGAAATCATTCTAATGTTGCTGAGGTAATAAATAAGTTGCATATCAATGAAATAATTATTCCTGAAAATCACCTATCTGTAAAAGAATTGGCAAAAATGATGTCGAAAATACAAAAAAGCTCGACTTCTTTTAAGATAGTACCATCAGGATCAAGTGTACTCATTGGAAAGGGTTTAGTTGAAAATTTATCAGGATTAACTTTAGTTAATGTTGAATTTCCAATCTTTGATAAAATGCACTTAATTTTCAAACGTTTATTTGATATATTTTTATCATCTTTGATAATTATTTTACTTTCACCCATATTTTTAATTTCACATTTAATATGTAAAAAGAAAGTCGTAAAAATTTGGAGCAAAAATGGTGAGAATGAAACATTTAGCATAATTGATTCAGAAATTAAGTTTATAAAAAATTTATCTTATTTATTACCAATATTGCAGGGTAAAATAACCTTTGTAGGTTCAAGGATGATAAGTTTAAATGATGAAAATCCTGAATTACTATGTAAGCCAGGACTTATGGGATTATCTCAATTAAAGGATAATGAAATTGATAATTCTGTAGAATACTATTATTTGCAACATCAATCAATAATTTTTGATTTAGAAATAATACTTAAACATTTATTGAGAGTTTAATGTCTAAATACATTTTAGAATTTGAAACACCACTAAAGGAGATTGAAGATAAAATTGAATCTCTTAAATCCACATCAATAAAAACAGGTGTTGATGTCACTTCAGGTATTTCTCAACTTGAAGAAGAGTTAAAGCGTAAAAAAGAAGAAATTTATAATAATTTAAGTCGTTGGGAGCGTGTACAGTTAGCGCGTCATCCTAAACGTCCATATTCTCAAGATTACATTGACCGAATAGCAGATGATTGGCTTGAGCTACATGGAGACCGATATTTCAGTGATGATAGTGCAATAATTGGTGGAATTGGAAAAATTTCAAATGAGCCATTTATGATTATAGGTCAAGAAAAGGGTAGGGGCACAAAAAATAAATTATTTAGGAATTTTGGAATGCCTCGACCTGAAGGCTACCGTAAAGCATTGCGATTAATGAAATTGGCAGAAAAGTTCAATACCCCTATTTTAACAATCATAGATACCATTGGTGCATATCCAGGTTTAGGTGCTGAAGAACGCGGTCAAGCTGAAGCCATTGCTAAAAATTTATTTGAAATGGCTCGTTTGAAAGTACCAGTAATATCTGTGGTAATTGGTGAAGGAGCCTCTGGGGGCGCCCTTGGAATAGGGGTGGCTGATAAAATAATATGTTTTGAAAATACATGGTATTCTGTTATTTCACCAGAGGGGTGTGCATCCATTTTGTTTAGAGATGCTGGAAGAGCTGCAGAAGCTGCCGATTCAATGAAAGTTACTGCCCATGATTTATTAGAGTTGGAAATTGCCGATAAAATAATTCCTGAGCCTGGTGGTGGTGCACATATGGATTATGACGGTGCAGCAGAAACGATGAAAGTATCAGTATTAGAAGAATTAGTCGCATTAAAAAATATGACTTCTGATGAACGAATTCAATTAAGAATGGAAAAGTTTGAGAAAATGGGAAGGTGGAACGAGGAAAGTGAGTAAAATTGGTTCGTCTGTAGATACTTGGAACAAGGAAAAGTCTGATTCCTTTAAGTCTGAGTTTACTACACTAATTGATTCTTTTAATAAAGATCGCGAAAAAATAAAAGAATGCGGAGGTGCAATTGCCATCGAAAAACAGCATGCCAAGGGGCGATTGACAGCTCGTGAAAGAATCTCACAATTAATTGATACAAATACTAAATTTTTCGAACTTGGGCTGTTTGCTGCCTATGGTATGTATAAAGAATATGGTTCACCGCCTGCTTCTGGAACCATTATAGGGTTGGGTAAAATATCAAATCAAGAATGCATGATTGTTGCCAACGATGCTACTGTAAAGGCAGGCGCATATTTTGAGGTGACCTTAAAGAAAACTCTTAGGGCGCAAGAAATTGCAATGGAAAATAATATCCCTATAGTTTATCTTGTTGACTCTGCAGGTGTATTTTTACCTCTTCAAGATCAAGTTTTTCCTGATGAAGGGCACTTTGGTAAAATATTTTATAATAATGCTCGAATGTCTTCCATGGGGATTCCTCAAATTGCATGTGTAATGGGTCCATGTGTTGCTGGAGGTGCCTATCTTCCTGTTATGTGTGATAAGTATATTATTGTCGATGGCGCTAGTATGTTTTTAGCGGGTCCCGCACTTGTAAAGGCAGCAATTGGTCAGGAGATTGACCAAGAAACATTAGGTGGTGCAACAACCCACAGTGCAATTAGTGGAACTGCAGATTACCATGAAGCTGATGATGTATTAGCACTAGAGCGAATTAAAAAAATTATTGATCATATCAACCTCCCTCAAGAAAAAGCATTTCGTACATCAGATGTGTTAAATCCCCAATTTCATCAAAATGAATTAGATATGATTTTTTCCCCTGAAAATTCAGGTCAATATGATGTGAATGAGATTTTATCAAGAATTGTAGATGATAGCAATTTTGAAGAATATAAAAGTACCCATGGGAAAACGCTGGTATGTGGTAGTGCAAAAATTGGTGGAATTAGTCTGGGAATTGTTGCAAACCAACGAAACATCCTCCGAACTGAAACCGGTGAAATGCAAATGGGTGGAGTAATATATTCTGATTCTGCAGATAAGGCTGCACGATTTATTATGAATTGCAATCAAGATAGAATCCCGTTAATATTTATTCATGATGTAAATGGATTTATGGTTGGAAAGGATGCTGAATGGGGTGGGATTGCTAAAGATGGTGCCAAACTAGTTAATGCAGTGGCTAATTCAGTTGTGCCTAAAATAACATTGGTAATTGGTGGTAGCTATGGTGCAGGAAACTATGCATTGTCTGGCCGTGCATATAAACCACGATTTATGTTTGCATGGCCTTCTGCAAAAATTGCGGTAATGGGGGGAGCACAGGCTGCAAAAACATTATCACAAATTAAGTTAGCAAAAATGGGCGATGTTGATGAATCTGTAAAAACACAAATTTATGAAGAAATAAAAGCTAGTTATGACGAACAATCTGATCCTCGCTATGCTGCTGCTCGAATGTGGATTGATGAAATTATTAATCCAGAGGATACTAGAGAAACATTAATACGGGCATTAGAGGTTGTTAATCATCAGACAAAAATTGAAACACCAAACTTTGGAGTCCTACAAGTATGAGTAAAGTGGTAAGAATAGCAAATGGACAAGGGTTTTGGGGTGATTCTATTGACGCTCCTGTAAATCTCGTTGAAAAAGGGAATATAGATTACCTCACGTTGGATTATTTAGCTGAAGTTACATTGTCAATTATGCAGCGGCAAAAGCTAAAACGTCCTGATGCTGGTTACGCTAGAGATTTTGTTGATCTTATTGATAGAATTCTCCCTGATATCATCGAAAAAGATATTAAGGTAATTTCAAATGCCGGTGGGGTTAATCCGGAAGCCTGTCGGGAAAAACTTCTAGAAATTGCTAAAGAAAAAAATATTGATATAAAAATTGGAATTATCAAAGGTGATGATATTTTTAATGATTTAGATTCATTGAATGAATCTGGAATTTCATTTGATAATCTGGAAACAGGTGAATCATTTGAAACCATTAAAGATAAAGTCTATTCAGCCAATGTATATATTGATAGTTTTTGCATTGCTGATGCCTTACAAGATGGGGCACAAATAGTACTTGCTGGTCGTGTATCAGATCCGGGACTTGCGTTAGGCCCAGCAATATATGAATATGATTGGAAACCTAATCAATTAGACTTATTGGCAGCAGGGACATTAGCAGGCCACATTACAGAATGTGGTGCACAATGTACAGGTGGAAATTATTCACGATGGCAAGAGGTAGAAGATTTAGCGACTATTGGATATCCCATTATTGAAATGAAGGAAAATGGTGAATTTGTAATTACAAAACATGAAGATTCAGGTGGACTTGTAAACAGATACACAATCGCTGAGCAAATTCTTTATGAAATGGGAAATCCAAAGCATTATATATCACCAGATGTTTGCGTTGATTTTACAACCTTTAAGATTGATGATGAAGGGCGAAATAGAGTGCGAATTTCAGAGGCAAAAGGCTTAGAGGCTACAAATACATATAAAGTATCCATTAGTTATTTTGCTGGATATAAAGCAAGTGGTCAACTTACCGTTTCTGGCCCTAATGCCTATGAAAAAGCTCAGTTGATTTCAAAAACTATATGGAAACGCTTAGAAATAGCAGGATGTAATTATGAAAAAACAAATACTGAGTATTTAGGCTTATCATCTTGCCATGGAGATATTAATACAATTCCCAATCAGTTGAATGAAGTAGTTTTAAGATTATCTGTTAAAGATGATGATAAAGATAAAGTTGGTCGGTTTGGGAAAGAGATTGCTCCAGTAATTACCAATGGTCCTCCAGGAGTTACTGGGTTTGCTGGTGGGCGTCCAAAAGCACAGGAAATAGTGGCATATTGGCCATCATTAATACCTAAATCGGTTATAAATACTAAAGTTGATGTGATATAATGAAAATAAAATTAGAAAAATTTGCACATGCTCGTTCAGGAGATAAAGGCCCAAATTCAAACGTTGGATTAATTTTTAGACATCCAGATATTTATGAGTGGGCTAAAGAAAATATATCAACTTCTGTAGTAAAATCACATTTTGGCAATGTGGTAAATGGGGAAGTCATTCGGTATGAGATGGATAATTTATATGCATTAAATTTCATATTAGGAGATAGTTTAGGTGGTGGAGGTAGTGAGTCCTTGTTGAATGATGCTCAAGGCAAAACTCATGGTCAAGCATTATTATTAATGGAAGTGGATTTACCAAACCATTTGATGGAATTAACTAATGAGTAAAAATTATACTTTAAATGTGCAAGACGATGGGATTGCATTTTTAACACTTTCACGTAATCCTGTTAATGCTCTTTCTATAGAATTTATTGATGAACTTTTATCTGTTTTTAAGAAAATAAATAAAGATGCCCAAATCAATATTTTAATAATATCATCTTCAATAAAGCATTTCTGTGCTGGTGCAGATTTAAAAGAACGTAAAGATTTATCTATTGAGGAAACTGAAAATGTTGTTTCCAATATTGGGCAGTGTTTTTCAGAGTTGGAGAAATTACCATTTCCAACTATTTCTGCAATACAGGGAAGTGCGTTGGGCGGTGGATTAGAATTAGTACTTGCTTGTGATTTTAGAATTGCTGATGAAAAAGCAATGCTAGGTTTAACTGAGACTTCATTAGGAATTATTCCAGGTGCTGGCGGTACGCAACGTTTACCCAGATTGATTGGGAAATCTAAAGCAAAATACTGGATATATTCAGCCCGTAAATTTTCTGCAGAAGAGGCTTTTATTGATGGTGTAGTTGATTTTTTATCACCGGTAGGTGAAGTATTAGAAACAGCTATCGATTTAGCAGACGAAATTAATCAAAATGCACCACTAGCGATAAAAGCTGCTAAAAAGTCAATTGATGTAGGTATTGATAAAGATTTAACAGAAGCATTAAATCTTGAAAAGCAAAGCTATAAAACAACGCTCCATTCCAATGATAGAAATGAAGCGTTGAAAGCCTTTGCAGAAAAAAGACCGCCTAAATGGTCAGGGAATTAACCCAGTAATTCATTCCACATATCAGTTTGTGCACTGATATCAGCATCAAATGCAAATTCACCTTGAATTTCAATTTTCTCGATTAAATCACTCTGTTGAATTGAATCTACAATTTTTTGATCATAATCAGAAACAACCTTGCCAAAAACAGTATGGTTATTGTCTAGCCATGGTGTTTCTACATGCGTAATGAAGAATTGACTCCCGTTGGTTCCTGGACCTGCATTAGCCATAGACAAAATGCCTGGAGTATCATGTTTCAATTCAGGATGAAATTCATCTTTAAATTGATAACCCGGACCACCAGTACCTGTACCTAGAGGACACCCACCTTGAATCATAAAATCAGGGATGACTCTGTGAAATGATAAATTGTCATAGTAACCTCGTTTTGCAAGATTGGTGAAATTTGCAACGGTTAATGGAGTCTTATCTGCGAATAATTCTATGTTTATTTCGCCCTTATTTGTTTTGATTTTTGCTTTTAGCATATTTTATCTCCTAATAATTAAACCCCTCATGAAAAGGGGTTTGTACCGAGGGTCGGGCTCGAACCGACACGTCCCGAAGGACACCGGATTTTGAATCCGGCGCGTCTACCAATTTCACCACCTCGGCAATTTCTGTAAAATCCAGAGTTTAAAATTTACATGTACTCATTCTTTCATTACAATTTATCATTGATGAAAAATAAAAAAACATAAGATTTTTTATAATTTTACACATGGGATTCATATTCATTCCTCATTATTTTATATACGTTATTTTTCACAAAGAAATCCTTAAAGAGGGCATCATATGTCATACTCCACAATTTCACAAATGTTTGATGTGGCCACCACAGAAAATCAAACTAAGGTTTTATATTATTATAAAAAAGGCAGTAATTGGGTTGGGCTTACAGGTAGTGATGTAAGAGAAACAGTTACTCATTTAACTTTTGCTTTACATGAGCACAATATTGGCAATGGATGTAATGTTTCAATTCTATCTAACAATTCTCCTAGATGGGCGATGAGCGATTATGGTATTATCTGTTCAGGTGGAGCTACTGTAAGTATTTACCCCACACTTATTGCAAGTCAAATTGAATATATCCTTAATGATTCTGAATCCAAATTAATTTTCCTTGAAGATCAAGACCAGCTTTCTAAAATAAATGAAATATGGTCTAATTGCCCTCAGCTCAAAAAAGTAATATTAATGGATGACTCAGATTGTGGTGAGAATGAAAATGTAATTACGTTTTCTGAATTTTTATCACAGGGCAAAAGTGCCATGGAGTCATCTGATAAATCATTTTCTGATTTTGTTAGTACTGCACAACCTGACGATTTACTCACTTTAATCTATACATCGGGCACCACAGGAAATCCCAAAGGTGTAATGCTTACCCATGGTAATTTGATCGCAAATATGGAAGGTATTGGCGATTTAATAAACTTTACTGTAAATGATATCTTCTTATCATTTTTGCCATTGAGTCATGTATTTGAAAGAATGGGCGGACATTTCACGGCTTTTAGTATGGGATGTACGGTTTATTATGCTGAGAATATTGAGAAAGTACCTGAAAATTTACAAGAGGCAAAGCCAACCATTGTATTAAGCGTACCTCGTTTATATGAAAAAATGCATGCAAGAATAATTGATGGTTTAAAATCTGCACCTTCTGCACGTCAAAAGATTTTTTGGTGGGCGATAGAAGTTGGAAGAAATTATACTTTATATTCATTGAACAATGAACCCATTCCCTTTATGCTTTCATTAAAACATAAAATTGCAAATAAATTAGTTTATTCTAAAGTAAAAGAACGAGTTGGTGGAAGATTGCGATTTTTCGTATCAGGTGGTGCACCCCTCTCTCAAGAAATTGGAGAATTTTTCGCCGCAGCCGGGATAACTATTTTAGAGGGATATGGTCTTACAGAAACAAGTCCGGTACTTTCTGCAAATTCACCTGAAGCCCTTCGATATGGATCAGTTGGAAAACCTTTATTTAATGTAGAGGTGAAAATTGCTGATGATGGAGAAATTATAGCTAAAGGCCCAAGTATAATGAAAGGCTACTATAATAATCAAGAAGCTACAGATGAAGTCCTTGAAACTGATGGATGGTTCCATACGGGTGATATTGGAGAATATGATGGTGATGGTTTTCTAAAGATTACTGATAGAAAGAAAAATATTTTAGTCACTTCTGGTGGTAAAAATGTTGCTCCAGCACCATTGGAGAATTCACTGATAACATCACCATATATTGAACAAGTTGTTGTTATTGGTGATAAAAAAAGTTTTATTTCTGCGCTCATAGTACCTGCCTTTGAGGTAATAAATGAGTATCTTTCCGAAAAAGGAAAAGAAGTTTCATCTGATGCTGCACTGATAGAACATTCAGATGTGATTTCACTTATTAGCAAAGAAGTAAATAGTGCTATGGATGAATTTTCAAAATATGAACGTGTTAAAAAGTTTGCATTACTTCCACGGCTATTAACTCTTGAAAATGGTGAGCTAACTCCAACATTAAAAGTAATTAGAAAAACGGTTCTAGCAAATTTTGCAGAATATGTTGATAATATTTATGAAGATGTAAATAATAAAAATGAAGAAGAATTTATTGGTGGATAGGAGAGAGTTTTTTGACCACATATAAAGAAGCAGGCGTTGATATTGAAACTGGCGATCAAGCCGTAAAGCGTATTGGTGGCCTTGTAAAAAATACATTTACACCGAATACATTAACGGATATTGGTGGATTTGGGGGTTGCTTTCAATTTCCCAAAAATGATTACGATGAACCTGTTTTAGTATCAAGTGCCGATGGTGTTGGTACTAAATTAAAAATTGCATTCTTGTCAGGCAAGCATGATACTGTGGGGCAATGTCTAGTAAACCATTGTGTGAATGATATACTTGCTGTTGGAGCACGCCCCATGTTTTTCTTAGATTATTTTGCAACGGGAAAATTAGAAGTTGATGTCCTAGAGGGTGTAGTAAGTGGTTTAGCAAAAGCATGTAAAGAAAATAATTGCTCACTAATCGGTGGGGAAACTGCTGAAATGCCAGGATTTTATAAGCCTGGTGATTATGATATGAGTGGTACTATAATAGGTGTAGTTGATAAAAAATATATGCTTCCAAGTAGAAAAGCAAATTCTGGAGACATATTAATTGGTTTGCCATCAAATGGACTACATACTAATGGATATTCACTTGCAAGAAAAGTGCTTTTAGAAGAATTTGATATTGATGATTGGCATGAAGATTTACAGTCCACTATTGGTGATGCCTTACTAAATATTCACAGGTCATATCTTAATGTTGCAGATGCAATCTTAGAAAAAAATTGGCTAAAAGGTATTTCACATATTACAGGTGGTGGAATTGTAAACAATACAATGAGAATTTTGAATGATGGTCAATCTCTTGATACAGACTGGAATGCATGGCCACGGTTAGAAATATTTAATTTAATTAAAAAGTTAGGCAATGTTCCAGAAGATGATATGCGTCAAAGTATGAATTTAGGAATTGGGTTGATCTTAATTGTTTCACCCGATGGTGTTGAAGAATGTGAAGCACATTTAGCATCTATAAATGAAACTTACTACAAAATAGGAAAAGTAGTATAAGTTCGTGAAAATTGCTGTATTAGGTGCAGGTACTTGGGGTACAGCATTATCTCAAGTGCTTGCTGAAAATGGAAATGAGGTGTGGCTTTGGCATTATAATAATAAATCTGCCGAAGAAATGCAAGTTTCACGAAATCATCCAAATTTGAATTCATTCTCATTCCACGAAAATATCAATATTATATCAGAATTTAGTAGAATACCCGAAAATACACCACTTGTAATTGCAATTCCATCTCACGTTGTAAGAGAAACTTTAACTAAAATGAAAACCTTCAATCCATCTTTGGTGGTTTGTGCATCAAAAGGAATAGAAAACGATTCTATGCAATTGATGTCAGATGTGATAGTTGAATCTACAGGCTGGAATAATGATAGTATAGTGGCGCTATCAGGACCAAGTCATGCTGAAGAAGTATGCAGGAAAATACCAACAGCTATTGTTGCGGCGTGCTCTAACAAAATTAATGCTAAATATATCCAACAGCTATTTTCAAACGAATATTTTAGGGTTTATACAAATACAGATATAATTGGTGTAGAAATTGGTGGTGCAGTTAAAAATGTTATAGCCATTGCTGGAGGCATTTGCTCTGGACTAAATTTAGGGGACAACACTAAGGCTGCATTGTTAACACGAGGTCTTTGGGAAATTTCACGTCTGGGTGAGTTTTTAGGTGCAAAAAATGAAACTTTCTTTGGTCTAAGTGGAATAGGAGACTTAATTGTTACTGCTTTTAGTGAACATAGTCGCAACCGTAAAGTCGGTGAGTTGCTTGCAAAAGGCAATTCCCTTGATGAAGTTTACGGTAAAATGAATATGATTGCAGAAGGAATTAATACTACCAAATCATTATATCAACTTTCCCAAAAGCATAATATAAATATGCCGATTTGTGAAGAGACATACAAAGTACTTTTTCTACAAAAACCTCCAATGGATGCAATTAAAGATTTGATGCAACGTGAATTAGTTGATGAAGTCATTTAATAGCGTCTTTTTCCTCGTTCTATTATTTAATAATATTTATCCTCATAACAACACTTGTGGTCTAGGTGCCATTAAGTATGTTAAACCTAATACTGTAAATATTAAAGATAATGAATTGAACAGAATAGAAAATGGTGTTTTCATAGTAAGAAATTTAGATACTAGATTACCTGAAGAAATTGATTTTGATTTAATTATTGAAAATTCTGCAGTGAAGTTTTATGCTCAAAAAACTGAAATAGAAAATGGAAATATAGATGTTTCTATTATCGAAGATATTTTTAACGAATTTACAAGTACGACTTTTCAAATAAATAATACTGTATATGATGGTGGGATTTTAGGCGCAGAAAAATCTCTGTTAGGCAATCTTCCAGAGTTTAACCATTCAGATAATAGTGTATACGTACTCTTTGTTGATATTAAAGATCCCTACAATCAACCAAATGAGTTTGTATCTGGCTTTTTTGATCCTGCTGATCAAGAAATGTGTACCTTTGTAGGCATTTTTGAAAAAGAAGATTGCATTTATCCATATGAATGGAAAAGCGATATTAGATTTAATAGTAGAAATGTTTTATATATTGACACCAACCCTTTATTTATAAATGCTGAAAATTATCAAAGTAAATTGTTTGTTATTGCCCATGAGTTGCAACATTTACTCCATTGGAATTCTGATAAAAAAGAAGGCTATTTTTTTAATGAAAATAAAAATGAATATTTTTTTCATAATCCATGGTTAAATGAAGGGTTGTCTGATTTAATTGCATCTCTACTTGGTTATGGTGAACGTGATTATAATCCATATTTAAAAGATGTTACTATTGGATTAGATGAATGGGGTTCTACGACAACACTTCCATACTATGCTAAATCGGCTTTATTTATGAAGTTTATATATGGACAATACGGAATAAACACTATAAATGATATTTTCCATCATGAAAAAGAGGGTATTGAATCTATTGGGGAAATAGTTGATTTAGATTATGTGTTTGAAGAGTGGATTAAGAGTTTAAGTATTGGTTTAATGGGAGAAACAGAAATTGCTGAATATGATAATATATATGAGCTAGATACTTTTTTTAGTATGGGAAAAGATGACTACCTTTTCTCACGCACAATCGAAATTTCACCATATTCAATTTACCCATTAGGTTTACCTGAATTCACTTACTTTGATTCAATTATGATAAATGGAGATTATACATTAATTCAAAGCATAAATAACTCATTTAGTGAAGATTTTGGTGAACTTAATCGTGTAATTTATTTTGCTTTAGAGGATTCATTAAAAAATATTGAATCTACTTTTAATTATAGTACAATTGCATCACCTAATAACAGGCATGTATTTATATACCCAAATCCAGTAACTAGCTCAGAGGTTTCATATTTGCGATTTTTTGGCAATGAATCCATGTCATCTGTCAATATAAAAATAGTTTCTCTATTAGGTGAAATTGTTTCAGAAAATATATATCAACTTGATGTAAATCATAATTTAGTTATTAGATTCAACCCTAATATTCCTACTGGAGTTTATATGGTTACAGCAAAAACTAAGAGTACTCAAGAAAATATTAAAATAACGGTATTAAAATAATCTATTTAATAATGTCGATAAATAGCTAATTTTACCGCCTATAAATTTAGCCAAATACCTTGGCCCTCTTAGTTCAATGGATAGAACAAAGGTTTCCTAAACCTTAGATACAGGTTCGATCCCTGTAGAGGGTACACAAAAGGAGTTGTTATGAAAAAAGACGAATTAAGATATGATCCGATACATGAGAAGCTATTAAATATTCTTGAGTATCTTGAAAGTAATAAGAATAGTGTATTTCAAATATTGTTAGCATTAGTTGTGTTGGTTGGTGGATGGGGATACTATGCAGGAAATCAACGTAGTATGTTGATGGAGGCGCGTTCTCTTTCTGGAACAGCACAGAGTGAGTACAATGCTTCAAAAAGTGAAATTTCTATTCAGAGCTTAAAGGAAGTTGTTGAGGAATATGCTGGAACTGATGCCGCAAGCCAAGCAGGTGTTTATCTTATTGCTGATGCTTACTTGAATAATGAGGATGGTAGTATTGAATCTATTGTTGAAAAAATTGACTCTGATAATGTTGATAATGTGATACATGCAGGAATTCTTGAAACATTGGGGAATGCAAAACTAAATGCAAATTCTGTTGAAAGTGCTGAAAAGTACTTTAAAAAAGCAGTTGACAAAGGTAGGGCAACTGGCATGGATGCTCAATATCAAGTTGGATTAGCATTAGCCAATATAATGCATGGTAATTACCAAGATGCAAAATCTATTCTAGCTGAGTTATTGGAATCAGAGACATTGAATTTTAATGATAAAAATAAAGCGGAAGAGTTACAAGCTCAAGCGGATTTTCATCTCAATAATTAATTTGATATAAATATATCTTTACGTGTAAATTATGCACGGCAGAAAGTGGGTATAAAACCCACTTTCTGTATTTATTAACCAAATTTAATAAGAGGAATGTAGTCTTGATAAATAAGGACATAATTGAGGCATTTTCTGTAGTAGCTAAAGAAAAAAATATAGATAGAACGAATCTCAGCACGATTATTGAAGATTTGTTTATGACCATGATTTATAAAAAATATGGTGAAGATTGTGACAACTTCAGTGTAATTGTAAACATGGAAAAGGGTGAAATTGAAATCTATCAAGAAAAAGTTGTGGTTGACGACGTAATGGATCCAGTTTGTGAAATCAGTTTAGAGGATGCTCAAAAAGTAGAAGTAGATTTGGAAATTGGTGATCCTTTTATTGACGTATTGAGCCCTGAAGATTTTGGCCGTCGATTGATTAACACTGCAAAGCAACATTTAGCTCAACGTATTCGTGATATTGAACGTGAGGCAGTATATAGTGATTTCAGTAAAAAAATTGGTGAAATTGTAGTTGGTAGTGTTCATCAAATACAGCGCGATAGAATTTTTGTAAATTTTGAACAAGCAGAATTACTTCTCCCTAAAACAGAACAGCTACCTAATGATCGCTATAGAAGAGGTGAATCGGTTAGAGGGGTAATAAAATCTGTTGAATTTACACCCAAAGGCCCTGAAATTGTACTTTCACGCGCTGACAATATGTTCTTAGAACGACTTTTTGAAATGGAAATACCTGAAATTGAAGATGGAATTATTGAAGTTAAGGCGGTATCACGTTCAGCCGGCGATAGAAGTAAAATTGTTGTATATTCATCAGATCAACGAATTGATGCTGTAGGTGCATGTGTTGGTATGAGAGGAAGCCGTATTCAGTCTGTAGTTCGGGAATTGAATGGTGAAAAGATAGATATTATTAACTGGAGTAATCAGCCAGAAATTTTAATATCACGTGCATTAGCTCCAGCAAAGCCAATTAATCTTTATATTGATGAAGAAAGGCCTTATGTTGTTGCAGTTTTTGAAGATGAAGAGTTACCTATTGCTATTGGACGTAATGGTCAAAATATTAAATTAGCATCAGATGTGACTGGCTTTACAATTGATGCCGTTAAAAAGACAGATTACGAAGGTACAACTACTGAAACAATTTATCTAGATGAATTGGAAGGAATTACACCAACGCAGGTTGAAATGTTGTCCAAAATAGATATTCATACTGGTGATGATTTTTTGTCTGCAGAAAGAGATGTACTGCTAGAATTAAAAGGGGTTGGAGAAAAAACAATCGAAAAAATAGCTAATTTAATCGATGAGGCTTCTCCAGAAGATGAAGTAGTTGTGTCGGAAGAAGTTGTAAGTGAATCAGATTTAGAGGAAGTCGAAGAATAAAAATATATGGCTGAAGCAACTAAAAAGAAGCGAATATTTCATATTGCCAAGGAATTGAATATTTCTCATATAGAAATTATTGAATTCCTAAAAAATGAGGGCGTAGAGGTTTCTAGCCATATGGCTCCCGTTGATGCTGAAGTATATGATAAAATTCTTGGTGAATTTGCTAAAGAGAAGCAGCAGATAGAAAGACTTCGCAAAGAGCAGGCACGACAAGCTGTAGTAACCAGCATTAAAAAGCAAACAAAAGAAGAACCTAAAGAATTAAAGAAATTGAGTTCTGATTCAGGTACGACAGTATCATCGTTGCGTGATAAAATTACTAAAGAAAAAAAAGTGCGTGATGACGAGAAAAAACGCATTGCAGAACTAGAACTTAAAGAAGCCGTTGAAAAAGCAAAAGTTGAAGAAGAGAAGAAGGTTGTTGAGGCTAGTGAGAAAACGAAAGCAAAAAAGCCTAAGTTTGATGTTGGATTAAAAGTTGTTAGACATGCTACTGATGCTGAAAAAGAAAAATTGAAGAAGCAGAAAGAGCAAGAAAAGCAACGTAAGGAAGATCGCAAAAAGAAGAAGGAAAAACCAGCAAAAAAAGAAAAGGTTGCTCCAGAAAAGAAAGAAGTTGTACCTAAGCCAAGAAAATTAAAGAAAATTGATATATCCTCTATTGCTGACAAGATTAGCCAATCAAAACGGGGTGGAAGAGAGAAAGAGACTAGTCGGGCTACATTAAAACAGCCTTTGCCACAATTTGGTAAAAAATCATCTAAAAAGAAAGCAAAGAAAAAAGATAAAGGTGTAACTGAAGAGGTTCTTGTTAGTGAAAATATTATAAAGCTACCAGAGTTTACTACTGTAGATGAGTTGGCACAGTCTATGAATGTTAAAGCCCAAGATGTAATTATGGCATGTATGGGGCTAGGGATGATGGTAACTATAAATCAGCGTCTTGATATGGAATCTATGATTATGATTGCTGATGAATTTGGTTTTGAAATTGAAACTTTAGAATATGCTGATGAATCAACGCAAGTTGAAGAAGAAGTTGAAGATCTGGAAAATGCTCAACCTCGCCCTGCAGTTGTTACCGTTATGGGTCATGTAGATCACGGTAAAACATCATTATTGGATTATATTAGAAATGAAAATGTGGTTGCAGGTGAATCAGGAGGAATTACTCAGCATATTGGTGCATATGAAGTTGAGCTAAAAGATGAAAGTAAGATGACTTTTTTAGATACGCCTGGACACGCTGCATTTACAGCGATGCGATCTAGAGGGGCACAAGTAACAGATATTGTAATTGTTATTGTTGCAGCTGATGATGATGTTATGCCACAAACAATTGAGGCAATTGATCATGCAAAGGCAGCATCGGTGCCTATCATTATTGCTATAAATAAAGTTGATTTACCTGCGGCAAATGTTGATAATATTAAAAAACGACTTTCAGAGCAAAATATTTTAGTGGAAGATTGGGGTGGTAAGTATCAATGTCAAGAAATTTCAGCAAAAACAGGTGTGGGTATTGATGAGTTATTAGAAAAAGTACAGCTTGAAGCTGAAGTATTAGACTTAAAAGCAAATAGAGAGACTCTTGCAAAAGGTGTTGTTGTTGAATCTCGATTAGATAAAGGTTTAGGACCTATCGCCACTGTACTTGTACAAAGAGGTACATTAAAACGTGGTGATGTTTTTGTGTGTGGTACTCAATCTACTAAAGTTAGAGCTATGCTTAATGAACGAAGCAAAAAAGTAGAAAAGGCTTTACCATCAGATCCTGTACAAATTTTAGGATTTACTGAGGTCCCTAATGCTGGCGATGTTTTAACTGTTTATAGTGATGAGCGTGAAGCAAAACGTATTGCACAAGAACGCTCTCAGCTGAAACGTGAGGCAGAGCAAAGAAGATTTAGAAAATTAACTCTAGACCAAATTAGTAAACAAATTTCAAGTGGTGAAATACAAGAGTTAGATATTATTATTAAAGGGGACGTTGATGGTTCAATCGAAGCATTGAGTGATTCGCTAATGGGATTATCTAATGATGAAGTTTCTGTAAAAATTGTTCACAGATCCGTGGGAATGATTACTGAAAATGATGTGAATCTAGCTGGAACATCTGGAGCTATTATTGTGGCATTCAATGTAAATACATCTGCAGAGGCAAAGATGAGAGCAAAAACTCTGGGTGTGGATATTCGACAATATTCAGTGATTTATGAAGCCATAAATGAAGTCAAGTTAGCTCTTGAAGGGTTGTTGGAGCCTGATCAAGTTGAAGAAGCGTTGGGATTTGCTGAAGTAAGAAATATGTTTAAAATTCCAAAATTAGGTGTGATTGCAGGATGTTCGGTGAAAAAAGGTAAAGTTATTCGAAATGCTCTTTTACGTGTAAAACGTAACGATGAAACTTTACACGAAGGTAAATTGACATCATTAAAACGCTTTAAAGATGATGCAAATGAAGTGCTAGAAGGATTTGAATGTGGTATTGGTGTTCAAGGTTTTTATGAGTTTGAATTGGGCGATATCATCGAAGTTTATGAAATCAAAGAAATAAAAAGATCTCTTGCATAAATTAAAATGTATAGTAATAAGCCATACAAGCGATCAGAACGAATGTCAGATGAAATTCAACACATTATGGGTGAAGTTTTTATTTCTGATTTCAATATTCCAAATGCAGGTTTATTAACTGTTTCTAAGGTTGAAATTACATCAGATTTACGTTTAGCTAAAATTTTTGTAAGTTTACTCAATTCAAAGCTATCTTCAGATGAAGTGATAGCGCTTCTTAAGGAAAATCGAAAAGTTATTCGATATCATTTAGGGAAACGATTAAATGTAAAATATGTACCAGATGTTCGTTTTTATTATGACGATTCATTAAAAAAAGCTGAAAAGATTGGTACATTATTGAACAACATTAAGAAAGATGACAAATAGTGGATGCCATTGTTGGAATATGGAAACCCACAGGTTGGACTTCATTTGATGTTGTTAAAAAAATTAGGGGCTATGTAAGGCCATCAAAAGTTGGACATGCAGGTACACTTGATCCATTTGCAGAAGGAGTACTTGTTCTTTGTATAGGTAAGATGACTAAAAAGGTCGAATCTTTGATGGATTGTGAAAAAGAATACATTGCTACTGTAAAATTGGGTGAACAGACAGATACTTTAGATATTGAAGGGAAAATCGTAAAGACTAAAGCAATCCCTGATGATGTAAACGAAGAAAAAGTGCTATCTGTTTTAGAAAAATTTATTGGTGAAATTGACCAGATACCGCCCATGTATTCTGCATTACATGTAAATGGTAAACGCTTATATGAGTTAGCCAGAAAAGGTGAAACTATAGAAAGAAAAGCGAGAAAAGTTAATGTAAAGCAAATTGACTTACTCGCCTTTAACACTAATGAAATTGAAATCCGTGTAATTTGTGGACGAGGTACTTATGTACGAGCTTTGGCTCGTGATATCGCCCGTGAATTGAATACGGTAGGTTTTTTGACATCGTTAACTCGAACAAAGGTTGGTGATTATACTGACGCCAATGCAATTTCAATAGAGGAATTTGCAACATGCTCATCTATAGAAGTATAGATAAATTTGATGATATAAACTCATCTATTGTTACTATTGGAAATTTTGATGGTATTCACAGTGGTCATTTAAGTATTGTAAATAAAGCTGTGCATTTAGCTAATGAAAAGAATATTGAATCCGTTGTGATCACTTTTGATCCACATCCCAAAACAATACTCTTTACAAGCAAATTACCAGAAAATTACCAGATTTCAACTATTGAAAAGAAGATTTCAATTTTTGAAAAGGTTGGAATTGATATATTACTTATAATTCCATTTGATTTAGAGCTATCACATATTGATGCAGAAGATTTCTTAAAAACTTTCATTATCAATAAATTTAATCCCGTTGATATTATTGTTGGTTATGACCATCATTTTGGGCATAATCGAAAAGGTGATTATAAGCTTTTAGTGAAAAATTCAATAAAATTTGGGTATAGTGCTCATCAAATTGATGGAGTTGAATTAGAGGGTTATATAATAAGTAGTACTCAAATTCGGAAGTATATATCAGAAGGAAATATTCGAAAAGCGAATGAAATGCTAGGTTGGGATTATGAAATTACTGGCCATGTAGTAAAAGGTGATGGTAATGGAAATAGGCTTGGTTTCCCAACGGCAAATATAATTCCAAATGCAGAATCACAGATAATTCCAAAACAAGGCGTTTATAAAGTTAATGTTAAAATTGAAAACATTAAATACAGCGGTATGTGTAATATCGGAATGCGCCCAACATTTAATGGAAATGATGTAAAAATTGAAGTAAATATTTTTACCGATAAATATTTAAAATTATATGGAAAAGAGTTAACGATAGAGTTTATTGAATTTTTAAGAGATGAAATTCATTTTACTTCCATTGAACTACTTATATCGCAATTAGAAAAAGATAAAATGCGATGTTTAGAACTAGAATAGAAAGATAAAAGGAGAAAATAATGTCTATCACGAAAGAGAGTGTAGAAGAGTTAATAAAAGAATACGGTGGTGATGAAAAAAACTCAGGCACTACTGAAGTTCAGATTGCAATTTTAACTGATAAAATTCGCAATATAACTGATCATTTAAAAGGAAATAAAAAAGATAACAGCAGCCGAAGAGGATTGATTATCCAAGTTGCAAAAAGAAGAAAATTATTAAATTATATCAAAAAAGATGATATCGCTCGTTATAAATCAATAATCGAAAAATTAAATATTCGTAAGTAAGAATATTAGAAAGTAAAAATGATAATTAAAACAATGGAACTTGCAGGTCGTACACTTAGCCTGGAAACAGGAAGAATGGCCAAGCAAGCAAGTGGTTCGATAGTACTAACTTATGGTGAAACCGTGCTATTAGCAACTGCTACAGCAAATAAGGATGAAGGTGAAGATAGAGGTTTTTTCCCCTTATCAGTAGAGTATAGAGAAAAGTTTTACGCTGCAGGGCGTATTCCTGGTGGATTTTTTAAACGTGAAGCACGGCCATCAGAAAAAGAAATTATCGCAAGTAGGCTAACTGATAGACCATTGCGACCATTATTCCCTAAGGGGTTTAATGCTGAAACTCAGGTATTCATTAATGTATTGTCTTATGATGAAGACAATCAAGGCGATGTTTTGGGTACAATTGCTGCTTCCGCAGCCCTTGCAATTTCAGATGTCCCATGGAATGGGCCTGTAGCCACTGTACGTGTTGGTCGCGTAGAAGGTAAATATATAATCAACCCAACTAATACAGAACTACCAGAGAGCGATATGGAAATTATTGTTTCTGGTACAGCAGATTCAGTGGTAATGGTTGAAGGTGAAGCAGATTATATTACAGAAGATGAATTTCTTTCTGCAATACAGTATGCATTTGAAGCTATTCAAGATATTATTAAATTACAAGAAGAGCTAGTATCTGCCTGTGGTAAGAAAAAACGTGTAGTTGTTGAACCTGAAGTAAATACTGAATTACATTCTGAAATAGATAAATTTATCGATGGTAAAATTTCATCATTAAATGATCCAAAACAAAAATTTGATAGATATGAAGATATCCGAATTTTTAAAGAGAACATCGTTGAGGAAATGGGTGAAGATTTTGAAGATAATTCATCTGAAATTAAATCTTATATTGATGATCAAATTACGGCTGATTTAAGAAAGCGAACATTGGCAGGTACACGTGCTGATGGTCGTGATTTGACTACAGTTAGAAACATTGATATTGATACATCATTATTGCCACGCACACATGGTTCTTCTTTATTTACCAGAGGTGAAACGCAAGCATTGGCTACGGTTACCCTTGGTGGAAAACGAGATGAACAAATGTTGGATAATATTGAAGGTTTGACCTATAAACGTGCAATGCTTCATTATAATTTCCCCTCATTTAGTGTGGGTGAAGCTAGAATGAGATTTGGGTTATCTAGACGTGAAGTAGGGCATGGAAATTTAGCAGAACGCTCAATTAGAGGAGTTCTACCTGAATTTGATGATTTCCCATATACAATTCGAGTAGTTTCAGAAGTATTAGAATCTAATGGTTCTTCTTCAATGGCTACTGTATGTGGAGGCATTCTTGCATTAATGGATGCCGGTGTTCCCATTAAAAATCCAATTGCAGGTGTTGCAATGGGTCTTGTGATGGAAGATGAAAACAACTATGCAATACTTACAGATATTCTAGGTACTGAAGATCATTTGGGAGATATGGATTTTAAAGTTGCAGGTACTAAAGATGGTATTTCAGCTATCCAGATGGATTTAAAGATTGATGGTCTTCCAATTGATCTTATGACAAAAGCATTGCAACAAGCAAAAGACGCACGGTTACATATTCTTGGTGAAATGGAAAAAGCAATGCCAGAAGTTAGACCTCATCTTTCTGCACATGCACCTAAGATTGGTAAGGCAGCACTTCCTGTTGATAAAATAGGTGATTTCATTGGGCCAGGTGGTAAAAACATTAAAGCCATTTGTGAAGAATATGAATGTGAAGTGAATGTAGAAGAAGATGGGTTATGTGTAATTTTAGCACATGATGCAGATTCTATAGAAAAAGTTGCTGAAATTATTAGCTCATACAGCCTTGTTCCTGAACCTGGCAATGCATATGATGCAGAAGTCGTTAAAATTATGGACTTTGGTGCATTTGTAAAAATTGCTCCAGGTAAAGAAGGATTGGTTCATATCTCTGAATTAAATTGGAGTCGTGTCGAAAAAGTGACTGATGTGCTTAAAGAGGGTCAGCAAGTAAAAGTTAAGCTCATGGAAATTGACAATAAAGGTCGATTGAATTTCAGCATGAAAGCGCTTATGGAAAGACCTACAAAAGAAAATACACAAAAATCCTAAGGTAGATTAATGATAATTGGTATTCCAAAGGAA
>CAYQPE010000002.1:37104-51534 GCA_964419445.1 uncultured bacterium
AATAGTAAATCAATTGCAATTGCCTATGAAACTGTCCAAAGTGAAAATGGGCAATTGCCTCTATTAATACCTATGAGTGAAGTTGCCGGAAGAATGGCCGTTCAGAATGGTGCAAAATGCCTTGAAGCTAATATGGGTGGTAGAGGGAAGCTATTAAGTGGCGTTCCAGGAGTAGAGCCTGCTACTGTAACTATTCTCGGTGGTGGAATAGTCGGTATGAATGCTGCAAAATTAGCAGCAGGGTTAGGTGCAAAAGTAAATATATTGGATATTAGTCCAGATAGACTAAAATATCTCGATGATATTATGCCTTCTAATGTATTTACGCTTTATTCTAATAAGCATACCATTATAGAATTGCTACCTCAAACAGATCTATTGATTGGTGCAGTTTTAGTTGTTGGTGCAAAAGCTCCTAACTTGGTCACAAAAGATATGCTATCATTGATGCCTGAAAGAGCAGTAATTATTGATGTGGCAGTGGACCAAGGTGGATGTGTTGAAACCTGTAAACCCACAACACATAAAGATCCAACTTATGAAGTAAATGGTATTATCCATTATTGCGTTGCCAATATGCCAGGAGCTGTGCCATACACATCAACAATTGCTTTATCTAATGCAACATTTCCATTTATTAAAAAAATAGCTAAATATGGATATAAGGATGCACTTGTGAGTGATAAAGTATTAGAGAAGGGGTTAAACGTTTATAAAGGGAAAGTAACCCATCAGGGTGTGGCTGATGCATTTAACTTGCCTTTTATAGCTCCAAATGAGGTGTTAGCATAGTTTAAATGTATTTTGCATATCATCAGCTTGGTTCGGGATTTTTCTTAGGATTAAACCGAATTACAAAAGCTAAATTTGAAACCCATCTGCAATTTTTTAAAAAGATGGGTTTTTCATCTCATCCTGATTTTAAAATTATATTTGATGATGGATATGAATCAGTGTTTAGAATTGCATATCCACTTATGGAGAAGTATAATTTAAAAGGAATAGTTTTTCCCATTGCAGGCTATATTGGTAAAGAGAATCTATGGGATGTAAATTTTTTAGGTCTTAATAAATCAAAACATTTAAGTGAAGCAAATCTAATACATTTATTTGAAAATGGATGGCAAATTGGAAGTCATGGTTTATCTCATAAATCCATTAAAAATCTATCATTAAATGATTTAAAGAGTGATTTAGAAGAATCCAAGTATATCCTAGAAAAATTATTGAATACTAAGATTGAAAAATATACTCCACCATTTGGACTGTTAGATGAACATCATATACCTATAATATTAAATTATTATAATAAAATTTATATTCCTTATAATCGTATGATATCTCACCAAAACGTAATTAGAAGACGTTCAATCTATTCAATTGACAATAAAAAATCACTACAAAGAAAGTTGAATTTATCAAAAATAGAATCACTGAAAGAGAATATAATTCAGAATTGTGCACATTTAACTGTACTAGTTAAAGAAATACTTTGAATGAATAGTACAAAACCTTTAAGTTAAAGTAATACTTTAATAAACCTTTATAAAGATTAAGAGTGACAATGGAAGCAAGAGAAATAAAAAAATTATACTATTCGATAGGTGAGGTAAGTGAAATAACTGGCCTCAAACAATATGTTTTAAGGTACTGGGAAACTGAATTTCCACAACTTCGTCCATCTAAAAATCGAGCTGGCAACAGAACTTACAGATTAGCCGATGTGGAGTTAATTCAAGAAATTCAAACCTTATTATATAAAAAGAAATTTACCATAAAAGGCGCTCGACAATACTTAAAAGATAAAGTGGAGCCTGTTCAAGCCGCTGAAAAAGTGGTGAAGATTTCTGACTCAATCTCAGAGCTAGATTTAAAGACTTTAAAAGATTTGCGCAATGGTTTAAATGATATCATAAAAACTATAGAATCATTCAAAAAAGAATTATAATGGCGTTTAAATTAATTTGTAAATTTTCCTATCGGGACGTGGCGTAGTCCGGTAGCGCACTTGACTGGGGGTCAAGGGGTCGCCAGTTCAAATCTGGCCGTTCCGACAAAAAGTAAGCTTTGCTTACTTTTTTTGTATTCAATATGAAAACCTTAATATTAATTCCATGTTACAATGATAATAAATTTATACCACAATTAATAAATGGTATAAAATTGCATTCATCCAATAATATTTTAATTATAGATGATTGCTCCGATGAGCCTATTAATTTAGTTGATGAGAATATCTCTATTCTTAGGAATGAAAAGAATTTGGGAAAAGGTGCAACATTATTAAGGGGTTTTGATTACGCTTTAAAACATTGCTATACACATGTACTAACGGTGGATTCAGATATGCAACATTTACCAAAAGATATCCCTGATTTTGAATTAGTGGACCCTTCAGTAGATTTAGTTGTTGGAAGTCGTAATTTTGATACATCAATGCCTATTCACCGAAAATTTTCTAATTTTTTAACCTCATTAATAATATCAACTTTAACGAATCATAAGATTTACGATTCACAATGTGGATTCAGAAGATATAAAATGAATTCAATAAATGATTTAAACTTCAAATATGCTGGATTTCAATTTGAAAGTGAATTATTACTTAAATTGTTAACAAATAAATCGGCATCGGTTGAACATGTGGATGTTCATACTGTATATGGTGAAGAGTCTAGTTCAATCAATAATGTATTAGACACAATTAAATTTATTAAATTAATATTTCTCTTTTTATGCAAGAAGCTATAATTAACATTGTAAACTCAACGATTGAGCATCCTGAAATCACCACTTTGATAATATCAATGTTGCCTATAGTAGAGTTAAGAGGAGCGTTGCCGTGGGCATATGTTTTTGGAGGATTAACACTTAAATCAGCTTTTTTAATTTCTATAGTAGGTAATTTTTTAATTTCTATTCCCATATTATTGATAACACCAAAAGTTATTGAATTATTGCACAATATTCCAGTTCAATATCAGAACAATTTTTTATATAAATTTTTTAATTGGGTGATTATAAGAGCTCGAAATAAAGGCGGAGTTGTAGAAAAATATAAATTTTGGGGCTTAATTATTTTTGTTGGAATTCCTTTGCCAATAACCGGGGCGTGGACAGGTTCTGTTGCAGCGTCTGTTTTTAACTTGAGATTTTCAAATTCACTTGTTGGTGTACTTTTTGGATTAGTAATGAGTGCATCAATAGTTGCAATTTTATTGCTCACCGGTAATTGGATTATAAATTAATGTGGATATGCATTAACTATTTATCGTAGATTCAGGTATGAAAAAAATATTTACTTTATCACTATTAATTACAATTTCTTTAGCTCAGGAAGAATGTCTAAATGGTCGTTATCATTCCGAAATTTTTGATAACGTTGTTGTCACTAGCGGTATTCAATATGGATCAAATTATAATTCGGGATTTTTGGGTGATGTCCTAGAAAACCTATATCTTGATGTCTATGAACCCGATGGTGATGTTGTAAATGACAGACCACTTGTAATTATGATGTTTGGAGGTTCATTTATTGGTGGATCAAGAACCTCTCCTGATATTGTGGAATTATGCACACGTTATGCAAAAATGGGGTATGTGGCAGCGGCAATTGATTATAGATTAACTACTGAGCTTATATGGCTTGCAAATGAAGAAACAGCATATAAAGCAGCAGCAAAAGGGATTCATGATTTAAAGGGTGCTATTCGCTATTTTAGGATGAATGATGCAGTATATGATGATTTTAGGATTGATGTTAATCGTATTTATGCAGGAGGAGTATCTGCTGGTGGTATTTCTGCAGTAAATGCTGCATATTTAGATGAAGATTATGAAATCCCTACATTTATTCAAGATTATATTTATGATAATGGTGGCCTTGAGGGCGTAAGTGGAAACGAAGGATATTCATCAGAGTTTCATGGCGTAGTAAATTTATGTGGTGCAGTAGGGGAAACCGACTGGATTATTCAAGGGGATATGCCTATTGTTAATCTACATGGAACTGAAGATGATATTGTTCCTTATGGTGACGGTATGATTACATTGTTTGGATTAAATATGAATATTGCTGGAAGCGAATCCATTCACAATAGAATGCTTGAATTAGGTAATTTATCTTCGTTTTTAAGTTGGGATGGTGCTGGGCACACGCCATTTATTTCCTCTTCAAGCTATATGGATGAGACCGTTGAATTCTCTTCATCATTTTTAAGTGAATTGGCATGTGAATCTGATTACATATTGGGTGATATTAATGGAGATGCGATAATAAATGTTCTCGATATTATCATGCTCGTAAATTTAATTTTAGATGGAGAAAGTCCATCTCCTGTTTCGGACATTAATAATGATAATACATTAAATGTATTAGATATTATATCACTTGTAAACATCATCTTAGATAGATAGAATTACCATGATTTCCTGATTTATATAGGCTTTATGTATATTTAGCCTATGAAATCTATACAAATAATAATATTTGCGCTATTGACTTCAATTACATTTGCACAGGAAGTTTTTAATGGTTTATTATTATTTACTCCTGTTACTCCAGCCCAATCAACTGATTTTTATTCTACTTATTTGATGCAAAATGAAGAAACTATTATAAATGAATGGCGACATCTGACAAGACCATCGAGTATTGCATATCTATTACCAGATAGTACATTATTGTATCCAACAACAATTGATGGTCGTCCAAATGGAGGAAAAATCATTAGATATGATTGGCATGGAAATATATTATGGCAATACCAATTTACTGATAGCCCTTATGCATTTCATCATGATATCGAACCTTTGCCCAATGGTAATATTTTATTATTGGCATGGGAAATTATTTCAATGAATGAAGCCATAAACCATGGTCGAGTAGATATAAATTCAGATATGTGGCCTGAAGTAATTATTGAGATCCAACCACAACCAAATAACAATGCAGAAGTTGTTTGGCGATGGCATGCGTGGGATCATCTTATTCAGGATATAAACCCAGAATTACCCAATTATGGAGAACTCCACGATAATCCTCATCGTCTAAATATAAATATGGGTTCCTTGGGTGGAGGACACCAAAATAATAATGGAAATGGTGAATGGTTTCATGCTAACTCAATTCATTATAATGATTTATTAGACCAAATTGTAATTTCATCAAGACATTTAAATGAGCTTTTTATTATAGATCATTCAACAACTACAGAAGAAGCAGCATCAAGTAGTGGAGGAAACTCAGGTAAAGGAGGGGATATACTTTATCGATGGGGGAATCCTGAAAATTATGGTATTGCTAATAATGGTTATGCATTGAATGCTCAACATAGTGTTAACTGGATTGATTATAGCTACATGGGTGGCGGTAATTTGATTCTTTTTAACAATATTGCTGGATTTGAATTTTCTGAAGTAATTGAAATTGAATTACCAATAAATGAAGAAAATAATTATAATTACAATATGCCATATTTACCAGCACAACCATTTTGGCAATTTAATGAAAATGAGGGGTTTTATTGTACTACTCAATCGGGAGCTTTTCGTTTGCCCAATGGTAATACTATTGTAACGGTGCAATTTCCACCCCGAATATTTGAAGTTACTTATGATGGTAATATCGTCTGGGATTATTATTATGATAATCAAGATGCTAAAATTCCTAGAGCACAAAAATATTCTATTGACTATTTGGAAAGTAGTTTGATGGGAGATTTAAATAATGATGGAATACTAAACATTTTAGATATTGTAATTTTAGTAAATTTGATTTTAAACAATGACCACATGTTAGGTGCAGATTTAAATAATGACGCAGCAATTAGTGTCCTTGATGTTGTACACTTAGTCAATCTTATTCTAGCTTAAAAACCTCTTCTGTTCATCAGTAAAAATAATAGTAAATTTTCAGTCTAATTTAATTAAGAATATGTATAAAATGAATCATTCAGACATAGAAATAAAGTGGCAAAAGTATTGGGATGAAAATTCTTCCCATAAAACCAATTTCGACAGTATTAAAAATAAGTTTTATTGCTTGACCATGTTTAGCTATCCCTCTGGAGATAAATTGCATATCGGGCATTGGTATAATTATGGTCCTGTTGATACATATGCGCGATATAAAAAAATGAATGGCTATAATGTTTTTCAACCTCAAGGGTTTGATGCATTTGGTTTACCTGCAGAAAATTATGCTATTAAGCATGGAATTCCTCCTCAAAAAAGTAGTGCTGATAATATCTCGAAAATGAAATCTCAATTAACAAGTATTGGGGCAATGTTTGATTGGGATAATGAAGTAGTTACTAGTGATGAATCTTATTATAAGTGGACTCAATGGCTGTTTTTGCAATTATACAAAAATAAATTAGCTTATCAAAAAACAGCGCCTGTTAATTGGTGCCCAAGTTGTTCCACTGTACTTGCAAATGAACAAGTTAAAGATGGTTCCTGTGATAGATGCAGCAGTGAAGTAACAAAAAAAGATTTAAAGCAGTGGTTTTTTAAAATTACAGACTATGCAGAAGAATTGTTGTCAGATTTGGACAATCTAGATTGGCCACAAAAAACAAAGCATATGCAAAAAAATTGGATTGGTAAAAGCGTAGGCGCTGAAATCACTTTTGAAATTTTAGATAGTAATGAACATATTACGATTTTTACTACTCGCCCTGATACAATTTATGGAGTCAGTTATATTGTATTGGCTCCAGAAAATGATTTAGTTAGAAAGATTGTAAATTCAGAGTGTCTAAATGAAGTTGAAGGATATATTGAAAATACTAAACGGAAAAGTGAAATTGAAAGATCATCTCAAGATAGTGAAAAGTCAGGGATATTTTTAGGTGCCTATGCCATTCATCCATTTACAGGTGATAAAATCCCGATATGGATAGGAGATTATGTTTTAAATAGTTATGGCTCTGGGGCAGTTATGGCAGTTCCAGGAAGTGATGAAAGAGATTATCTCTTTGCAAAAAAATATGATTTGCCTATTATTGAAGTTGTATCAAAAGATGGGAATCCTTCGGGATTAGATGAATGTTATACTGAAAATGGTGTTTGTTTAAATTCACATAACCTCAATGGATTAGAAACCAAGGAAGCTATAGGTGAAATATGTAACGAGTTAGATTTTAAGGGCATTGGCGGAAGTAAAATACAATTTAGACTTCACGATTGGTTGATAAGTCGTCAGCGTTATTGGGGTGCACCAATTCCAATAATACATTGTGATGAATGTGGAATTGTTCCCGTTCCTGAGAGTGAATTGCCAATTAAATTGCCAAATGATATAAAATTTTCTGATACTTATGGAGAGGATGTCTCTCCATTAGCAACTTCAGATTCCTATATGAATACCGTTTGCCCGAATTGTAAAGGTGAAGCCAAGAGGGATCCTGATACAATGGACACTTTTGTGTGTTCTTCATGGTACTATTTACGTTATCCAAATCCTCATATAGAAGACAGTCCATTTGATACTTCAAGATTAAATTGGTTACCTGTAGATTTATATGTAGGTGGGGCAGAGCATGCTACTATGCATTTGCTGTATGCACGGTTTATAACAAAAGCATTGCGAGATTTAGGATATTTAAATTTTGGTGAACCATTTAGAAAATTAATTCATCAAGGTACTATTACAAAAGATGGTGCTAAGATGTCAAAATCTAAGGGAAATAGCGTATCTCCAGATGATTTCATTGAAAAATATGGTTCTGATACATTTAGAATCTATTTAATGTTTATGGGACCCTTTGAAGATGGTGGTGATTGGAATGATAAGGGTATAACTGGAATACATAGGTTTTTAAATAAATACTCTAAAATATGTAAGTTAATAGATAATGATGTTGATGAATCGTTAGAAACGAATAAAAGTTTACATAAAGTTATAAAGGTAATTACTTCAGATTTGGAGGAGTTGAAGTTTAACACTGCAATTAGCAGAATGATGGAATTGACGAATTATTTAATTAAACAAGAAAGTGTTTCTAAGAATACGATTGAAAATATTTTATTATTACTTGCACCATTTGCACCGCATTTAAGTGAAGAATTATGGAATGTTTATATAGATAAGGATTCATCAATTTTTACACATGATTGGCCAAAGTTTGATAAAAATTTAGTAATAGATGATTTAATTAATATAGCAGTTCAAGTAAATGGTAAATTGCGAGGTAACATAGAAATTGATGTGAATGCTGATAAAGAAGTAATTATTGCCACTGCAAAATCACTAGATAATGTTTTTAAGTATATCGATGGTAAAAACATTAAAAAAGAAATATATGTGCCCAAAAGAATAGTGAATATAGTAGTATAAGTTTACATAATATATATTATCCGCAATATTTGGTTTGCACTTTGATAAACTAATTATCTAGCCATTCCCCGTATTCTTTGTTTAAGATATCTATTTTATAAGAGATTATCTCAGGTACTTTATAATTTGTTTTGTTGCTTATTAATTCCACAACATCATTTTTAAATTTAGAATTAACTTTTATTCGCAATAAATATTCTTCTGCGGATTGAATCGAATTAATCCATTCATAAATACTTTTTTCATTCTTTAATATTTGAATGCATTTGGAATATTTATTTTTAATCAAAGAGTTCGCAATTTTTTCTGCAATTTTAAAATTATTCGTTGTTGTTTCAATAATTTCATACATAATGTTAAGATTTCCTTGTGTATATTTGTAAATTACACTGCTTTTTAAAATAAGTATTCGTAGAAGGACTGGCAATTATCAGAACTTTCAACTTACATAATGGAAGATTGATTTATCTACTTCAAAAGTAGGCCTTTCTACTTGTAGATGAAGGAAACTTGCGATTTAGTGACAATCTACCGCTCATATCACATTTAAAGTGATCTGATAATGCACCTTCTACGACTATTTATTTTTAATCTTTTCAATTACTGATGGATCTCCCTCAACCTTCATTTTAATACCATTATAAGTATCTTCTCTCTTATGGATAATTAGCTCTGAGTAAATCTCTTTCAATTTTTTCAAATCTTTAAATGGAATGAGGATTTCAGTAATAATATAATTGCTTCTTATGATTCTAGAGATTTTATCTTTAAGATTATTAATTTTTAACTCCTTAAAGGCTGAAACAAAAATTGCATCTGGATATTTATGTTTTAAACCAGAAAGTACATTTTCATCATTAATTAAATCTACTTTATTTAATACCAATAATTGTGCGGATTTAGAAAAATTTATGTCGAGTTCTTTTAGTGCATCATCAATTGTCTGCAGATGTTTAATAAATTGATCAGATGAGGCATCTATTACCTTTAGAATTAAATTGGCATCATAAACTTCAGAAAGAGTAGATCGAAACGATGCAATTAAGCTATGAGGAAGATTATCAATAAATCCAACAGTATCACTCAATACTATATTTAAGCCCTTCTCAAGTTCAACGGACCGTGTAGTAGTATCTAATGTTGCAAATAGTTGATCTTGAATATAAACATCTGCACCTGAAATAGCTTTCATTAGTGTAGATTTCCCTGCATTTGTATAACCAACTAAAGCAACTTTAAATATGTTTTTTCGGTTCTGGACTTTAACGTTGTGCTGGCGTTGAATCTCTTCAAGTTCAATTTTATATTTATTAATTTGATTTCGAATTAACCGACGGTCAATTTCTATCTGAGTTTCTCCTGGACCGCCTCTCGTTCCTACTCCCCCCATTTGTCTTTCAAGGTGAGTCCATTGCCGAGTAAGTCTTGGGAGCATATATTCTAATCGGGCAAGTTTGATTTGTGTTTTCGCTTCCCTTGACTTTGCATGATTATCAAAAATGTCAAGAATTAAACCTGTTCTATCAATAACTTTAATTTTATCGCTAGCAAGTTTTTGTATATTTTTTAATTGTGTTGGTGAAATTTCATCATTAAAAATGATTAATTTGATTTTCAACTCTTTTGCAATGTCAATTATTGAATTTACTTTTCCTTTTCCAATAAAGGTAGCTGGGTCAATGTGGTTTCGATTTTGAATAATTCTATCTTCAATTTTTGCTCCAGCGGTTTCAGCTAACAATTGCAATTCATCTAGCTGATTGTTGATATCCTCAATAGATTGATTTGATAGCTTTATTGCAATTGATAAAGCAGATTCAAATGAATTAATTTGGCGTTTTTGTGACTGCATTGCTTGATAGAATCATTTCAATAATTACTAAAATAATGATAAGGAATAAAATAAATCTCCAAATTTCTTTACCAATTTTAGTTTCTTGTAATTGTTCAGTAATGTTCTCTGAATAATCAATTATAGTAAATCCCAATTCATTATAATGTTGTGTATATAAATCGGGTGAATAAATATATTCTAATTCAGTTTTAGGAATATTAACTGCTTTAATTTCCTTATACCTATCACTGATTATTAATTTATGAATACCTGGAATTTTGAAAAGATTAATTACTTTTTCTGAATCCCCAATATTTACTTCAATATCATCAGGTGATATATATTTTAAACTTTGTAATGATTGATGCTTTTCTTGAATATTCCAAATATCACCAACTTCCATCACCTCCCTATTATCGTTAGTATTGGAGTAAAAAAGTTGATGAAAGTAAGGAATAAGACTTCCCTTAATGGGGAAATTGCTCCAGTTTAATGATAAGTTTATCCCAAACACATCTATTATACCATTTCCATCTAAAAATTGATTATGAATAGAATTTCCCAGTTCATCAGTAATTTTAGAATTTTGGTTTGGCAATTCTAGATATTTAAAGAGTTTTAAAACATTATCATCAGTTTTCTTGTTGGCTATATGTGCTAAATTGAAATTCTCATGATGGTTTACATTTATATCATCATAAATGCCTTCTAATTTTATATTTTCAGTTTCCAAGTCTGAATCATTAGGGAAAATAATTAGATGACCACCATTATTGACAAAGTACAAATAATCGTCATAATGCTGATTAAATATTGAATAGGAGTTTACAATAATAATTTCATTTTCATGAAGTGATTGCAAGAGGTTTTGAGAGTTATAGTTCTTTAACGTTAGAATTTTCCCATTAAAATTGATGGAATTTATTATTTGATTTAAATATGGATTGAATCCAGTATTCGAAAAGTATCCTATATGAAATAAATCTGGAATATTTAAAATAAAATGATATTTATTGTCCTCGGTTTTATCGTCTTCTTCTAATGTAAAAGTGCAAGAATATTGACCTGTAGATGGTAGCGCTGTTTCAAAATTAAATGCTTTATCTTCCCCTACTTTAAGGGAGATTAATTGTTGAGCAACACTCATTCCATCAATAAACAATTGAATTAGTTTTCCTTCAACTGCATCAATTCCATTATTTTTAATAGTTGTTGAAATATTTATCTTATTATTTGGAAGTAAAATTTCGTTTTTTATATCGATGGCAGTAATTGAGAGATTCTGACTTAATTCAGGTAATTTATATAAATACAAATTCCATTTTTTAATAATATCAACATAGGAACGTAACATGTTGGCATTTTCAATAGCACCATCGGAAATTAGATGAAAATCAACTAACTTATCTTTGTTTTTATTTTCAGTAATAATTTTTGTAAATATATCCGTTGAAAGATCTTCATATGTATTTTCAATTAAAGTTTCAACTGGAATGATATTTTCTAAAAGTCCTGTAAATATTTTCCCTTTGGTCAAAGTATATATGCTGATTTCAGATTTATCCTGCAATGAAGAAAATATAGATTCAAGAATCTCATAAGTAAATTCATTTCTTTCTTTGCCTTCAACCCTTCCACTTGTTGAAAATGTATCATCAATAATGATAATATTATGATTATCTTTGTGTGAAGAAATTGTATTCCATAATCCACCAACAGTTGGACGTGTCATCATTAATATGATGAGCAGTACGATTAATGTACGAATTATCATTAACAAAAGTTGTAAAAACTGTAGTTTACGAATGGATTCAGTTTCTAAGAATTTTAAAAATTGAATTGAGCTAAAATCAATAGTCTTAATATTTCGTTTATTTAATAAATGAATTATTAAAGGTATTGATGCTAAAGGAATTAACCAGAAAAAAAATGTCGATAGGAAATTCATTAAATGTAAGTGAACATATTTAAGAGTGTACCAACTGTAAGCGGAATGGAAATATTATCGTTTATTTTAGGGATTCCTAACAATTCCACCATTGTTACAATGAATGAGATAATTACTGCAATGATAATAGGAACTTTAAATATAAATAGTATGAGTAGGCTTGTAAGAAAAAATGCAAAAGTACCCTCTAATGTTTTACCAAACAAATGAGTTTTACCAAACCCAACACCTACTATTGCAGCCATTGCGTCAGCATTACTCATTATCAATAAGGCAATTGCTGCATCTCTAGAATCAAAAAGAATCAATGAAAGAAATGCACCTATAAAAACAAAAGATGCACCAGTAAGCCTTTGTGATTCAAATCCACGAGTAATAGAAGAAAAAATGGAATTATAAAATTCTTTTACTCTTTTATTACGTATGCGAATATAGTCAAAAACTGGGAAAAGAATTGCACAAATCAAGAATAGTGGGAATAATTGCTCATATTCAAAAGATAGAATTAGTATTCCAAATATACTTGATGCAAAATGGACAATTTTTCTCTTGAATTCATCAATAAACGATAAACTATGCATGCAACAGTTGCTTGTATCTCTCGTTAAAATTTTCTGCCTTAAATAATCCTGAACCAACAATAGTTATGTCAATCCCAGTATTATACACTTCATTGATTGTTGAGAGGTTAACTCCCCCATCTACGCCAATATCAATATCATATCCAGATGTCATTTCTACTATACTTTTCATACTATTAAGGGTATTTTCAATAAAAGATTGTCCTCCAAAACCCGGAAAAACAGACATGATTAAAATATAATCTATATTTTCTAAATGCTGTTCTATCACTTTAAAATCAGTATCTGGATTAATAGCAACACCAGCTTTTACATTCTTTGATTGGATATATTTTAAATCAGTTGAAATATCGTCACTAGCTTCTACATGGAAAATAAGTGTATCTGAACCAGCATTTATATAATCATCAAAATACCGTCTTGGTTCAGTAATCATCAAATGTGTTTCAAAATGGAGTTGAGTAATTTGACGTAATTGTTTAATTATGAATGGTCCAAATGTTAGATTTGGTACAAAATGTCCATCCATCACATCCAGATGAACTCTACTTATTCCACATTCCTCTATTTTCTTAATATCTTCTTGAAGATTGTTGAAATTTGCTGAAAGTAATGAAGGTGAGATATTTCTCACTATTTAAACTCCTTTTCTGTACTTACAATTATGTCAATTGCAGCAGGAAATGTAACACGTAAACCGGGAGTGAAACTTTGATCAATAACAGTATTCTCTAATAAATCAGGTTGATATTCATACTCAATTTTTCCAATTCTTAATCCAGACTTTATAATATGCTCTTTAGCGTTGCTCAAGCTTTTTCCTATAATATCAGGCACATTATAATAATCTGGTGGCGCTCCTTTGCTGACACCCAGTGTTAGGTATGCACTTGATTTTACCACATGGCCTGCTCGTGGTACTTGAAAGCTGATATTTCCATCATTAATTTGATCATTAAATTCATATATGACGGTATCAATTACCAACCCTTCTCTCGTTGCATTTAGTTTTGCATTTCGCAAAGACTGATTGGTGAAATCTGGAACAATAACATCTTCACGATGACCAGCAACTGTAAGTGTAATTGTGCGTCCCTCTTTTACTTTTGTAAATGACCGAGGAGACATTTGTACCACTGTACTTGGTGTATTCTCCTTTGAGAATGGTATGGTAATAACTTCAGTTGTAAATCCTAGTTTTTGTAAAGTATATTTTGCTTTTTGGATATATTTACCCCGAACATCAGGTAAATAGTGCTCGTTGTCATATCCTACATAACTTGGAAGGATTATATAGTCCATTGCCACCACACCTAAAACAGCAAATGAAAGAAATACTATTCCATATCGCGATATTGTTTTAAGCATCTTTTACAAATCTAACAGCAAATCCCCCATCGATACCGTGTTGTGGTGGGAATGTAAATAATGCACCTTCTTTATTTACAAATTCCTTTGGAACATATTTATCTGCATTCTCGAGTTTAAAATCTGGATGTGATTTTAAGAATGCTTCAGTAATCATCCAATTTTCTTCTAATTCTAAAGAACAGGTACTATAAACTAATACTCCACCAGGATTTACTCTTTTAGCAGCCTCCCATAATATTTTACGTTGTTGCAAATGGAGTTCAAGCAAATCATCCATATCTCGACGCCATCGAATATCAGCACGCTTAGCCATTACCCCAGTACCACTGCAGGGCACATCTAATATTACTTTATC
>CAYQPE010000002.1:51634-61110 GCA_964419445.1 uncultured bacterium
TTATTATTCCACTGGGCTAAAGAAATTGCTTCTTGAAAAGAAGTCTCAGTAATCCATTTGTTCATCAACCATTCAGGATGGCTGTAGAATTGTGCAGTATTTTCAATAGGCGTATGTTCATCAGGTTCGCTTGGCATTTCATGATTTATAAGTGATCGTAATAGTGCATTAGTAAGGCCACCAAGATTTTCATGAATACGTTTTGCCAGTTGAACTGTAGTTGTTACCGATGCATAATCTGGGATACTGTCCATGTATCTAATTTGATAAACTCCAATACGGAGGAGAATTAAATAATGAGGTTTAAGGTCTTCCATCTCCCCTTTAAAAACTTGACTTAACTCCCAATCTAGGCGGCCCGCCATTCGAACTGTACCTTGAACAATTTCAGTAATAAATCGCTTTTCCTGATCGGTAAAATTTCCATGACGAATACGTTCTGCCAATACATCAGTTAACCGTCTATCTTTAAATGTGGCACGTTTAATAATATCCCATGCATGACGACGAGTTCTCAGTTCCCTTTTGTCGATTATAACTTTTGCTTCAGACAAAACTTAATTCCTTTCCTGTCAATTTATTTTTTATACCGCGATAAAATTCTGCAGCTGACATTTTTTTCTTTCCTTCAAGTTGGACTTTCAAAATTTCCAAATCATTTGTACTAGTACCTACCAATAGCTTCTCATCTTTGCATAAAAACTGCCCACAATCAAGTGTTTTAGTTTCAGTTTCATTACAAGTAAATATTTTAAGTCGCTTATCTAGTATTGAAGTATATGCACCCGGATATGGCGAAAATGCACGAATTCGGTTATATATTTGCCGAGATGTATGATTCCAGTTAATTACAAAATCTTTATTTTTTATTTTTGGTGCAGATGTGGCTTCAATATCATTTTGTAATTTGGGATGTAATGAATTGTCTTCTATACCATTAATAGTTTTAAGAAGGAGGTTTGCTCCTATTTTAGCCAAATCCTCCCATACCATCCCAGTGGTTGCATAATTATCAATTTTATACTTCTTTTGGAGATAGATACCTCCAGTATCAACTTTAGTATCAATTTTAAAGGTTGTTACGCCAGTTATTTTTTCATCATTGAGTATTGCATGATGGATTGGGGCTGAACCTCTATACTTTGGTAATAAAGATGCATGTAAATTTACAGTACCAAATTTGGGTATACTAAATATTTTTTTTGGTAAAATTCTAAATGCAACAATTATAAAAATATCTGCATTTAATGAAGTCAAAGATTTAAAAAAATGTTCATTATTTAAATCATCAACATTAATAATAGGTATTTTTTTTTGCTTGGCATCTACTTCAATGGGTGAATAGTTAAGCTTATTCCCTCGCCCAGATATTTTAGGAATATTGGTTACAACCGATAAAATTTTATGATGTGAATTATAGATTTTATCCAATGAGGGTATGGCAAAATCAGGGGTGCCGAAAAATACAATTTTCATTATTGGTTTAAATTATTATTCCTGTTGAAGGTTTTCCTGTTTGTGAGATTTCTAACAATCTTTTCTGGATTAATTTACGTTTACTTGGAGATAGGTAATCTGTAAAGAATTTTCCATTGAGATGATCAATTTCATGCTGTAATACTCGTGAAGATAATCCTGAAAACATTTTTTCATGCACATTGCCATCTAAATCTTGAAATCTAATTTTTATGGTCTCAGGTCGAGTAACTTCAGCCCTTATATCTGGCACACTCAAGCATCCTTCTTCCATAATACATGTTCCCGTAGATTCAACAATTTTTGCATTTATCAAAATCATTGGCTCTGAATCATTGGGCAAGTCTTCCTCATAATTGTAATGACTTATATCAAATACTAAAATATTTTTATCAACGCCTATTTGATTGGCGGCTAAACCAATACCTTGTTCATTATACATGGTTTCAAACATATCATCGATGAGAGTGCTTAAATTTTTAAAATCTTCAACATTACGTACTTTTTTTCGCAATATAGGATCACCATATTTTATAACTGGAATAATAGCCATTACTTTTTGTTAACTTTGCCCACGATATAATTACGATCAACATTGAATTGTGTTCCAGTTGAAACTTCTATAGTAACCATTTCTTTTTCTTTACCTTGAAAATTAGTGATTACTCCATACACTCCACCACGAGTCAATATCTTATCACCTTGTTTAAGGCCTTTTAGTTCTTCATCATGCTTTTTTCGCTGATTTGACTGTGGGCGAATTACAATTACATAAAAAATGACAAACATTAATATAAATGGTAGAAAGGATGCTAATGTGGTAGCCGTCCCAGTTGAGGATTGTGCAAACAGTATATCCAATTTTTATTCCTTTATCTGATGCTATAATTTACGTTTTTAATTAATTTCTTTACACTGAAAGATATGTAAAAAAGAGGTTTAAATTTTCCTATGGAATTTGAGCTATATATAACATGCCCTCGTGGCCTTGAAGAAGTTTGCAAAGAAGAGCTAGAAGATATTGGATGTAGTGATGTTACCGTAGATTTTGGTGGCGTATCGTTCAAGGGTGGATTAAAAGAATTATATAATGCTAATTTACATTCTCGTGTTGGCATGCATGTATTACTGAAAAAGTTTACTTTCAATTGCAAAAATGAAAAATCGTTTTATGATGGTATTTTTAGACATAATTGGGAAGAGTTTATTGCACCTTTTCATACAATATCAATTAATGTGCGTCATAGAAGAAGTTGGATTCGGAATTCACAGTTTATTGGATTGCGAGCAAAAGATGCTATTGTGGATAGAATAAAATCTAAAGTTTTAAGTCGGCCAAGTATAGACAGAAAAGATCCAGATATACCCATTGATATTTTTTTAGACGGAGACAAATGTACGGTATATCTTAATACTTCAGGGCAACCCCTTTATAAAAGAGGGTTTAGGCAAAAAATACACAAAGCTGCAATTAATGAATCTCTTGCAGCAGGACTCATAAAGCTTGCTGGATGGAATAAAAAGGATGCACTTTATGATCCAATGTGTGGTTCTGGGACATTTGCAATAGAAGCTACAACTATGGCTTTGGGTATTCCTCCTCGGGCAGAAAACAGGTCATATGCATTTATAAATTATTTTAATTATGATAAAAAGCTGTGGGAGGATTTAAAATTATCAGCATTCAGTAAAAAATGTGATAATATGCCATTGATATGGGCCTCTGATATTATGGATGAAAATATTGAAATGGCTAAAGATGCGGCTACTCAAGCTAAAATCGAGAAATTCATTACCTTCTACAGGCAAAATGTAAAATATTTTAGACCCAAATTTAATAATGGATTTATTATTACCAATCCCCCTTATGGTGAAAGGATTGGTGAAGAAGATGCATTAGAATATTTATATACTGAGTTAAATACCAAATTTTCAGAGCATTGTAAAAATCATAATATTTATATGATTGTTCCAGATGTACCCTACTTAGAACATATCTCACTTCCTATAAAGAGTAAGCTCCCCATAAGAAATGGGAATTTAGACTGTAATTTCATCCAGTATTGAAAATGTTAAAAATAGGTAATTTAAATATAGATAATCCTGTGTTTCTTGCACCTATGGCAGGCGTGACAGATCATCCTTTTCGTGTAATTTCACGCAGTTTAGGTGCAGGTGTTGTTTATACTGAGTTTGTAAGCTCTGATGGCATTATTAGAGAAAATTTAAAAACTTTAGATTTAATGAGATTCACAGAAGACGAGCGTCCTATTGGAATACAAATTTTTGGTGATAATCCTGATATTGTCGGAAAATCAGCAAAAATGTTAAATGACAGATTTAATCCAGATATTATCGATATAAATTACGGCTGCCCAGTTCCCAAAGTGACAAATCGTGGTGCCGGATCCGGTGCCATGAAAGATTTATGCAAAATGGAAGATATAACTCAAGCTGTAATTGAGTCAGTCCCGGATAAGCCGGTAACGGTAAAAATGCGAGCCGGTTGGGATAATAGTAAAATAATTTCTACTGAAGCTGCAGTGAGATTAGAGAAAATTGGTGTAAAAGCAGTTACATTGCATCCCCGAACGACTAAACAGCAATTTACTGGCAGATCAAATTGGACACTCATTAAGGAGATGAAAGAGGCTGTAAAAATACCTGTTATTGGAAATGGTGATGTGGTAACTGCAGATGATTATATTCGAATGCGTGAAGAAACGGGATGTGATGCCGTAATGATTGGACGTGCGGCTTTGGGTAATCCGTGGATTTTTCAATCTATTCAACTACGGTTAAATAATAAAAGAATAGTGCATCCATCAATTGCAGAACGTGCTAAAATGTGTAAAATTCATTTTGAATTATTGAAGAAAGATAAGTATGAAAAGGTATGTGTAAATTTATCTAAAAAGCACTTTGGTTATTATTTAAAAGGATTTCCTAAAGCTGGAGAGTGGCGTAAAAAGTTTATGAATGCAAATGCGATTACTGACGTTGAAAAATTATTAGATGAATTAATTCTATGTTATTCAGAGGAAATTTCTGAATAGTATTTACTCTGGTTTTTACCGCTCTTTTTTGCATAAAACATAGCCTGATCAGCAAACTCAGATAGAGTCTCAATTGTATCACACATATCAGGATAAACGCAAATTCCAATACTCAATGGTATATTTAAATCTTCATTTTTAATATTTACTGGTAGCTTAAAAGATTTAAAAATTCGATTTAGTAGGTGATCAATATTTTCAATTTTCTTAATTTTGGGGAGCAATATTGTAAATTCATCTCCAGCCCATCGTGACACCGTATCACTTTCCCTCACCAAATCATTTAATCGATTTGCCACCTCTATAAGTAGCTTATCTCCTGCGTCATGACCAAATGTGTCATTAACATATTTAAAATCATCTAAGTCAATAAAGAGCAGTGCAACTTTTTCATTATGACGTTCTGCAGTTCTAAATGCTTGTTTTAAACGATCATTAAATAAAGCACGATTAGGCAATTCTGTGAGTTGATCATAATTTGCTCTAAAATATACATCTTCTTCTTGCTTTACTTGAGATGATACATCAAAAACTTCCATGAGCCAATAATCATTTTCTAGAGGTGAACATTGTATTTCTAGAATTATACTGTTTGAAAGTGTTAATCTATTTTTATGAGTATAATCGCTAAAATTAAATGACTTAAATGCAGAATCAATTTCATTAATAAAATTAATTTCATTAATGATACCTAAAATTTTTGAAATACCGTTATCGAATTGAATCTTGCCTTTGGTGTCAGTAATGATAATTCCTGTTGACATATTTTCAAGGATTGATATTTGACTTAATTCTAGCATACTAAAAGCTTATTTCATTTTCATTTGGAGCTAGCATGCCACCAGAAATTATAATTTTTAAACCTTCTTCAACAGTTAAATTTGTATCAATAACATCATCTTTGCGAGCATAAAGCATAAAACCAGATGTAGGATTTGGTGTGGTGGGTACAAATATATGATAATATTCATTGCCATCTTTATCAGTAGATTCACCTGTAACCATAGTAAGTGTCCATAATCCTTTTCTTGGATATTGAATTTTTACTACTTTTTTAAACGCACTTCGGTTAGGTGAACTCAAGCTTTGTGTAATTTGCTTTACCGTTTTATAAACAATGCTTACAAAGGGTATTTTTGCTAAAAACTCTTCAATTTTATGAAGAAGTTGGCGACCTAAAATATTGGTGATTAAAAGACCTATTAAATAGATAGTGAGTAGGGTTAGGATAAATCCCAACAATTCAGGTAGATACATAATTTTAGTATTACCAAATAATGTATAATAGAGCTTAGTCCCAGGAGAAGAAAATAATAAGAATAACTGTTTCAATATCCAATATGTAGAATAAATAGGGACAATAGAAAGTAGGCCCGTTATCAAATATTGCTTGAAATGTGATTTATTTTTCATCTAATAAAATAGGTATTTTGTTAATGACGTTCAAATCTTTTATCGAGGTCATCTAAAGTTAAATTTATAATTATAGGTCGTCCATGTGGACAATAATATGGATGTTCAGTTGAAAATAGTTTATCAATAAGATGCTTGCGTTCTTCCATAGTTAATGGATCCCCCGCTTTTATTGCTGCTTTACAGGCAAATGTTGAAGCTAAATAGTCAATAAATGATGCATCCAGTTCATTGTATTCAATAAATTTATCTAAAATTTGCAATATAACTTCTTTTTCAGAACCCCAATGTACATCATTTGGAATTCCTTCAATTATGACGGTATTTTCACCAAACTCCCTCATTTTAAATCCAATTTTATTTAAATAGGGAATGATGTTTAGTAAACTAGTATATTCATCAGGTTGCAATGTAAGTGTTTGGGGAAACAGCACCGTTTGTGAAGGTAATCCATTACCCTCAATCGCCTTTTTTGATATTTCATACAATACACGCTCATGAGCAACATGTTGATCCACAATAACTAATCCAGATTTAATTTCAGTAATTAAATATTTATTATGGAGTTGCCAAATGATATCTGTAGGAATATTTTCATTATTTGAGATTTGATGTGCAATATCTTCCCCACTACTTTGAAAATCTACAATTCTATCATGTGCTCTTTCCAGAATTGGGAAATCATCTTCAGGAGCTATTTGGTTGAAATTTTCATCTAATTTATTTATATCCGAGGCAGTAGAATCGTTAAACTTATTAGATGAATGATGTTGCGTTGGGAATGGTAAGTTTATTTCAGTCGCTTTTTGAGGTTGCTGGAAATAAATATTTGATGGATCATATTCAGGTATAACTTTAAGTATATCGGCTAAAGCTGTAGTAATAGATGACTTAATTACATGGTATATATGCCATTCGTTTTCAAAACGTACTTCTAATTTTGCAGGATGAACATTAACATCTATCATGTTTAAAGGTACATTTAAAAATAATACAAAAAAGGGAAATTCCCCTCTTGACAAAAGGGATTTATAAGAACTGAATGCAGCAGAGTTGAGTAATCTATCAGAAATAAACCGACCATTTAAGAAGATATACTGATTACCTTGACGTTTTTTTACGGTATTAAGGTTGCCGGTAAATCCAGTAATTGAATATGGTTTTTTTTCATAATTCACTGGTAGTAGTGAATTTTTAAACTGTTTACCAAAAATATCTATTATTCGTTGCTCTAGATTTGAAGCATTTACACTATATACCTCTTTCCCATCAGTAGATAAAGAAAAACTGATTTCAGGATTAGATAGCATGAATCTACGTACTATTTCGGTAATTTTCTTTTTTTCAGTATCAGATTTTTTTAAAAATTTTCTTCGTGCAGGTACATTGTAAAATATATTACTAATTTTTATTTGTGTGCCTTGAACACCAGCAATAGGTGTAAAACTTACTTCATCCCCACCATGGATGACAATTTCAAATCCCTCATTTTTATTTTTTCCAATTGATTTGCATTTTAGTTGAGAAATTGAGGCAATACTCGGTAATGCTTCACCTCTAAAACCAAGAGTTGAAATCTTTTCTAAATCTCCGGGTGAAGATATTTTACTTGTTGCATGTCGTTGAAATGCCATTTTTATATCATCTTTTGACATTCCAATACCATTATCAATTATGGTGATTGATTTTTGTCCTCCATCCTCAATATGTATATCTATTGAGGTTGAATTTGCATCAATAGAATTCTCAATGAGCTCTTTAACTATTGATGCAGGTCGTTCAATTACTTCACCTGCAGCAATTTGATTAACTAAGTTAGAAGGAAGTAATTTTATTTTAGGCATTCTACAAAAGTGCCTTTATTACATGGTTTCTTACTTCCATCAATTGCTCATTTACAGTTAAGAGTATATTCTCAACTTTTGATTTCATCTCATTACAAAATGCTTCATCTTCAATGTCAGAAAGATTAATTAATACATTCATAGCGCCACCTTGAGCACCTGCATGAGCCATTTCAGCAGCTACACCAGCATCAGAAATTGAATTCGGATTTCCTTTTACCGCAACTAATTTTGCCAACGGCATAACTGCAGCACAGGTTTCTAATATAGAAAGAGGAGAATATGTTGCAATTTTAGTAGCTTCTTGAATTGCAATTTGTCTGAGTTGTTTTTCTTCATCAGTCTTTTTGGGTAATCTCATTGCATCTATGACGCCATTAAATGAATTGGTATCCTCATCTACCATTTTCAATAATTTACTTTTTAAAGATTGTGATTGGATTGCAATATCATTCATTTCATTGTGTAAATCTTCATAACCCTTTTTGCCAATGGTTAAATTTCCAACCATAGCAGATAATCCTGCAGCTAAAGAGCCGGCCAAAGCACTTACACTTCCCCCACCAGGTGCGGGGCTATTAGTAGAAAGTTCATCAACAAATTCAGTTAATGTAGAGGATGCAAGTTCACCTTCGGTTGAATTAATCCTATACTCAATAATTTTTTCATTTGGATCAAAATTAGCAATATCATTCAAGCCAAGGGATTTAATTGCAATTTGAATAATATCATTTTCAGGGATTCCCTGAGATTGTTTTTGCTTTTTTAAATAATATATTCCAGCATCATAAACAGCCTTTAATGGAATAAGGCCGACAATTTCACTACCAGTTACACGTAAACCTCTTTTTGTAGCCTGTTTACATACTTCATCAAATGCAATATGAGGAGGTGTAATATTATAATCTACTAAATTCATTGAAACTTGGGCTTGTTTATACTCATCAATATACCATCCCACCGCTTTGGTTGCTTTTAATGAGCCTGGAACTTTCACCATTACCCCTTCATCATCACGGATAATTGCTCCTTTTTCATCACGTTTAGCTCGTCCTGCTTCTCTTATATCCAATGCTATATCTGTAGCTAATTTTCGCTCTTGAGTATTTAGGTTAATATTGTAGGCAATTAGAAATTCCCTTGCACCTATAGCGGTAACTCCAGCTTTTTTGTTTAATGATGTTGGCCCATAATCAGGTGCCCATTGTGGATTTTTTAGCTTTTCTGCCATACCTTCATATTCACCACTTCTAACTTCTGCAAGATTTGTTCTACTTGGCGTGGATGCCGAATTTTCATATAGATAGACTGATATTCCCAATTCATCCCCTACCCTTTGGGCTAATTTCTTAGATATTTCTACACATTCATCCATTGTTGTGTTGCTAACCGGGATAAATGGACAAACATCAGTTGCTCCCATTCGTGCATGTGCTCCAGAGTGTTTTTCCATATCTAATATTTCTGATGCCTTTTTAATGGCCAAGAAAGCAGCTTCAACTACATTATCAGGTTCACCGACGAAAGTTACTACTGTTCTATTTGTATCGGCACCGGGATCTACATCTAACAAACTTATTCCATTTACAGATTCGATTGTATTTGTAATTTCTTTAATTTTTGCTAAATCACGACCTTCACTGAAATTTGGTACACATTCTATAATTTTCATTTACATGCCTTTAAT
>CAYQPE010000003.1:0-39243 GCA_964419445.1 uncultured bacterium
ATATTTTTCAGTAAAATTAGACTTATGACAAGTAACAATAAATTCAATGATCAGGACTGGTTTAAAAAATCCACCAAGAACCATTCCATTACGGTGGAATAGTTTTAATGTGTGGGTTACAGAATAGAGATAAAAATGAAGAAACCCACACATATAAGTCAAACCATAACAGTGGAATGATTTAGAATTGTAAATTTTAATCTATCTGATAAAGCAACAAAACAAACACCCATTAAAAAACTATCATTAGGGAGCATTAAGGATTTTATTACCAATAAAATATTGATTTAGATTACTCCTATGGAAAATCAATATTTTAACATGGGGGCATATATGCCTCATATCTGTGAAAACAAGAGGGGTGAATCACGTCAATCTTGTGCAGAACAGATCAATATTCATTCTAAGCAATTGGCAATCCCTTTACAAACTCATTCTAATCATGTAAAATATATTGATGCTTCTGGTGAATATGCAGACTGTGATGGATTAATTACATCCAATGCCAATGTGGTATTATCTTTGCAAACTGCAGATTGTGTTCCCATTTTTATGGTAGATAAATCTACAGGAACGCGGGCATTGATTCATGCAGGATGGCGAGGTGTTGTCAGCAATATTGTGCCTACGGGCATAAAGTTATTGCAAGACAATAGTATTGATGTTGAGAAATTGCATATTTTTTTAGGTCATGCTATTTGCGGTAACTGTTATGAAGTGGGAAATGAAGTGGCACATCATTTTTTAGAATCATGTAAAGTGCAAAGGGATAATGGGAAATGGTGTGTAAATTTGCACGGACAAATAATAGAACAGTTGACAACATTTAACATCCAAAAATCACAAATAAAAACATCAACAATTTGTACCTTTGAATCACCACATTGTTGTAGCTATCGTAGAGATGGTGAAAACGCAGGGCGAATGTTTTCTTTCTTTTAATGGAATTTATTGAAATTATAATTTTAGGCATCCTTCAAGGATTAACTGAATTCTTACCTATAAGTAGCTCTGGCCATTTGGTTTTAGGGCAACATCTATTAAAAGTTGCTTCTGCTGGTATTCTTATGGAGGTAATACTTCATATTGGAACACTGTTTTCTATTTTAGTTTATTATAGGAAAGATATTAATGAACTCCTCAATGGGATGATTAAAAATACTCATAATGCACGAGAATATATTTATTATTTAGTCATCTCTACTATTCCCGCAGTGATTGTGGGCTTATTTTTCGATGATCTTGTAGAGTCTATGTTTACCATTTCTACCGTTTCTATATTGTTTATCATCACAGGATTGGTATTGTATTCCACTAAAAGTTTTAAAATGAAAACAGGCGTTACCATTACATTATATGTGGCATTGCTTATGGGCATCGCACAAATGTTTGCCATAATGCCAGGGATTTCACGGTCGGGGATGACCATATCTATGGCACTTTTTTTAGGCATTACTCACAAGGATGCAGCAAAATTTTCATTTTTCATGGCTATTCCTATTTTGATTGGTGCAGGGATATTACAAATTAAAGATTTACAAATATTGGAAATTGAGAAATTAAATTTACTTTTTGTGGGATTTGTATCCTCTTTTATTTCTGGATTGATTGCCATTGATATATTAATAAAACTTTTGTCTAAAAATCATTTTTGGAAATTTTCTCTATATTGCATTCCTTTGGGATTAAGTTTAATGGTATGGACTCGTTAATGGCTAAATCTACTCCCTCAGTTGGCCAGATTATTAAGCGAATCCATGCCAATGAAATTGCCCCTGCGTACAGCTTGTTTGGCAATGAATCCTTTTTGCAAGATTTTTTTATTGAAGAATTATCTAAAAGTTTCCTTAATGGCAATGAAGTCAAAAAACATATTTCTCTTGATGACGATAGGCAAGAGTATTTGTTATCAGAGCTTTCATCTGTATCTCTATTTAGTGAGCGACAACTTTTAGTTGTACGTCAAATCAAAAAGCTCAGTCAAAATGGTCGAAAAGAGTTATTAGAGTATTTGGAAAATCCCAATAGAGATATATGTTTAGTATTGATTTCAGAAGATTATGATGACCGAAATGCATTACAAAAAAAGTTGAAAGAAAATACATTATTTTTAGATGTACGTGTACCCTTTCCATCAAAAATGAAAGAGTGGGTAAATTTTATCATCAAGAATAAAAAGTATAATGTGAATCCGTCAGTCATTGAAAATATGATCGATTCCTATGGAGATTCTATTGCTCACGTTATTAATGAAATTGAAAAAATGGTTTTGATGATTGGCATTGAAAATGAGCTAAATGATCAGGTGTTATCATCACATTTATCGATTCAACGTGAATTTCATTTATGGCAATTTCAAGATGCTATCGGTGGTAAAAATGCAGATTACTCTATTACCATCATAAATTCTTTAATTGAGAATGGAACAAAAATTCCTCAAATTGCTATAAGTCTAACGAATTTATTTCAACAGATGTTATGGTTTCATATGGGGAACACCCACCAAAGTGGATATACAGGATTGAACAAAATTATTACCAATAATCTCTCCAAATATTGTCGGTTATATTCTCAACAAGAGGTTGAAGATGCCTTATTGGCACTACGTAAAATTGATTTACTAACTAAATCTACATCTATCAGTGATATTGCATTGGTGGAACCATTAATTATTCAAATGTGCAAAGGTGAATATGTCTGATTTTCAGATAACGGATGAAGTACTCATAAAACAATTTCAAGATGGTGATGTTCGTTCATTTAACCAACTTGTTTATCGATATAAGGACAAATTGCTTATTTTTGTTCATGGATTTGTACGTGATATTGATAAAGCAGAAGATTTGGTTCAAGATACTTTTATGAAGCTTTATACTCATAAGGATTCATATCGAGAAATTGCCAAATTTTCCACATGGCTATATACCATTGCAGGTAACTTAGCACGGACAGAATTGAGAAAATTAAAAAGACGCAAAACCTTTTCTGTATCAGATTTGAGCCGCGATGATAGAGAATTTATTATTCGAGGGACGAATCCAGATCCCAGTGAAATAAATACATCTGATAATTTTCAAAAAAATGTGCAACAGGCATTAGCAGAATTACCTTCAGATTTTAAGACAATAATTATTTTACGAGATATTCAGGAACTTTCCTACGATGAGATTAGTAGTATCATTGGCGTTCCACTGGGAACGGTAAAATCGAGGATTAATCGAGGTCGGTTAAAACTCCAAGAATTACTGAAAAAGAAAGGAGAACAACCATAATTGATGGATTGTTATACGTTTGAAAATCATATTTCAGAATATATAGATGGTGAATTAAAGGTAGGTGTACGTAAATCGTTCACCGAGCATAAATCCAATTGTATATTGTGTAAAGAAAAATTAGAAGATATAATGCAGATGGTAAAATCCTTACCTTCTCTTGAAAAACTGGAAACCTCTTCTCAGTTTATGAATAATCTCCAACATAAAATTGATACATATGAAGACAAAAGTATTCGTCGAGTGAAATTGTTCTTTGGATTAGACAATACGTCACTTATTGGGTTGGCTGCAGCTATGGTATTGATGATAGGCTCTTCATACTTACTCCTCACAGGAGATTCTGTGCCCGTAGTGGATTTAGATAAAATTTCTACAAAAAACAGCCAAACACTCCAACAACCTCAAATTTCTATTGATCCTCAACATTCATTTATAGCCGATAAAGATTCGTCAAAAGAAGAGGATGAGGAGCAGTATAATATGCCCATTCGTTTGGTAGGTGGCTCTAAATAGAATTGAAATGGTATTTAAACTTTATTAGTTTTAAATTACCCGTCGCTTTTTTGCGAAGAATTTAACTTATAAACAGGAAATAATTATGGCTAAGAAACAAACATTTGGTGATAAAGCAAATTCTAAAAAGAATGCGAAAGATATGATTAAAGTAATCAAATCTTCAAAATCCAACGATTCTGGTACACTTCGATTTTCTACAGAGATGGTGAGAGTTCCTGATGGAAAATCTGCGGATAATGTTGTGAAAGAAATGCTTTCTAAATAAATCCAATTTATTAAAAGTATAGAGTAGGAGGGAATTTCCCTCCTATTTTTTTATATTTATGTTTTTATTATCAATATTCATATTTATTCAATTTTCATGGGGACAGTCAATAGCCCAAATGGATCAATTCATCGAAGGTGAAATCCTTATGATGGAAGAGAAATATGAAGATGCTATCCAATTATATTTAAAATTGTATGAGCAAATAGGAAATGATGCCACCCTGAATTATTCCATTGGTGAGGCATATATTCAATTGGGAAATGTAGAAAAAGCAATCCAATTTCTAAATCAGTCTTACCAAATTGATACCGATAATATTGAATTGGGTTATAAGGTTTATAATCTCTACCTACTTTTGGGTGATGAAAAAAACGGCTCCCGATTTTTAGATATACTCATAAAAAATAATCCACTCAATATAGATTTACTTTTAGATAAAACTCAATTTCAATTCAAAAATGAAGATTGGGATGGAATCATTGAATCCTATGTGAAAATATATGAAATTTCAAACAATGCAGAACATTTAGAAAAACTCATTGAAATTGCAGAAGCCACTGAGAAAGTGCAGTTCACCTATGATTTACTAAAAAATGTAGATGTAAAAAAAAATAATCTGCCACAATATTTAACAATCTTATCATCATTTGCATATACAGTGGGAGAATTTGAAAATGCGTTAATGTATCTCCAGCAATTAAAAGATGAGAATAACAGTCATGAGTCATATCTCCTCAGTGCACAAATTCAATTGTATATAGGCAAATATGATGAAGCACTTGAAAATTTATTATATGTATATGAAAAAGGGGAACGTACTTATTATTTATTAAAATCATTACTCATTTGTTATTCGAACATAGACGATATTGACAATGAAATGAAAATATCACAAGAATTTGTAGAATTATTTCCCAACGAAGAATTGGGCTATGAATCTCTTGCACTTGCTAAGATTCAAAAATTAGAATATACCGCTGCAATTGAAATTCTTACCGAAGCAGTTATAAAGTTTCCCAAAAGCTTTACACTTCGATTTTATTTAGGCTCTGTTTATAAAGAGCTACATCAATATTATTATGCAATAGATGAGTTTACAACTGCATTAAAAATACAGGAAAATTCTAATTTGGTATTTCATTCAATGGCACTTGTGCATGAAGCACAGAAGGAGTATGTAAAATCTGATAGCCTTTTTAAGAAAATTTTAGAATCAGATACATATAATGCCATGGATATGAATGATTATGCCTATGTAATTTCAGAGAGAAATGATACAACCCCCAGTGAATTATCATATGCTTTAGAATTGGCAAATCAAGCCATAGAGCTTGAACCTGAAAACCCCATGATTTTAGATACTATTGGTTGGATTTACTATAAACAAAATAAGTATAACAAGGCCTTGACATTCTTGCAGAGAAGTTATGAAAATAGCGGAGATAATTTAGTCATATTAGACCATTTAGGAGATGTATATTTGAAATTGGGAAATATAGAAAAAGCACAAAACAATTATGAATCTGCGCTAAAACTTGATCCCGCAAACTCCAAAATTAAATTAAAATTGGAAGCATTAAATGTCAAAAATTGATGTGACTATAGTAATTCCGGTATATAATGAAGAGGAATCACTCCAATTATTATTCGATGAAATTCAAACTGCGATTCCAACGGAGAATTCATACGAAATTATATTTGTAAATGATGGTAGTCAGGATAACTCTCTTAGCATTCTAAAGCAAATAGTAGAAGAAAATCCACACACATTATTAATCGATTTTTATTGCAATAAAGGTAAAGCTGATGCATTAAACGAGGGTTTTAAAATTGCACAAGGTGAGATAGTTATCACAATGGATGCAGATTTGCAGGATGACCCCAATGAAATTAAAAATTTAATGGATAAAATTAATGAGGGCTGGGATGTTGTTTCTGGGTGGAAATTCCATCGAAAAGATCCATTAAACAAAACTTTACCCTCTAAAATTTTTAATGGAGTAATGCGGTTTATTACCAAAGTTAACATCCATGATTTTAATTGCGGATTAAAAGCATATCGCCAAAAAGTAGTGAAAGCTATTGATTTATATGGCGGAATGCATCGATATACTCCTGCATTAGCAGCCCAAAAAGGATTTACTGTAACTGAAATTAAAGTGAACCATAGACCACGTCAGTTTGGAGTAACTAAATATGGGGGTTCACGAATGTTTCATGGATTTTATGATCTCCTCACTGTAATGTTTTTGGGAAAATATTTCAGCAGACCCCTTCACTTTTTTGGGGGAATTGGTTTAATGCTCTCCTCAATAGGATTTGCCATTAGCATATACCTTACTATAGGCTGGTTAAATGGGATTTGGATAGGGAATAGACCCATATTTTTCTTAGGAATTCTACTCCTCATTGTTGGGGTTCAATTCTTTTCACTGGGATTAATTGGTGAGATTATCACCAAATCCATGCACAAACGTGAAAAAATGGTACAACAGGTATATAAAAAAGACGCATAATGAAAATTGCTATTGTTAGCGTTGTCGCTCCCTATAGAGGAGGAATTGCAACTCACACAGCAATACTGGCGGAAAAACTTTCATCAACTCATGATGTTAAAGTTTTTAATTTTAGTCGTCAATATCCACACTTTCTTTTTCCAGGCAAAACACAATATGAGGATACTCCCAAGGAATTACCCTTTTCACAAGAGCGGTGTATAGATTCCATAAACCCGGCATCATGGGGACGTACAGCAAAAAAAATAGTTGAATTTAATCCAGACTTAATTATTTATAGATTTTGGAATCCATTTTTTGGATTGAGCATGGGAGGAATTGCAAAAATTGTAAGTAAACTAAATCCTCACATAAAACAAATAGCATTATGCGATAATGTTATTCCCCATGAAGCTAGCATGGTAGATAAATATTTATCCATGAAATTATTTACAAAAATGGATGGATTTTTGGTACAATCCCAACAAGTGTTTGATGAACTTCAAAAGCTATGCCCTCAATCAAAAATAGTAAAACGGTTGCATCCAGTTTATAATAATTATGGAGAGAAAAAGGATAAAGAGGTAGCTAGAAATGAATTAGGAATTTCTGCAAAGCATGTAATTCTATATTTTGGTATTGTACGTGAATATAAAGGTTTGGACATTTTAATTGAGGCTGCATCCATTTTAAAAGATAAGCTTAATGACTTTCATATTTATGCAGTAGGTGAATGTTATGAAGATGTTCAAAAATACACTACATTAATCGAGTCATTACATGTTGAAGATGTTTTAACCTGGGATAATAGTTTTATTCCTGATACACAAATTTCAACTATTTTTTCTGCTGCAGATATAATGGCGTTGCCCTATCGTTCTGCATCTCAAAGTGGAATCATTCAGATTGCCAATAATTTTCACGTTCCAGTGGTAGCCACCAATGTGGGGGGACTACCAGAGTATGTTAAAAATAATAGAACCGGTAAGATTGTTGAAGCCAATAATCCTCATGCCTTAGCCCTTGCCTTAGCTGAAGTTTTTTCAAAAAAAATGAATGAATCCTTCGTTGAAAATTTAGATTCATGGAGTAATCAATTTAGTTGGTCCAAATTTATTGATGGAATTGAGGAATTACATAAAACCATATGAATCCACGAATAAAAATACTTATTCTTAATTGGAATGGTTCTGAATTAACCCAAAACTGTTTGAAATCCATTGAAAATTTACAATATGATAATTTTACAACAACAGTAATTGATAATGCATCATCAGATGACTCCATTGCAATGATTCATGAAAAATTTCCCAATGTTGATGTATTGGCGTTAGACCAAAATTATGGATTTGCTCCTGCATATAATATGGCATTTCAACATGAGAAAAATGGAAATAGTGATTTCTATTTAATCCTTAATAATGACACTACGGTTGAGCCCAATTTATTATCAGAATTAGTAATTACTGCTCAAAAGTTTGGCAAGGAGCATTTATATTGTCCTCTAATAAATTATATGGATGAGCCTGAAATTATTTGGTATGCAGGGGGTAATGTAAATTTATCAACAGGTGTGCTGGACCATCAATTTATTCGTCGGCGTTATACAGAACAATTTAATGGTACGGTCAATACTGATTTTACCACAGGCTGTTGTATTTTTACTTCTACAGACACCATTGAAAAGTTATCAGGATTTGATGTACAGTTTAATATGTATGCTGAAGATGTTGACCTCTGTTTACGTGCAAAAAGTATGGGTATTCATTCATACTTTGTTTCTTCTACAAAAATCTATCATAAAGTTTCTGCATCTGTAGGCGGTGAATTTAGTAAAGATAAAATTAAACGAAAGTTAGCATCTATAAATTTGTTAATGAAAATTCATTGTAGTCCATTACAAAGAATAATAGGATTTCCCCTTTATATTATTCGTTCAGTATTTTCATTAATTCGTTCATTAATTTGAGTAGCAAATCCATCCACTATTGAAATAAGTCGTTCTGCATTTTCATTAAGAGCTTGGGAATCATTATTAATGACAATCTTAAACTTTTCAACAATTTCAGAATAATTATTACAAATTTGTGGATTTCCTACATCCCATTTCTGTAAAAATAGTTTCAATTTTTCCACTTTAGAATTTAATGAGAAATGGGGAATAGCATAAGACATTGCTGTAATATTCCCATGTAAACTTGTGCCTGCAAAAACTGAAGCATGTGCAATGAGTGCTATACTATCTACTACATGAATTTGCTGTGGAAAGAATACCTTTTGGGAATTTAACTGTTTAAATATACTTTCTAAAATAATGTGATCTTCATGGCCACTGGCAATTCCTAAAGGTAAAAGAGCAATGGAATACCCCATGCTTAATATTTTTTTCAGCTCATCAACTATAATATTTTGTTGTCCGTTTGTATATTGTTTTCCCATTTGGAAACAAAAATAATTTTTCTGTTGAGACTGAATAAATTTTCGTGTTTCACCATTAATAATTTTATCCTCTAATGATGGTAAAGGATAGAATTTAGATGTAGAAATTGCCATGTCTGGAATGATTGAACAGGGGATATCCCAGTTTTCATTAATGATTTTCTTGGCATGGGAATCACGGACAGAAATTAAGTATGCATCTCTTAATTGGGTTTGGATGAATTGCTGACTATCTTTTAACTGAGCACCCCCCACTGTATTATAAATGGTATTAGAATGATGCTCGATGATAAATGGAAGTACAATATTACTCCCCATCCATTTGGCACAAAGAAAGTTTATTAACTTTCGGGGCATTATTTGCCGCGTTATACGAATCAGTCGATTTATAAAAGGATGCACATAATAGGATACAATTGATGTCCAATCTACTGTAAGTACTTCACCTCCAGAAATAATTATCGTATCATCGGAATTTATTTTTACCTTTTGGAATGATTCACATTTAAAACCTCCCATTTTAGAAAGATTTACATCTTTTATGGAAGCATAACACAGTTGCGGATGAAGTTTTGCATCCACATAATGCGTTAAAATGAGTGGAAGTAATATATCGCCATAGTTATAGCGATCAAACGCACCAAATATTATAATTTTTTTCTTATTCATTCCCATTGAATCATGTGAACTTATGGCATGCACCTTTTGGTAATTTTATACCTTTCGTATTTGCCATTGTTAAGTGTGTATAATTTAAATATACGTGAACAAGGATTTATATACTTATGAAAATAAAAAAAGAACTCATTTATGTTTCTCTTTTATTATTATTGCTCATTGGATTTCTTTTTAGACAAGTATTATTTGAGGGATATTTGTTTCAAGGAGGTGATGCTCTTTCCCCCAAGGCTGTAAGACAAGGGATTGAATCATCAATGAGTGAGACAGGAGAATATCCACTTTGGTTGCCGTGGATGTTTAGTGGCCTTCCTTCAATTCATTCATTTCAAAATATTTCACAATTTTATTTTCCTCATGTAATTATTAAAGGGTTAATGTCTATTGGGGTAGATAGATTTTGGGATTTTATCCTCCATTTTGTATTTGCAGGTATGGGGATGTTTCTGTTCTTAAAACGACTTAAACTCCACCCATTATCGGCATGTTTTGGAGCTGTTTCTTACATGCTTATGCCATATCTTATTACTATGATAGTTCACGGACATGGTAGCCAAATGATGACTACTGCATATATTCCATGGGTGTTATTAGTTTTACATCGATTAAAATCAACACCGAACTTATCAAATGCAGGATTATTGGCATTGATTTTAGGATTACAATTACAACGCGCCCATGTCCAAATTGCTTATTATACATGGATGATGGTAGGATTATATTTTTTATATGAAATGATTCATGCGTACAAAACTGAAAAACAGTTTGTACCCAAACATGTTTTATTGGCATTTCCTGCATGTGTATTAGCTGTTGTCATGTCAATGTGGATATATTTACCTGCCATGTCATACACACCATTTTCTATTAGAGGAATGGGCGGTGGCGGCGGAACAGGATTAGAATATGCCACTCAATGGTCTTTTAGTATGGGTGAGATGCTAACCTTTTTAATCCCCTCTTTCTACGGGTTTGGTGGTGCCACGTATTGGGGAAATATGCCCTTTACAGATTATCCTAATTATATGGGAATTATAGTATTCTCGTTCGCTATAATCGGGATGCTCAATTATAAAGATAGGTTTCGTCAATTTTTGATTATAGCATCTTTATGTAGTCTATTTATTTCTTTTGGTCACCATTTTTCTGCGTTTTATTCATTATTTTATGATTACTTTCCATTTTTCAATAAATTTAGAGTTCCAGTAATGATATTGGTTTTGCTCCAATTCAATGCAGTTATTCTGGCCAGTTTGGGAATCCATGATGTGATTCAAAAAAATGTGAATAAAAGAGCAGTATATGGAATACTGGGAGGAGTGATTTTAGCTATAATTGCATTAAATTTTTCGTTCGAATCTCTTGCAGATTTTGGAAAACGTTCACATCCTGTTTTAAATACACTACGGGGGGAATTGGTGAGTGCTGATGTGTTTAGAATTTCTACATTTTTAGTAATTATACTTTCATCACTTTATGGATTTTATACTAAAGTTATTAAGAGTGAAATTTTATTATGCATCCTCATTACTATAGGTATAGTGGATGTGGGCATAGTGAATCAACAAATTATAAATCCAAAGCCAGAAAGCTACCGGCAGACTACATTAAAAAAACGAGAATTCCTCAAGGCATACTTACAAGAAGATAGTGTGATTCGATTTCTTAAATCAGATTCAACCAAGTTTAGGATATTGCCCCTAAAAAATCTGATGAATAGTAACCGATGGACGGCTTTTCAGATTGAAAGTGTAGGGGGGTATCATCCTGCCAAATTAGGAAATTATAATACATTTATACAGGAAGTGGGGCTTATGCATGTGAGTGCAATGGATATGCTCAATGTGAAATATTTAATTTCATTAGAGCAGATGGAACATCCACTATTATTGCCCGTTCATGAAGGCTCTCTGTTTCATGCAGATAAATATGAGCAGGCTTATGTTTATAAATATAAACATTGGAAAGAACGTCTCTTTTTTGCAAAAAACATTGAATTGGTGAATGAAGTTCAAGTTGTAGATAAGTTGAAATTAGCGTCATTTAATCCAATAGAAACAGCATATGTTATAAATGATGTAGGTGATATTCAGTTTGATAAAAACGCTCACGCTGAAATATTGCAATGGGAGCCTGATAAGATAACATTTAAAACTACAGCTTCATCTCCCCAACTTCTCATTATGAGTGAGATTTTCTATCCTGAAGGATGGGAAATAGTAGGAGACCAAAATATTGAAATAATTCAAGTGAATAGCATATTACGGGGAATGATTATTCCATCTGGAACTCATCAGTTCACTATGGCATTTAACCCCAATGATGTACAATATGGATCTATTATTACATGGTTAAGCTTGCTTTTTATAATGGGGATGATCCTTTCACCCTTCATCACTAAAAAATGAATCCTTATCAACAATCATCAAATATAAAGTTAGGATTATTTATAATTGCAATAGTCCTAAGCTCTACCATTATTTGGATAAATCGCAAAATGGTAAATCAACTTAGGCAAGATGCTCAAAAACAGGTGGAGCATTTGGCACAATCTTATACTAATGCCATTAATTCGGATAATGATGATGAGCTTCAATTTGTATTAGATGTAATGCTTCCTTCAATGAATTTTCCCATTATAATTACTACACGTGATGAAATTTATGCCATCATTAATATTGATATAAAAATAGATAAAAACTCTCCACAATATGAAAATCATGTACGGCAAATAATTGCCCGAATGGATGAAGAATTTCAGCCACTAAAAATAGTGTGGAATAATATGGAAGTGGGGGATATCCATTATGGTGACCCTGAAATAGTGGGAAAAATTAGATGGCTTCCCTACTTAGAGCTTTGTTTTGCCTTATTATTTATTTTACTTACATATTGGGGGTTTCAACTCATCCGCAAAAGTGAGAAAGATTCAATTTATGTAGGAATGGCACGGGAAACTGCACATCAATTGGGTACACCAATTTCATCATTAATGGGATGGTTTAATTTGCTTCAGGAAAATGATGACAATAAAGAGGAAATAATGAAGTCACTTTCTGAAGATATAAATCGATTATCCAATATTTCTGATAGGTTTGCAAAAATTGGCTCAAAACCTCAACAAGCTAAAATAGATATTATGGAATTACTCATAGAATTAGTAGATTATTTGTCCACACGTTCGTCAGTAAAAATTCATATTGATTCATCTTCATCTTATTTTATAAATGGGGATTGGTTATTGCTTACATGGGCATTTGAAAATATTATTAAAAATGGGATTGATGCTATCGGTAAAGGAGATGGAGATATCCATATCCATACCCAGATACAAAAGGGAGAATCTCTCATTATTGATATAATAGACTCTGGTAAAGGAATAGATAGGCAGCATAAAAAAGATGTATTTAAGCCAGGGTATAGTACTAAAAAAAGAGGTTGGGGGTTGGGGTTAAGCCTTACCAAACGGATTATCGAGGAAATGCACAATGGTAACGTATTTGTACAAAAATCGCAACCTAGGGAGACTGTATTTCGTATTATATTAGACTTGAAATAACCCTTTTATTAATATTCAATATACAATTAAATTTCGCGTCTGTATAAGTATTAAGGAATTACAATTATGGCAAGAGTTTGTGATGTTTGTGGCAAAGGTCCATTAACGGGTAATAAAGTGAGTCATGCTCATAATAAATCACGTCGTCGCTGGTTACCCAATTTACAAAGCGTTAGAGCAATGGTGAATGGCTCAGCGAAACGCATTAAAGCATGTACCAATTGTATTAAATCTGGGAAAGTGCAAAAAGCCGCTTAGATTTACACATATATAAATTGTTAAAAGCCCTAGATGTTTCTAGGGTTTTTTGTTTGTAAAAAAACTATTATCTTGTAATTAAACTAAAAAGCCCCCCATAAAGGAGGGCTTTTTAAACAAAAGGGGTGCATGTATCAATCTATATATGATAGTGCTTCATATAGATTAATATATTCGGTGGTTTAACTACGTCGATTACGAATAAATGCAGGCACATCTAAATCTTCACCAAATGTCATTACGGGGTCATCATCTTCCGTATTATTTGGGCTTGAAATAGATGGACTATCATCCACTTGATGCCTATCATCATCACTGATATTGGATGATTGAAATAGGGGAGCTACTGGCTCTTCATCGTTCATCGTTTTAGTTGTAGATTCTGCCATATACCGTGGTGGTGTATTTACTTCAGCATGTTTATTAAATGGATTCATATTCGTTGCTGCTATATCAGTATTTCCACTATTTAATCCGGTAGCAATTACAGTCACTCTAACTTCATCTGTAAGGTTTTTATCTACTACACAACCAAGTATCACATTGGCCTCATCACCTGCTTCTTCATAAATAATGCTGGATGCATCATTTAGCTCGTGAATTGTCATTTCTTCTGGTCCTGTGATATTTACCAATAATCCATGGGCACCATTTACACTGGCAGATTGTAATAATGGAGAATTAATGGCTTGTTGTGCAGCCAAGATTGCACGTTCTTCACCATGTGCAATACCTGTTCCCATAATGGCATCACCCATATTTTCCATAACTGTTTTCACATCAGCAAAGTCAAGGTTAATTAAGCCAGGGATATTGATAAGGTCTGAGATTCCTTTAGTAGCTTGATGTAATACACTATCAGCCAATTTAAAGGATTCTTTAACAGTGGTCTGCACATCAGTGATTTCTAATAATGTTTCATTGGGAATTGCCAATAAAGTATCACAGTTCTTTTTCATATCCTCAATACCGGTTAGGGCACGCTTCATTCGTTGCGGACCTTCAAACTTAAACGGTTTGGTAACAATACCTACGGTCAATGCACCTAATTCTTTAGATATTTTGGCCACTGCAGGCGCTGCACCGGTACCGGTACCACCACCCATTCCTGCAGTGATGAAAACCATATCTGCAGTTTCTAACTCTTTTATAATTACGTCACGGTTCTCTTCTACAGCTTGTTTACCTACCTCAGAATTTGCACCTGCACCTAACCCTTTGGTAAGTTCACGACCAATCTGTAGCTTACTTTGTGAATTATTAAATTCTAAGTCTTGTGCATCGGTGTTTATGGCAATAAATTCCACTGAATTCATTCCATCTCCAATCATGCGGTTTAGTGCGTTACCACCGCCACCACCTACACCAACTACCACTATCCGTGCTTTTTGATCTGCTAGATCACCTGGTTCAAATAACATGTTTATTACTCCCTTTTGTTGTTGTTAATACCAATTGTTAAAAACTTTTTTTAGTTTAGAAAAGAACTCTTGAAACGTAGATACAATAGTTACCTCTCCAATTTCAATTTCTTGCCAATTTTCTACACCATATTTCAATAATCCTACAGCCGTTGCATATCGCGGATTATTAACTTTCTCTGAAACCCCACCCATAATTTCTGGTTTTCCTATTTTTACAGGTTGGGTAAAAATTTCCTGTGCTAAATCTTCTACATGGATAAGTTGCGAGCCACCACCAGTGAGTACAATGCCGAAGGTGTTTTCACCTTGACAATTGCTCTTACCAATTTCATTTTTAGCTAATCTAAAAATTTCATCCATACGAGGTTCAATAATAGAAGCTAATACATGCTGAGAAACGGTTTTTGATTCACGCCCACCAGTTCCTGCAATGGTGATATCCTCTTCAGGTTCTGCCAATGCAGTCCGTGCAGACCCATATTGGCATTTAATCATTTCTGCTTGCTCCCGAGAAGTTTGGAGGCCATATGCAATATCGTTAGTAATATTGGTTCCACCGATGGGAATTGCCCCTGCATGCATTACTCCACCATCTCTATACACAATTACATCTGTTGTACCCCCACCAATATCGATGAGGACTACTCCTAAATCTCGTTCATTTTTATCTAACACTGAATGTGCAGATGCTAACGGTTCTAACACAAACTCCATTACATCAATTCCTGCTACATCCATACAGGTACGAATATCTTTTTCTGTATTAATAGCACTGGTTACCAAATGTACTTTTGCCTCTAAACGATGTCCAGATAATCCCAATGGATTTTTAATTCCACTACGGTCATCCACCTTAAACTCTTGTGTAAGCACATGCAAAATTCGTCTATCTGGAGAAAGATTTATAGATTGAGCATGCTCTATAACTCGATGTATATCTTGTTGTGAAATTTCTTGTCCTACTGGTTGTCGGGAATTATTTTTATTTACAGTTATCACTCCAGAATAATTTATTCCTTTTACGTGATCACCTGTAATTCCCACCAATGCAGCCTCAACTTTAACGTCAGCTTGTTTCTCAGCGACGTGAACAGCGGATTTTATAGATTCCACCGTTTCAGCAATATTTACCACCACACCACGCTTTAAACCATGTGATGGGCTTTGACCTACTCCAAGAATTTTTATTTCACCCTTTTCAGCCCATTCAGCAATGACTACAGCAATTTTTGTAGTTCCAATATCTATGCCAGTTATTATTTGTTTTTCATCTTTCATAGATTTCTTCTACCTCTTTTGCGTTCTCGTACGATGATTTGGTCATCAACATCTAAGTTGATAAATGAGTAATCTTGGATGGTTTTCTTTTGTTGAATTGCATTATGGAAGGCTTTTAAAACTTTTACTTTATAAAGCACATCTACATTCCCAAGATTTATACGTGTACGTTCATCGGTAATCATAGAAACTTGATTACCATTGCAATGAATCTCACTCAAATTATCATATAAATATGAATACATTTCTTTTGATTTTTTCACAAATCGTAATGCTTTTGTTAATTTAAACTCACCCAATTTTATATCTACACTATCTTCTATGGTCACTAAAGGCACTGGGAAGAAATTCAATGAATTTTTAGTTGCAGGTAGGGGAGTAAACTCAATATCAAAAAAGTACTTTTGATCTGAAAACTTTGCTAATACCATGGGCTCACGCTCAACGACTTCAACCATAATAGTTGATGGAAAAATTCGACTCACTTTTGCAGATTTCACATAATCTAAAGATTCCACTTGAGTTTGAATATCTGATAAATCAACTTGGAAAATAGATTCTGCATCGGTAGAAATAGATGCTTCAATTTGATTATTTTCTAAGAAATCATTACCAATTATGAGTAGTTGAGAATAGTTTAGCAAATTCATTCGATGTGTATACAGTATAGATGCATATACAATGCTCATAAAGAAAACAACTCTGATGAAATATGTATAATATTGGTTTATAAATCCCAAATACTTATGCATGACTAAACTCCTGAATGATTTCATCAGAAAATCCCAATAGCTTTACTTCTAATTCTAATTTGATATTAAATTTTTTCACTACAGCTTCTCTTGCAATACGTATTAGCTCAATTACGTCTTTAGCGTTGGCATCGCCCAAATTCACAATAAAATTGGCATGCTTGGGTGATATTTCTGCATTTCCACTTTTTGTCCCTTTTAATCCAGCCTTATCAATTAAGTACCCTGCTGCAAATTGAGAATTAGGATTTTTAAAAATGCTTCCTGCTGATCGAAATTTGAGAGGTTGATTTTCTTTTCTTTTTTTTGATGCATCTAATTTATCTTTTTGGATGTCCTCAGTTTTTCCCATTTCACAATTGAACACTGCAGAAATTAATATTTCATCTTTAGGAAATGTTGATGCTCTATACGAAAAGGATATATGCTCTTTAGTATATTTTTTAGTTTCACCTGAAGAAGTGAGGACTAATGCATTGTCAAAATAATTTGAAATTTCACTTCCAAATGCACCAGCATTCATTATGAGTGCCCCCCCCACTGTACCGGGAACTCCAATGAGGCTTTCTAATCCCTTTATTCCAGATTTTATGGCATGCTTTACCATATTCCCTAACATGACGCCTGCGTCAACAGATATAGTTCCATCATCTGTTATTTTTAAGTTTTTAAATGTTTTTTGTAAGGTAATTACTACACCGTCGAATCCCTCATCACTTACCAACAGATTAGAACCTGACCCTGCAAAGAATACAGGGATTTTATTTTTGTGAGTGTATGATAATACTTCTGCTAATTCGAATACTGAACTAGGATACATATACACTGCAGCATGTCCACCAATACCAAAAGTAGTGTGTTTTTTCATAGGCTCTTCAAACACAGGAGAGATTGTCATTAATTCAGAAAAATATCTTTTATGAGTATTATCCATTACTTAATTGCCTCATAAATTTTTTCACATTGTCGCCATATACTTCCTGCACCCATGGTGATAATCAAATCATTATCTTTTATTAAAGGTGTAATCTTTTTAGGAATATCATCTACGTTGGGAATAGAAATAACATTTTTAAACCCAAGTGCTTTTAACTCTTTAATAATAAGCTCACTACTTACGCCTGGAATGGGTGCTTCACGTGCAGGGAAGATATCGGTAATAATCAATATATCAGACTTTAAAAATGCCGTAGCGAAATTCTTATAGAAATCACGTGTTCGTGAAAATAAATGGGGTTGGAAAATCGATATAATACGTCGGCCCCATCCAGATTTAGCAGCATCTAATGTGGCTGACACTTCTGATGGATGGTGTGCATAATCATCAACAATGAGTACTTCATTTTGAGTTTTATATTTTATCTCAAATCGACGTCTAACTCCCGTATATGATTCAACTCCCATTTGGATTTGACTAAACTCAATATCCAACTCAAGTGCCATTATAATTGCGCCTAAGGAGTTTAAGATATTATGTCGTCCCGGAATATTTAATTTGATTTTACCCAATGATTTTCCAAATGCAATTACATCAAAGGAAGAATATGATTCATTAAAACTCACGTTTGTAGCTTGATAATCTGCATCTTCAGAAAATCCATAGGTAACTAATGGTCGCTTGATGTGTGGGATAATTGTCCGAACATTCTCAGAGTCAATACATAAAGCTATAAGCCCATAAAATGGTGCAGCATTTGCAAATTGTGTAAATGCACCACGGAGATCATCTAAATTTTCATAACAATCTAAATGTTCTAAATCTAGATTGGTAATAACACTCATGGTGGGTTGCAATGAGAGGAAAGTACGATCAAACTCATCCGCTTCTACCACGATGACATCCCCTTTGCCTGAAATAGCATTGGTTTGAAATTTGTTTACTATTCCACCTATTACCAATGTGGGGTCTATATCTGATTCAGTTAAAATAGCCCCTAAAATTGAAGATGTACTGGTTTTACCATGTGTGCCTGCAATGGCCACACTTATAGGCTTAACTTTTAATAATTCACCCAACATTTCAGCACGTCTAATGACGGGGATATTTTGTTTTTCAGCTTCAAGTATCTCGGGATTATCTTTTGGTACTGCAGAAGAATATACCACCACATCACTATCTATTACGTTTGAGCCTTCATGACCTTGGAATACCTGTATTCCCATGTGTTCAAGTTGCTCAGTTTTATCTGATAAATTTTTATCCGAACCACTAATTTTAAATCCAAGTTTAAATAGGAGTTCAGCCATTCCACTCATACCAATCCCACCAATACCAATAAAATGAATATGTCTAGTTTTTCTGAACATTATGCTTGAGCCATCTCCATTACATGAGTAGTAATTTGCGTGAGTGATTCGCTATGAAACAGACTATGTGCATTTTTTTGCATTAATCTGATTTTGCTTTCATTTTTTATCAAAGAAAAAATAGTGGTTTCTAAATCGCCATCTTCCATTTCAGATTGCTTAACTAAAAGCGCTGCATTTCTTACAGCCAATGATCGGGCATTTTCATATTGGTGGTTTCCTGCAGCATGGGGGAAGGGCACTAAAAGCATAGCCTTTTTACAATATTTTAATTCTTCAATAGCAAGAGCACCAGCACGAGAAATAACCATGTCCGCAGCTGAGTAGGCCAAACCCATATCTTCTATAAATGATGCTAATTTGACTTGTTCATTTTCAATGGAAGAGGTTAACCATGTAAAATCATTTTTACCAGTTTGCCAATAAAGCTGAATTCCACGTTGGGTGTACTCATTATGCACTTTAGAAAAATGCATATTAAATGGATGTGAACCTTGGCTGCCACCTAATATAAAAATCAATGGTTTTGACGCATCAAAACCCAATTTAACTTTTGCTTCATTGGTGTCCACAGTTTCCAAATTTTGCCGTACGGGATTCCCTATCAATTCAATATTTCCCCGTAAATGTTTCTTTGCATCTGGATAAGCGGTAAATACTTTATTTACACGATGGGAAAGTCTCCGAGTAGTGATTCCAGGGAAAGAGTTTTGCTCCTGCAGTATCGTTTTTTTATTTAATAAAATAGCAGCAATTAGCGGTAGTCCCGATGCATATCCTCCAGTACCAATAACCACATGCGGCTTAAATGAAATGATTGTAGAAATAGATTTTACAAAGCTTAATATGAATCTAAATGGAAAGAGCATATTTTTTACTATTGATGAAATATTGAATGAGCGTTGAATTCCTCTAATATCTAATAAAACATGATTTTCATTAAGTTTTGATAAAACATTAGCCTCAATTCCAAATGAAGAGCCCATGTATAAAATTTCTACATCTTTTTCTTTTAATGCATTTCCTATGGCAATCGCTGGGAAAAAGTGACCCCCAGTGCCGCCGCCAGCAATTATGACTTTTACATTAGACACTGACAACTCGCTTTAAATATGATGTGGAACCGTGAGATGCTTCACGAGCAATACCCACCAATAAACCAACTGCACCCAAAGTGAAAATCGTATTTGAACCACCATAACTTACAAATGGCATAGTGAGCCCAGTGTTTGGCGCAAATCCAATAACGTATGAAACATTGATAAGGAAATAAAATATGAGATTTAACACAATTCCCAATGCTAGAAATAAGCCAAATCGATCTGATGCAATTTGAACAATCCTTAACCCATTATGAAAAATTATTCCAAAAATAGTAAAGAGCAAGAGAACTCCAAAAAATCCGTATTCTTCACCTAAAATAGCCAAGATGAAATCCGTGTGTGCAGCAGGTAAATGACCATTTTTCAGATTACTGCTACCAGGACCATTCCCAAATACTTCTCCACTGCCCATGGCTAATCTTGAGGCATATTGTTGTTGGTCAATAATTTTTTCAATAGAGTTTAACCACGTATTTAATCGCTTTAATTGATAGGGTGATGTGGCAATTTTTACACTAAATCCAACCATTGCGACGAGAATTAAAATCCCAATATACTTTTTGGAAACGTTTCCAATTAGCAACATTGATATAATTATTGCACCGATTATAAATGTTGAGCTCAAATCAGGTTGAAGGAGAATCATAAATAATGTAATTCCAAAAACTGGCGTAAACTGCTGTAGCATAAACTTCCAATTACCAATTTGAGATTGATATTTATCTAAGAAGTAAGCAGTATAAGCGATGAGCATTATTCGAGCCAAATCTGATGTGGTAAGCCAATTACGCCCGGCTAAAATTATACTTCTGCTTGGACGATTAGATGGATTTAATACAAATGCAGCGATGACTAAAATCCATGTAAAAATCACAATGGCTGGAATATAGTATTTTATTTTTTTGTAGTTTATTCTACTGGCCACAAAATAGAAAAGAGAGCCAATTAAAATCCACCGCAGATGTTTCATTAAAAAATGCGTATAGTTTTGGAATTTCATAGTGGCTACAAAAGCGCCGGCACTATACATCACAAGGGTGCCAAAACCGATTAGGATAATAATAGCACACAAAAAATAAAACTCTGGAGTTCGTTTAACTTGCATGCGTTTCTCGTTCTAATTGTGAAATTATTTTTTTAAACTCATCTCCCCGTTTTTCATAATTTGCAAATTGATCAAAGCTAGCACAAGCAGGTGAAAAGAGAAGGGTATGACCTTCATTTGTTTTCTCTATTGCTAAGGCAACTGCATCTGCAAAATTATAAGTAAAAGAAATATCTTCAATTTTTTGCAAGGATTCAGAGATGTATTCACCAGACTTTCCATAACATACAATATGATTAACATGTTTATGAATTGAATCTATTAATTCTGAAAAATCTGACTGACCTTTATCTTCACCACCTAAGATTAAAGTAATATTTTCATAACTTTCTATCGCAGCCTTTGATGCGGCTATGTTTGTGGCTTTTGAATCATTAATAATATTAAAATTAAATGAAGATTTAATTACTTCCATTCGATGGGGAATCGTTTTGAATGTTTTAATATTATGAGCAATCTGTTTATCATCAATACCGAACAAATTGGCCATGGTGGAAACTGCCAAAATATTTTCAATATTATGAGGCCCCTGAAGTGCAGTTTCATCAAAAAAGAATAACGGTATGGAATTTTGCGAATAAACCTTTTCACTATTTACTTGGTAATGCACCTGCTGATTAGTTAATCGGGAAAATAACTGTGTGCGATGTCTATCCCTGAGAGAGGTGTCCAATACAGAATCATCTGCATTGTAAACTAACCACGCAGGTGCTACCAAATTTTTAGCAATATTTAATTTTGCATTAACATAATCATCCATAGAATCATATCGATTTAGATGATCAGGAGAAATATTTAAAATACATGAAATTAGGGGGGTAAAGTGATGAACATGTTCCAATTGAAAACTACTTAATTCCAATACATGCACTACATTTTGTAATTGGTTTTGTTTTTCATTCAATACATTTTCTGAAAATGGTATGCCAATGTTTCCACCCAATAGAGAATTGTATCCACTACTTTTAACCATGTGATGAAGTAAAGTTGTTGCTGTTGTTTTACCATTTGAGCCTGTTATTGCTAAAATAGGAGAAGATGTGAACCAGCTTGCAAATTCAATCTCACTAATCACCGAAATTTGTTTATCTATGCAAGATTTAACAATTGATATTTTATCGGGAATTCCCGGGCTAATAACAAGTAAATCACAGTCTAAAATTTTTGTTGAATGACCTCCGCTTTCAACGTCTATATTATATAAATCTGAAACATGGGCTTGCCCATTGTCGCTTAGTAAAACAGATGCACCAATAGATTTTGCTAGTTTTACTGCAGCAATACCACTTTTTCCTGCACCCAATACGGCGACTTTTTTCTGTTTCCAGTTAATAGTATTAATATGTTTTAAGTCAATCACTGGATTTTAAATGTAGTTAATGAAAGTAATGCCAAGAGAATTCCTATAATCCAAAATCGAACCACCACATGGTTTTCATGCCAACCGCTCAATTCAAAATGATGATGTAATGGTGCCATTTTAAAAAACTTTTTTCCCTCACCGTATTTTTTCTTGGTATATCTAAAATATCCAACTTGAATAATTACAGATAAAGATTCGGCAACAAATACACCGCCAATAATGATGAGAAGAATTTCTTTTTTTAGAAGTACGGCTAATGTACCCAATGCCGCACCCATAGATAGTGAACCTGTATCACCCATGAATATTTTAGCTGGATTTGCATTAAACCATAAAAATCCAATACTTGCACCAATGAGAGCCATGCAGAAAATAAATAGTTCACCAGTTCCGGGTAAGTAGAGTATGTTTAGATAATCACTATAATCGAATCGACCTGATGCATAAGCAATTGCTCCAAAAACTAATGTTGCAATAGCCACTAATCCTGTAGCCAAACCATCCAAACCATCGGTAAGATTTACTGCATTAGAAGTTCCGGTAATAACAAGGATTACAAGAGGAATATATAATAATCCAATATCAAATGAACCATTGGCAATAAATGGAATTGAAATTACAGTTTTTATTTCTGATGCTGCCGGGTAGGTAATAAGGAGAAATCCAACAATTAAACCCAAAGAAACTTGACCTGCCATTTTGTAACGAGCTATAAGCCCATCTGGATATTTTTTAATGACCTTTAAATAATCATCTAAAAATCCAAATAACCCCATCCATACAGTTGCAAAAAGTAAAATTTGCACATGTCTGTCATCAATTTTTGCCCACATTAATGTAGGTAATAGTATTGCAAGGAGGATTAATACTCCACCCATGGTGGGTGTACCACTTTTTTTATGATGAGATTCTGGTCCACTATCTCGGATAGTTTCACCAATTTGCAATTTAGTTAGCATTTTTATTACACGTGGACCCAAAATAAAACTAATGAGTAATGCTGTAATAGCCGCGCCAACTGCTCTGAATGAGATATACTGAAAAATATTAAATGCAAAAAAGAAATCTTTAAGTGGATATAAGAGATAGTATAACATTAGTTTTTAAATCCTTTTTCTATGATTTCTTCCATTTGCATACCTCGTGAACCCTTTACATATATCACATCACCTTTTTTACAGAATAATGTAAGGGAGTCAATAAGATCATCTTTATTTGCAAAGTGTTTGGCATTTTTATTGTCTGATTTTAAAATAGTAAATGCAGTAGATTCACCAATGCCAAAGATGGCATTCAAATTGAGTGTGGAAATTTTTTCCCCAACGGCTTCATGATGGGTTTGGGCCAATTCACCTAATTCAAACATATCACCTAAAACTGCAATTTTTCTTGATTCGATCCGTTGAGATAACATCTCAAGTCCAGCTAACGTAGACTCTAAATTGGCATTATAGGAATCATCTATAATAGTAATTCCTTGTAGTGTGTAAACTTCACAACGGCCTTTAACTGGAGAAAATGTTGCAATTGCATTTGAAATTTCTTCATGTGTCATACCAATAGTGGCTGCAATTGAGTAAATTGCCAATATATTTTGAGCAAAAATTTTACTTTCAATTTGGCATGAAAAGGATTCTTCGTTTATATCAAACTGTGGAATAGAATAATTACCCTTAAAATCTGCATCATTGTTGAGGCTGTAAGTAATTTTATTAGCATCAACATAAATATTGGGGATATGTTCATCATCCATATTTATAAAGGCAGTTCCACTTTTAGGAAGACTTGTAAACAATGCAGATTTTGTTTTTGCAATATGTTGAATGTTGTCAAAATTTTCAATATGGGCTTCAGAAATATTTGTAATTAAGCCCATGTTAGGTTGTACAATTTCACATAAAGTTTGAATCTCACCGGGCATACTGGCACCCATTTCAATTACCAAATAATCTTCATCACCAGCAATAGACATGAGAGAAATAGGTAATCCGATAGTGCTGTTGAAATTACCCTCAGTATAAAAAATATTAAATTTTTGGCTCAATACATGGGCCAATAATTCTTTGTTTGTAGTTTTACCATTTGAGCCTGTAATTCCAATTATTTCACCTGAACTTTGAGTTCTCATAGATGTGGCGATGGAGTTTATTGTCTTTTGTACTGATTCTACATATTCAACATGAATATTAGGAATTGAGATGGTTTGCTCTGAAAAAATTAATGATGCTCCACGTTCTACTGCATCTATAATGAAATCATGACCATCAACATGTTCACCTTTTAAAGGAAAATATACATCACCCATTTCCACTTTTCGAGAGTCTATAGTGACACCATTAACTTCTTCCAATTTTAAGTGGGGGCCAATTTTTCTTAGTGCATTATTAAACATAGATTTATTATTTATTGTGATTCTCATGGCAATAATCTTTAATTGTATCAAAATCACTATGAGGATGCTTTATTCCCTCAACTTCTTCGTAGTCGTCATGACCTTTACCCAAAACCAATAAAATGGTATTTTCATCCATCATTCCCATGGCATGTTGAATTGCTTCTGTTCTGTGGTGAATGATGGTGAAATCATTTTCACTAAACCCCTCTTTAATCTGACAAATAATATCGTCAAGTTTTTCGAAGCGTGGGTTGTCAGATGTAACAAACACATAATCTGAATATTTTTCTGCAATTTGAGCCATAAGGGGGCGTTTGGTAGCATCACGATTACCCCCACATCCAAACAATGTAAATATTTTCATTTCTGATGAAATCTGCTTAATTGTGCTTAATATATTTTCATATGCATCAGGAGTGTGGGCATAATCTATAATTACTGTACCTACATGGTCTTGAGGGACAATTTCCATTCTACCTGGTACATTTTTAAAGGAGTTAATTCCCCTTATGATGTCTAAATGGGAGATCCCCATTGAAACACAATTGGCAATGACTGCTAAAATATTATAGATATTAAATTTCCCAATGAGTGGTGATTCAATATCCAGCTCAGTGCCCATTGCATTTACTTTCATTGCAATTCCATGAGTGGTAAGCTGAAATGAAAGCGGATAAACATCAGAGTTATTTTCAAAGCCATAAGTGACTATCGTTGCATTACAATTTTCAATAATTCGCGCAGAATATGAATCATCATTATTGATAATGGCCGTTTTTGAAGGGTCTAAATTCTTAAATAATTGAAGCTTAGATTTAAAATAGTTTTCCATAGATTTATGGAAGTCTAAGTGGTCCTGCGTTAAATGGGTGTATATTGCATAATCTACATACACATCATTAATGCGATGCATTTCTAATGCGTGAGAAGAAATTTCCATAACGGCATGATTAATACCTCCACATTTTAACGTATTTAGGAATTGTTGTAATTCTACAGATTCTGGTGTTGTAAACCCTGTTGAAACCATACCAGATGGAGTAGAAAATCCCAGTGTTCCTAATGAACCTACAGGATACCCACTGTTTTTTAAAACATGACTAATCATTTGACAGATAGATGTTTTTCCATTTGTGCCTGTAATACCAACAATTGTCATATCTTGCGATGGGTGGCCAAAAAAATTAGCAGAGGCTAATGATAATGCAGCCCTCGTGTCCTCAACATGAACTACGGGAATGGATGATAATTCTACTTTTCGTCCATTGGCAATAATTGCTGCAGCACCTTTTTCAACGGCTTCAGAAATATAATTATATCCATCATTATTTTCCCCTTTAATAGCCACAAACAAGGTACCATTCTTTACTTTTCGAGAATCATGGGTAATACCTGTAATTTCACATTCATTTATATTTCCTGTGAAATTAATGTTTTCTAATAATTCACTTAGCTTCATGAGTTAGACTCTAGTTTTATTTTGCATGAACGGTATGAATCTAAATCTGCACCGGCTCTAGGGAATTGCCATACAACTCTCCCTACATCTCCAACAGGGTCGAGTTTTAACCCCACAGATTTTGCCATTTTTACAGACTGCTTCCAGGTTTTACCAATAAAGTTTGGTACTTGTTCCTGAGAAAGGGAATTATAAATCACTGCTTTTTTAGAAAGTAATGGCTGTATTTCCTGAGGTGTTGTTGATTTATCAACGGATAAATTTTCCTCTACAGCAATAAGGGGCTCTTCTACTTCAAATTGCTCTCTTAATGGTTCTTCTTTATCATTTATGATTCGTGAATAAATATTTTTTACAATGGGGGCAGCCGTTTCATTTCCCCAATGGAATCCATATAATGGAGAATCCACTGAAACAATACACACATATTTGGGGTCATCTACAGGAAAAATTGATGCAAAAGAAGAGATAAATTCTCTTTTGGAATAACTACCATCAATAAATTTTTCAGCAGTACCGGTTTTTCCGCCTACTCTAAATCCGGGAATGTAAGCATTTGTTCCTGTACCTGAAACCACTATATCCTCAAGCATATTTAAAAGCTGTGAAGCTGTGTTTGATGACATTACTTTACGAATGACTTTAGGGTAATTTCGCTCAACATTAAAGTCCCCAATAGATTTTACTACATAGGGTTTAACTACATATCCGCCATTTGCAATTGCACAGTATGAGGTGGCAATTTGGAGATTGGATGTAGACAGCTCTTGACCAATTGATACCATGCGACCAGAAAAGCCAGACCAGTCATTTAATGGGCGGAGTTTACCTGGCGTTTCAGAAGGAAGGCGGATGCCAGTCGTCATGCCAAATCCAAAATTACGTGATTTTTTATAAATAGTATCATCACCCAATAATTCAGCCATCTTCATAATACCAATATTGCTAGAATGCATGAAAATTTCACTTACAGATAAATTCTCATGAGGCTCATGATCGTGGACAATTTTCCCGCTTTGGAGTTCGTATTCTCCATTTTCACAATAAAATGAATCAGAGGGTGCAATTATCCCACTTTCTAATGCAGCAATTAAATTTATTATTTTATAAGTTGAGCCTGGCTCATTTGCATCAGAAATAACATTATTTTTAAAATTATCAATGGGAAATTCCCTATATGAGTTGGGGTCAAAATCTGGGTAAGTGGCCATAGCCAATACTTCACCTGTATATGGATTCATTAAAATTCCATTCGCAGATTTAGCCTTTGTTCTAATTACCCCTTTTTTCAACTCATTTTGCATTATGGATTGCAACTCTGAATCGATAGTCAATTGAATATCTGTTCCATTTGGGATTTCGGGTTGCTCAATATGAAGAGCACGTGATAATTTTCCGTTGGCAGCACGATTATACGCAATACGTCCACTTCCGCCTTTTAAAATATGGTCAAATTGGCTTTCAATCCCAAATTGCCCTGTTTTGTTCTGATCCACATATCCAATAACTTGTGAGGCTAAATTGTGTTGTGGGTAATAACGTCGGATTGAAGAATCTGTAAACAATCCATCAATATACCTAATTTCATCTAAAATTGGTTGCGCTTGGGGGTGGGGCACATCTCGTTCTAAAGCAACATACTCTGCGGTTTTCAACATTAGCTGTTGATATCTCCCCGGAGACTCATTGAATATTTCAGAAAATAATTGAACTACACGTTCTCTATCTACGTTGCCAGTTGTATTCACCCAAAAATCATATTTCTTTATGGTTTGGGCAAATGGAACTTCATTACGATCAACAATGCTCCCACGTTTTCCAAATTTCGTTCTATACTCAATGGTTGTCTCAATGGCCTCTTTTTCCAGCACATCACCTTCAATTACTTGTATGGAAAAAATTTTCCCCAACAAAACCACATAAGACATAGCCACAAATACCACTAAAAATTGGATTCCTCCACGATATTGAGAATAAAGGCTATTCATCAATATTATCCATAAATACAACTAAAGATTCGGGTACTGGAAAAGTCATACCAATTCGGGTTCGAGCTTCATATTCTATTTTATCACGTCGCTTTAGTGTTCTTAGTTCACTTTCATACATTTTAACACGATTGTAATGAGTAAGATGAATATTACTCAAATGATAGATTTCACCTTGAGTCTTAAGACATTCGTTTTTAAGAGAAATATAGAAGATGACTATTAAGCAAACCGTAACGACAGATGCAAAAAAGAAGAAAATATCAAACCAGTTTGATGCATTGTTCGTTACCCGTTTAGCCATCATATCCTCTCAGCAAATCTTAATTTTGCGCTTCGCGCTCGAGAGTTAGCTTCTATTTCTTCAGCGGTTGGCACAATGGCTTTTCGGTTTACAATTTTCAATTCAGGTTTTGTATCACAAATACACATGGGGAAGGCCTTTGGACATACACAAGTGACTGAGTGTACCTGAAAAAACTTTTTTACAATTCTATCTTCAAGAGAATGAAAGGAAATAACGCCAATTCGACCGCCGACTGCTAAATATTTAAGTGAAGACTTCAAGGCAATTTTTAATGATTCTAACTCATCATTTATATAAATTCGAATTCCTTGAAATACTCTTGCCAATGTTTTATTTACAAATCTTGGATTTGTTACAGCTGAAATGGCATCCTTTAAATGAAATGTAGTTTCCATATTGCCATTTTTTGATGCTTCAACTATTGAACGAGAAATTTTACGCCAATTTTTTTCTTCGCCTAATTCTTTAATGATAATACCGATATCTTTTTCTGAGAAAGAATTAAGTAGCTCCTTAGCGGTTAATGATTGATTGGGATTGAAACGCATGTCTAGAGGAGCATCATATTGAAAAGAGAAACCCCTTTCCCTGGAATCGATTTGGTAGGAGGAGAAACCAATATCAAAGAAAAGACCAGTCACTTGCGGAACTCCCATGGAAGCGAGCACTTCCGGGAATTCCCTATAATTAACGTGGTGCAGCGTAAGTAACGCCTGATGTACTGACAGTCTCTTCTTTGAGAATTCCAGGGCATAGGGGTCAGCGTCCAAGCCTATATATTGCCCCGATGGCATCAGTTTGTTGAGGATAGCTTCTGCATGACCGCCAAACCCCAACGTACCATCGAGATAAATTCCATTTGGATCCGTAATTAGATGACTCACCACCGCATCCACCATTATTGGTATATGTGGCGATTCCGTGGTCATCTTGATCAGAAATTGATTTCATTTGCCAGATCCTCAAAATCCTCGCCAAGCCTATTATCAGCAGAGTCTTGAGAATCCAACTGCGTTGGATCCCACAATTCAATTTTATTAATCATGCCAATAACAGATGCTTCTTTAGAAATATTTGCAAAACTTAATAATGACTCAGGAATTGCTATCCTTCCCTGACTGTCATATTGCAAATAAGTGGCATGACGTACTATGGATCGAACAAAATTTCGATGTCGCCCACGTATAGAACTCAATTGACTTAATTGTTCTTCTACACGATTCCATTCGGAAACAGGGTAGAGAATTAAGCAAGGGTCAAATCCTCGTGTTATTACAAAGGTTCGATCGTTCACTGGATCTAACGCTTTTCTAAACTTAACGGGAATGCTCAACCGATGTTTTTGGTCAAGTGAGTTAAAGTATTCGCCTGTAAATGATAGTTTTAAATTATCCATAGATAGTCATCGCACATGAAAGTGTGGGATTTTTCCCCACGACTCCCCACAATTATAGGAATTCTCCCCACTGCGGTGCAAGTGAAATGTTTAAAGTTTATCTAAAATACGAAGATTTGTCGAGGAGAAATGTATAAGTACTTGTATCGCTCAATTGATTAAAGAATTATCAATTGCATGAAATTGTTTTATATATCGATTATTTTGTTAAGGTTGAGTTAAGTTGATTATTCTAGACTGAAAGTCCCAACATACAATTGGGCAGATTCTACAATATATGATCCCCGCAGTGAAGCGTTATCATTTGTAAAATATTCATCTACAGCTTCACCATTCAAATTACATTGTATATGGCTTGCATTGAGTAAATCATATTTTATTTCAGTATCAAATGTAAACTCAAGCGTGGTATCAGCAGGAACTACTTGGTTGAATAATATTAAACTTTCACCATTAATTGCAGAAATATTAATATGGGTAGATTGAAGTATATTTAGTGTAATTATAGAGGGAGAGTGATGTGGCAAAATTACCGTTTTTTCAGAAATTCTACGGTTTACATCAAAGTGATTATCACCAAATCGAAGTGGTTCAGATAATGTTTTTAGGGCTTTTTTTTTGTGTCAAGCGCTTCATCTTTTGGTTCAGTAGTAGTTTCAACAGGATCAGTGATTATATTCTCTGGCTCAACTTTTATGGGTTGTTCAACTTCATTAGTAGTATCTTCTACAGCTGGTGCAGTTACAGCATCTTTATTTGCATCTTTACTTAAACTACTTACCAATTGGAAAAAGAGAAAAATCCCAACCAGTACACCTACTCCAGTAATGATTTGTTTAGGGGGAATAGGACTATTACCTAATAAACTTTGAGGATTTTCTTTTTCTTCAGTTGTTTCAATTTCGGGGGGTGCTGAAAATTCATCCTTAGAGCTTACAATCCCCGTTGTATGCAATTCATAATCATCTAATGCTTGTGCAGGGTCTGCACCAATAAATTCTGCATATGATCGAATAAAAAGACGCATGTACACATTGGGCAATACATCAAAATGACCACTTTCAATTGAAAGTAAATATTTTGGATTTATTTTGGTAAACTCTGCAATCTCATCAATTTCGATACCTTTGGTTTCGCGATGAGATTTTAATAATGAAAAGAATGTTTCTGATGTTGTCATAGGGTAGTCAAATTAAAACTAAAGTGGTTTTTTGTTCAAGATAATTCATTAATTTTTATGCCAAGTTTCCCCAGCTCAAAAACAAACCTTGAAAGTGGAAAACCAACCACATTATCATAGCATCCATTAATTTTTTCTACAAATATTGCACTCCAGTCTTGAATACCATAACTGCCCGCTTTATCATAAGGTGAAGATGAGTTGATGTAAGTGGTAATATATTCATTGGGAATTTCTCTAAACGTAACTTGAGTTTGTTCATTAAACGTATGGTTTATGTTTTTTGCATCACATTTAAAACTGACAGCCGAAATTACAGTATGAGTATTTCCACTTAATAATTGGAGCATTGCCTTTGCATCCTGCATGTCAGTTGGTTTTTCTAAAACCCTATTTTCTAAAACAACAATGGTGTCTGAACCAATAACCAAAGAGTTTGGATATTGTGCACTCACATATCCGCATTTTAACTCTGCTAATTCTTGAGCATATTCTTCAGGAGAATTTTCAAATTGAAATTGGCTTTCATCCACATTTGGTACAATGATTCCAAAGGGAATATTTAATCGCTCTAAAAGCTGTTTTCTGCGAGGACTTTGAGATGCTAAAATAAGATTCATTTTATTTTTGCTAATTTATAAATTTGTTCAAATTTGTTATTTTTTGAGCTTGCCTCAAAATGGTATAAATATGGTCCATTAGGAATTTTATTATTTCCACTGTCTTTACCATCCCAATAAATTGAGTTGAATCCCAAAATTGCATTATGATTAAGCACTTGAATTAATCTACCATTTTGAGCATAAATTTTTATAATAACCTGTGCAGATTCTTCTCCACTTAACCAATAAGTAAAGTGGGTTTTATCTTTAAACGGATTTGGAAAATTATAAACATTATAAATTTGAAAATCTGTATTTTCAAAAATGGTTATATCAAATGAAATCTCTGTTCGATTATTGGCACTATCCCAAGCTTCAATATAAATTTTGTTTTTTCCATTTGGAATAGATGTTGGAATTGAAAATGTTGCAAATCCATTTTGGCACGTACCCTTATATTCAAATAGCTGAGAGTCAATGCTATACGATTTAAAATCATTGTTAAACCAATATCTCATATTATGCTCATATTCATCCATTAGGTTGAGCCCTAAAGGGTCTTCAATAGAAATAGTAAACGTTGCACCACTCGTAATCCACATTCCATTTGAAAGTTCATTCCCATCATAGGTTAGCGTGAGGAGGGGGCCATCAAAATCGCTCAAATTTATTTCTGCGTCTATAATGGGGATTTCATTAATAATTTGGATACTCCCATTATCCGAATCTTGAGAAAAGAGTGAGAGTGAAACGGTGCATGTATCACAAACATTTACATCTCTTGGGATACGAAAGCAAATTTCATTTGATGTAAAATCACCTTGATAAATAACATCTCCAGGCATTGAAATATGTAGTGTATCTTCGCCAAAAATAAATTCCTGTGGTTGTGGTGATGTAGAAAGGATGATTGATGATTGTGAATTCCCGTTTAAGGTGATATTGTTTTCTTCCAAAACTGTAAATGGTGTATCAAGTTGAGCTTCATCCACAATACTATTTGATTTTTTGGGGAATGGTAGCGGTAATGCAGGGTCACCAAACAAATGAAATAGGTATTCACTTCCATTATCATTTTTTGCCATTCGTACTAAATCTCCAATTCTCATGAAGTTACTATCATCTTCTACAAAGTTTGAAACCTGTTCGAATAGTTTTTCAACAAAGGTAAAATTTGTATTTGCACCAATACTTCGCGTAGTAGTGATGAGGGCAATAGCACCCGCTTCATGGCGAAGTAATGCTTCTGACATGGATTCATTTCCATCATATTGCCCAAAAGAACACGTACCCACTAGCCAAATAGGGAGTTTTCCGCTAGCACAAGGTGAGCTTTGAGGGCAGATTTGATTTAAATCTCTGTCCATATCAATAATTTTTTCATCAGCTAATGTGGTGCGTGAACCATGACCGATATAATTGATAAGTGAAACTCCACTATTTATCATATCAAGAATATTTGCATTTAGGACTGGATGTAGTAGCCCTTCGGATCCATTTTCAACATCATAAAGAATTCCATAATAAGGAATTGGGATAAGTTGATCTTGAATGTAGTTATATAATGTATTCGAATTTTCTGTATGGTGAAGTTCGTTGGATTCATATGCACCATTTTTATGTTGATCATCAGCCAGGAGGGCAATTTTGCTACGCCAAGAACCAAATACTGGATTTAGTATATAATTAGAAATTTTCTCACTTATGGCCAATGCCACCGAGGGATTATTTACTGGAATTCGCCCTGTTGAAAGTTGAGGGATACCACTTAGTTCATCTTGGGATGAGTAAAAATCATCAGATGGATTTTCAGATTGACCATCATAATAAATGGGTGGGATAATTGTTTCATCACCAATAAGGAGTAAATATTTTAACTCATGGCTGTCATCAATTTGTTCAAGTATAAATGAACGAATTTCTGCTGATGTTATTTGTCCACTGGTAAAAGATTCTGTATATATAATTTTTGTAATGAGTTGATGGTCTTCATCTACAAGTTCAGAATGTAATTGTGAAAAACTAATTGCAGATTCCTCAAATGCTTCTGATGTAAGTATGAGATATTCAGTATTGACACCAAAAAGAGGAGAAAGCCCCAAAATTAGTTGGATAAATAATCCTATATAAAATTTGGATGTAGCCATTTGTGAAATTTAAAACGGATAATTAGAATATACATCTTGTCAATTGGAATTAAATTTGAATATTTCTTAAATTATCAGGCTTTTTTTGTCTGGAAGTATCGACGGAAAAGGAGTTTATTTCCCCAATCCAAATTATAAGGAAAGAAAATGGCATTCAATTTTGACATGATTCAATCACATTATTCAGCATTACCTCAACGTGTTTCACACGCAAGAGAGCGATTAGGTCGCCCCTTAACATTAACTGAGAAAATTTTATATTCACATCTTTGGGGAGAGATGGATGTGTATGAGCGGGGTTCAAATTATGCTGATTTTCGACCAGACCGAGTAGCCATGCAAGATGCCACAGCCCAAATGGCATTATTGCAATTTATGATGGCTGGAAGAAGGAAGGTTGCAGTGCCTTCAACGGTACATGCAGACCATTTAATTCAAGCAAAAACAGGTTCTGACCAAGATTTATCATTTGCATTAGATATAAACTCTGAAGTGTATGATTTTCTTTCCTCTGTATCCAACAAATATGGAATTGGATTTTGGAAGCCTGGTGCTGGAATCATCCACCAAGTTGTGCTGGAAAATTATGCATTTCCTGGTGGCATGATGATTGGTACTGATTCACATACTGTAAATGCAGGTGGATTGGGCATGGTTGCCATTGGAGTAGGTGGAGCTGATGCCGTAGATGTTATGGCTGGAATGCCATGGGAGTTAAAATTCCCTAAACTTATTGGAGTTAAACTAACAGGAAAACTAAATGGGTGGGCATCTGCAAAAGATGTAATCCTAAAAGTTGCGGGAATATTGACGGTAAAAGGTGGTACTGGTTGCATTGTTGAATATTTTGGTGAAGGTGCAAAATCACTATCCTGTACTGGAAAAGGAACAATTTGCAACATGGGTGCTGAAATTGGCGCAACCACATCCACATTTGGATATGATGAATCTATGGAGCGGTATCTTCGAGCTACTGGCCGTGCTGATGTGGCCGATGCAGCAAATGGAGTTAAAGAACATCTTACTGCAGATGCAGAAGTATATGAAAACCCAGAGCAGTATTTTGATCAAATTATTGAAATTAACCTGTCTGAATTAGAACCACATTTAAATGGACCGTTTACACCTGATAGAGCAACACCGGTTTCAAAAATGAGAGAAGAGGCCCAAAAAAATGATTGGCCATTGTCTGTTGAATGGGGTTTGATTGGTTCATGTACAAATTCATCTTATGAAGATATATCTCGTGCAGCATCCATTGCAAAACAGGCTGTGGATAAAGGATTAAAAACCAAGGCTGAATTTGGAATAAATCCAGGTTCAGAGCAAGTAAGATATACTATAGAACGCGATGGATTTATTGACACTTTTGAAGCATTAAATGCGCGAATTTTTACAAACGCATGTGGTCCATGTATTGGGCAATGGGCACGTGAAGGAGCAGAAAAAGAAGAGAAGAATTCTATAGTACATTCATTTAATCGAAATTTTTCTAAGCGTGCAGATGGAAACCCCAACACTCATGCATTTGTAGGTTCTCCAGAAATGGTTGCTGCATTGGCAATTTCGGGAGATTTAGGATTTAATCCTATGACTGACACATTAACTAATGAAGATGGTGTAGAGGTAAAACTAGATGCCCCTACTGGATGGGAATTACCCCCAAAAGGATTTGACGTAGAAGATCCTGGCTACCAAGCTCCCGTTGAAGATGGTGAAAATGTAGAAGTTGCAGTTGCTTCTAATTCAAAGAGGTTGCAATTATTAACACGATTTGAACCATGGGTGGGAACAGATTTATCAGGATTAAAGCTACTTATTAAAGCCAAGGGGAAATGCACAACTGACCATATCTCTATGGCAGGTCCATGGCTTACTTATCGTGGGCATCTTGATAATATTTCGAACAATTTGTTATTGGGTGCAATTAATGCATTTAATGATACTCCAAATAGTGTAAAAAATGCCCTAACTGGAGAGTACGATTCTACGCCAGTTGTTGCACGGGCATATAGAAATTCATCAGTTTCATCAATTGTAATTGGAGATGAAAACTATGGTGAAGGTTCATCTCGTGAGCACGCAGCAATGGAGCCCCGTCATATGGGAGTAAAAGCAGTAGTAGTAAAATCTTTTGCACGAATCCATGAAACCAATTTAAAAAAGCAAGGTGTACTTGCCTTAACTTTTAATGATAAGGCGGACTATGATTTAATTCAGGAAGATGATACGTTTGATATTTGTGGATTGACATCATTTTCTCCATCTACGTCGTTAACATTGGTGGTAAATCACTCCGACGGAACCAAAGATGAAATTAAAGTTAATCATACTTTTAATGAAAATCAAATCGAGTGGTTTAAGGCTGGCAGTGCATTAAACTTGATATCGCAACAAGAAAATATCAATGCATAATATAGACAATATTGCAGTTGTTACTGGGGCTTCTTCAGGGATTGGTGAAGCCCTTTCTTTGCAGTTGAGCCTTCATGGGTATCACGTGGTGTTGGCATCACGTTCAATAGAGAAATTAAATGAAATTGCCAAAAGAATTAAAAATGATGGAGGAAACTGCTCTGTTGTTGAAGCCGACGTTTCTTCTCCAGAATCCATTAAGAATTTAAAATTTACTGTAGAAAAGCTGGGAAGTGTTGCAGTGGTTGTGAATAATTCGGGTGTGGGTCAATTTGCTAAATTTTCAGAAGCTACTCTCGAGGAATGGGATACTCAAATTAATACAAATCTGAGAGGTGCATTCTTAGTATCACAAGCATTTATAGAGCAAATGCAGGAAAATAAAAAAGGAACTTTGGTTTTTATAAATTCGGTAGCAGGGAAGCATGGCTATCCATTTTCTGCTGCTTATGTTGCTTCTAAATATGGGCTGAGAGGATTATCTGAGAGTTTAAGGAATGAGTTGAGACCCGACAATATTAAGGTTATTTCTATACATCCAGGTGCAGTTGATTCTTCATTTTGGGATGGCGTAAATGTAGATTTTCCAAGAGATGAGATGCTAGACTCTCAAGTGGTAGCAGATACTATAATTCATGCTATAAATGCTCCAGGAATTACCACCATAGAAGAATTGACAATTCGAAGGGTTGGAGGTGATTTTTAAATTGAATATAGCATCCTATTTATCTTGCAGGGTTAAAATAGTCGTATTAAATTTTCAGGCTCTAATTGAGCGTGTTTTTTGAGAATTGATTGATGTTTGAGCAATTACAAGATCGGCTGTCTGGTGTACTGAAAACAATTCGAGGTCAAGGAAAGATTTCGGAAAGCAACGTATCTCAAGCCATGAGGGATGTTAGACGTGCACTTCTTGAAGCTGATGTAAACTTTAAAGTCGCCAAGTCTTTTGTGAATAGAGTTCAGGAAAAAGCCATTGGTGAAAAGGTGTTTACATCTGTTTCTCCTGGACAGCAGTTTGTAAAATTAATTCATGATGAATTGATTGAGTTTTTAGGCGGCCAGTCTGAAGATATACAGTTTAAACCTAAAGGGATTACGGTAATTTTATTTGCAGGTTTGCAAGGATCGGGAAAGACGACCTCTGTTGCAAAGCTAGCTAATTTACTGAAGCATGAGCATAAGCGGTCAATTTGTTTGATTGCAGCAGATTTACAACGGCCTGCAGCAATAGATCAGCTTGAAATTTTAGGTAAACAGATTGGCGTACATGTTTTTGCCCAACGAACAAAAGATGCTGTTGCTGTAGCAAAAAATGGCATGCAATATGCCAAAGATAATCATCATGACACAGTAATTGTAGATACAGCTGGTCGATTGCATATCGATGATGAACTTATGCAAGAATTGAAAGGTGTTGTAGATTCTACAACTCCTGATGAGATTTTTTATGTTGCAGATGGAATGACTGGGCAAGATGCAGTTAACTCTGCTACGGCATTTTCAGAGGCAATTGCTGTTTCAGGTGTGATTTTAACTAAAATGGATGGTGATTCACGTGGTGGTGCCGCATTATCTATTCGTGAAGTAACGGGTGTTCCAGTAAAATTCATTGGAACGGGTGAATCTATTGATGCTTTCGGTTTATTCCACCCAGAGCGAATGGTTCAACGAATTTTAGGTATGGGTGATGTAGTTTCTTTAGTTGAAAAAGCCCAATCTGTAATTGATGAAAAGTCTGCTGAAAAAATGCAGAAAAAAATGCTGTCAAATTCATTTACATTGGCAGACTTTAAAGAGCAGCTCAAACAAATAAAAAAAATGGGACCACTATCCCAAATGATGGGTATGATTCCAGGTGCATCTAAACTAAAAGGAATGGATGTAGATGACCGACAGCTGGTGTGGGTAGAGGCAATGATAAACTCTATGACCCCTGCTGAACGAGAAAAACCTGAAATTTTGAACGGTTCTCGTAGAAAACGAATTGCTTTAGGTAGTGGTCGGTCAGTTCAAGAAGTTAATCAGCTTTTAAAACAGTTTTCACAAATGAAAACAATGATGAAAAAAATTGGAAAAATGGGAAAAATGAAATTCCCAATTGGTATTTAATAAAGGAGATGGCTCGTTGGCTGTACATATTAGATTAAAAAGACAAGGACGAAAAAAAAGACCTTTTTACAGAGTTGTTGCAATTGACTCCCGGACTAAACGTCAAGGAAGAGAAATTGAACGTTTAGGGTGGTATGATCCTGTTCAAAGTGGTTTAACTGTAGAATTTAAAGAAGACAGAATCTTTCACTGGCTGAAAGAAGGCGCTATCCCAACCGATACGGTAAATAATTTAATGCGCAAGAAAGGTTTGGCTTATAAATGGCATTTGATGAATTCTGGAATGTCAGAAGCAGATATTGCAAAAGAAATGGAAACATGGGCAAGCAATCAATTGCAAAAGGCCGAAAAGGTAGCTGAGAAAAAAGCGGCTGAAAAAGAGGCTTCAAAAGTTGAAGACGTTGTAGAAGAATCAGTTGAAG
>CAYQPE010000003.1:39343-60872 GCA_964419445.1 uncultured bacterium
AGAAACTACAGAAGAGCCTGTGGCAGAAGAGTCCACTGAAGAGGCTGTGGAAGCTGAATCAACTGATGCTGCTGATGAATCTACTGAAGAAGAAAAGGCCGAATAATTTTATTTAGAAAAAGTAAGCGGAGGTTCACAATGAAAGAGATGTTAGAAACGATAGTTAAAGCGATTGTTGATAAATCAGATGAAGTTAGCATTAATGTAACTGAAACTGAAAATACACAAATCTATGAATTGCGTGTTGGTGATGGTGATGTTGGTATGGTTATTGGAAAACATGGTAAAAACGTAAGTGCTATTCGTACATTATTATCTGCTGCTACTGCAAAGGCTGGTGGCAAAAGATCGATTCTTGAAATAATTGAATAAACCCATCCCCGATGATTTAATTCCAATTGGTGTGTTTACAAAACCCCATGGAATAAAAGGGGAATTAAAGGTTAAATTATATAATCCACACTCTAGTTCTTTATTTCCAGAGCAGGAAATTTGGCTTAAAGAAGATGGGTGTTGGAAAAATTCAGCAATAACTGTTTTTCGTGGTGAGGGGATACAATCAAGAGTAAAGATTGATTCATCTTCAACGAGAAATGATGCTGAAAAATTAAGGGGAGTTGAAATTTATATTCAACGTATAAAATTTCCCCAATTGGCAGAGGAAGATTTTTACCTTGTTGATTTAATTGGATTTACAGCCATTGATGACAAAGGTAAGATAATCGGTGAAATAATTGATATTATGGAAAACCCTGCTAATGATATTTTCATCATAAAGGATGGAGATATTGAACATTTGATTCCAAATGTGGATGAATTTGTTCAGCTTTTTGATTTTGAAAATAAACGCGTGACGTTTAATGTGATTGAAGGATTGTTAAACAACCAATGAAAATTCACTTACTTACACCTTTTCCTAAAATGACGGATGCAATAATACATGAAAGTATATTGGGTCGGGCTGAAAAGAAGGAAGTTGTAAAATATGAAATTCATAATTTGTTTGATTTTGCAGATTCACCTCACTACAGGATAGATGATTATCCCTTTGGTGGTTCTTCTGGAATGGTAATGAAACCTGAACCAGTTTTTAGAGCATTTGAAAAGGTGAAGGAAAATCTAGATTACAAGAAAACTATTCGAGTAATATACCCAACTCCTGATGGAAAAGTCTTAAATCAGAAGATTTCTGAAGAGTTGGCAACTGAATCGCAATTAGTTTTTATAAATGGTCACTATAAAGGTATTGATCAGCGAATCAGAGATAACCTTGTTACGGATGAAATTTCCATTGGAGATTATATCTTAACTGGAGGTGAACTTGCATCCATGGTTATTCTCGATTCAATTGTTAGATTGATTCCTAGCGTTTTAAATAGTAAAGAATCTGCAGATACAGATTCGTTTTCACATCCTCTACTTGATGGGCCATACTATACTCGCCCAGAAGTGTATGAGGGTATGGAAACACCAAAGATTTTATTATCTGGACATCATCAGAAAGTAAGAGAATGGATGATGAAAAAGCGTGAAGAGAAAACACGTGAACGAAGACCAGATTTATGGAAAAAATATATTTCCTCAACGGAAAACACGGAGTAAAAAATGGATAAATTATTAAAAGCAACAAATAACGATTTAAAAACAGATTTACCAAAGTTTCAATCTGGTGACACAGTTTCAGTTGGTGTAAAAGTAATTGAAGGGAATCGTTCACGTGTACAAACATTTGAAGGCGTAGTTATTTCCATGTCTTCTGGTGGAGGTATTGATAAGACTTTTACCGTAAGAAAAATTTCTAATGGTGTTGGTGTTGAAAGAATTTTCCCTTTTCATTCTCCAAACTTAGAGACTGTAAAGGTGGTAAAGCAGGGTAAAGTAAGACGTGCAAAATTATACTATCTTAGAAATTTAAGAGGTAAAGCTTCTCGTATTAAAGAAAGAAACTAAATCTTTAATTGTTTAAATTAAGCTCTCAGCTATCTGGGAGCTTTTTTTTTATATGATGAAAATTTCAAATAAATATATCATTCTACTTACAGGACTTGGTCATTTTTTGGTTCATTTTGTAACCATGATTTTACCAGCTATTCTTATTATCCTTGAGAATGAGTTTGAAATATCTTTAACTCAATTAGGTACATTGGTGACCATCCAGTTTTTATTTATGGGGATAGGTGGACTCCCTGCTGGCATTTTAGTTGATAGATTTGGTTCATGGAAAATACTATTGATATACTTTCTAGGTATAGCATTAGCATGTTTCCAATTATACTATTCCACAACATATTTATCCATGGTTATAGGTATGGCAATTTTAGGACTTATTTCAGGATTATATCACCCTGCAGGGCTAAAAATTGTTAGTCATGCAAGAGATATTAGTCGATATATGTCGTACCATGGAGTATTTGGCAGTTTAGGATTAGCAACTGGTCCAATTTTTGCAGCATGGGGAAGTCAATTATTATCATGGCGACATGTTTATCTCACAGTGGGGATATTGGCTTTTATTGGTTTGATTTTAACATTGAACTTTCCCCATGAAACTAAAGATAGAAATTGGCCATCATTAAAGTTAAATATTTCTAAAGTACACTTTATATTATTCGGAGTTTCAGCGCTGTGGGGTATTGCTCACCATGGTGTATTTAATTTTCTTCCCTATTACTTTTCTGAACGCATTTCAATTTTTTCATCACGTGAAATTAGTGGTGGCTTACTGACAGGGTTTGTATTAGCTTTGGGGATCGTTGGCCAGTTATATGGTGGAAAGCTCGGTAGCAAATATCCACGAAAATCATTGTTGATTTGGGTAGTAGGGTTAAATATTCCATTTCTCATATTGATGACATATTCATGGGATTATTCGCTCCTTTTATGGGCATCACTTATGGGTGCGGTGAATTTCATGTTTCAACCCATAAGTAATAGCTTATTGGCAGATGTAAGCGGAAAAGAGGGACGGGGATTAATTTATGGAATATCATTTGCATTAAGTTTTGGTGTAGGTTCATTAGCGGGCATTATTTGTGGATATATTGGAGAAATTGTATCAACAAATATGATTTTTATGTCAATGGCTGGTATATTAATTCCTGCAACTATTTTAGCCTCAATATTGAAAAAAGGGGTGAATAAGTCATAACTTTTACCTCTATAGTTTTAATTATTTTGTTCACTTAAGGAATATTTATGGATTACAAAGAAAGATGTAACTTTTTAGAAGAGAGAATTAAACGGTTGAATGAAATTGGAATTGCCCTTTCCACAGAAAGCAATACCAATAAATTGTTTGAGATGATTCTAGAGGAAGCGCGTCATATTACTCATGCCGATGGACGGACATTGTATATGAAGGATGCCGATGGAAATCTAAAATTTGAAATTCTTCGAAACGATTCCATGAAAACTGTAATGGGAGGTACCTCTGGTACCGATATTCCATTTCCACCTGTAAAACTTATAAATGATGATGGTGAAGAAAATCATTCAAATGTATCTGCACATGTGGCATTAACAGGTGAATCTAGCAATATTGAAGATGCCTATGAAGCGAAAGGTTTTGACTTTTCTGGAACCAAAGCATTCGATAAAAATACTGGATATAGATCGAAGTCATTTTTGACAGTACCCTTAAAAAACCATGAAGATGAAATAATTGGGGTAATGCAGTTAATTAATGCAACAGATACTGAAACGGGTGAGACTATTCCATTTAGTGCTGAAATGGAGGAGCAAGTAAATTCATTAGCATCCCAAGGTGCAGTTGCACTTACCAATAAGAGATTGGTAGAAGAGTTAAAAACCCTCTTTGAATCTTTTATTAAACTTATTGCAACAGCAATCGATAGAAAATCTGAATATACAGGGGGCCATTGTGAACGTGTTCCTGAAATTACCATGATGTTAGCAGATGCTGTAGAGAAAACCCATGAGGGTAAGTTTAAAGATTTTGCAATGACAGAAGATGAACGCTATGAACTTTATATTGCCGCATGGTTACATGATTGTGGAAAAGTTGCCACACCCGTTCATATAGTGGATAAATCTACAAAATTAGAAACTATCTATGATAGAGTTGAAAATGTTCAAACTCGTTTTGAAGTGCTAAAACGTGATGCTGAAATAGAATATTTAAAACAAAAATTAGCATTGTCTGAGAACGGCGATACAGAAGGAATTAAAGATATTGAAGCAAAGTATCAACTTCAGATTTCACAATTTGAAGATGATTTAGCATTTGTAGAAAAATCAAATGTGGGTGGTGAGTTTATGGAGCAAGCTGACCAAGATAGAATTAAACGAATTGGTGATTATAAATGGACATATAAGGGTGAGGGAAAAACCTTTTTATCAGAGCTTGAAGTACGAAATTTAACTATTCCAAAAGGAACGCTTCTTCCAGAGGAACGGGAAATTATAAATGACCATATTGTGATTACCATTGACATGCTTGAAAAATTACCCTATCCTAAAAATTTACGAAATGTACCAGAGTTTGCAGGAGGACATCATGAAACTTTAGATGGAAAAGGTTATCCCAAAGGTCTCACCGGAGATCAAATGTCTGTTCAAGCTAAAATGATGGCAATTGCAGATATTTATGAAGCACTTACTGCATCCGATAGACCGTACAAAGATGGTAAAAAACTATCTCAAGCCATGAGAATTATGGGCTTTATGAGAAATGATTATCATATCGATGAGGAATTATTTGAAATTTTTGTTCGTGAAGGTGTTTACAAACAGTATGCTGATAAATATTTAAGTAAAGATCAGTTAGATGAAGTGGATGAAAGTGCAGTGCTTACAAAATAATGAATAAATTGCTTCAAATGTCAAAAGATGAACTTAAAACACATATATTGGATGTACAAAATGTGGTTCAGCAAGAGCTATCTACTGGCATAGAAATTGATGAATTTTTAGATGAAACTTCAATTTTTGACGATTTTGAAGAAATTATCCCTGATGAGGAATTCCCCATTTTTGTCATTACAATATTAAATAATTATAAATCTGATGTAATTATGGACAAACTTGTGAATTCCATACTAGTTTTAAAGGATGCGAAATGATTTGGAGGAAATGTAAATGACCACTTCAAAAGCAATCCAGGAGGCATTGCGTAAACTCCCCTCTGTAGATGAAGTTATTCAGAAGTATTCATCTGAAATTCATTATACTCCCCATAAGTTACTTGTAAAAACCATTCGCAAAACGTTGCAAGAAATCCGACATCAGATATTAAATGGTAAATTAGAATCTAATGTTGAAATAGAAATAGATTTAATGTTGAAAGCGTCCATTTCAAATATAAGTTCTTCGAGCCTATACCCCATAATTAATGGTACAGGAATTATTTTACATACAGGATTAGGACGAGCTCCCCTTTCTTATGAAATATTAAAAAAATCTATCGATTCTATTTATCCATATGCAAATGTAGAGTTTGAAGTGAAATCAGGTAATCGTGGTGAACGAAATTTGCATGTGAGCCATTTACTGAATAGTCTTACTCATTCGGAGTCGTCTATTGTGGTAAATAATAATGCTGCCGCTGTATTACTTATGTTGAATGCAATTGCTGAAGGTAAAGAGGTGATTATAAGTAGAGGGCAACAAGTTGAGATTGGTGGATCTTTTAGAATCCCTGATGTTATAGAAAAATCGGGATGTAAAATGGTTGAAGTTGGAACTACTAATAAAACCCATTTGAAAGATTATGAACGTGCAATCAACGAAAATACAGGTGCCATATTGGTTGCTCATACCAGTAATTACAAAGTAATTGGATTTACTAAAGATGTTGAACTTGAAGAATTAGTAAGCTTATCTAAAAGGAAGCGTATTCCCTTATTAGTTGATCTAGGAAGTGGTGCAATTGTAAATTTTGATGATTCTGATATCCCCACTGAACCTGTGGTTTCATCTTATATAAAATCAGGCGTACATGCAGTTTCATTTAGTGGAGATAAATTGCTTGGGGGTCCCCAAGCTGGAATCATATGTGGTAAAAAAACAATTATTAAAAAAATGCATAATAATGCTCTTTATAGGGCATTGCGATGTGATAAGCTGACTTTTTCAATTTTGGAGAATACTTTACGAACTTATTTTACTGATACAGAAATTTCAAATGATAATCTATCCATTGTGTTACTGAAAAGAACCGAAGATGAATTACAAAAGTTTGGAATGAGAATCATTAGTCATGTAAAGAAGGTGATTATAAAGAAATTTGATATCCAATTGGTAGAATCTATGGTTGAAGCTGGAAGCGGATCTTTGCCTACAGAAAAAATCCCTAGTTATGCATTACATTTTTCTACAAATGAAATTTCTGCGTCAAAACTTTCTCAACGTTTTAGAAATGCATCAACACCTATTGTTGGATTTATTCATCAAAAGAAATTTAGAATTGACTTAAAAGCAATCCCCACTGATTTTATAAAACCATGTGCTGATATCATTAATGAGGTTCTTTCGTGAATCAAACCGTAATTGGATTATCCGGTCACATTGATCATGGAAAAACAGCTTTAGTTAAAGCATTAACAGGGAAAAGTACAGAACGGTACACTGAAGAAGTAAAACGAGGAATGACCATTGATATTGGTTTTGCATTTTTAAGTGAAGAAATTACGTTAATAGATGTTCCAGGTCATGAAAAGTTTGTAAAAAATATGATGGCTGGTGTGAGTGGAATAGATGCCGCTATTTTAGTAATTGCTGCTGATGATGGTGTAATGCCACAAACTCGTGAACATTTAGAAATTCTAAAATTATTAGATATTAAAGTTGGGATAATCGTAATCAATAAAATTGATTTAGTTGATGACGATTGGCTTGAACTTGTGGAATTAGACTTACAAGAATTAGTAGAAAATACATTTTTAGAATCTGCTCCAATTCATAAAGTATCAGCAATAAATAATATTGGAATAAAAGAGTTAAAAACTGCTATTTTGGAAATTCCTCCCCAAATTCCACAAAAATATGATAGAGGTTTTTTTAGGTTGCCCATTGATAGAGTATTTTCCATCAAAGGATTTGGTTCAGTCGTAACTGGAACGGTTTCTTCTGGTGAAATATCAGTTGGAGAAACAATTGAAGTTTTACCTTTGGGTGAGACTTATAAAGTAAGGGGGATTCAAAGTCACGATTCCAGTGTAGAATCCATTTCTTTAGGAGCACGTGCAGCCATAAATATTCAAAGCTTAGATATCAAGGATATTAAACGTGGAAATCAAATTGCTACACCAAACTATGTAGAATCACATGACTCAATTGCAGTAGAGTTAAGTGCACTCAGTAACGCTCCATCAATTAAACAAAATCAGCGAATTAGAGTACATTTAGGAACACAGGAAGTCATGGGGCGTGTTTCAATTGTAGATAATAAGACTATAGAAGCTGGTGAGTCATCTGCAGCTTTAATTAAATTAGAGCAACCACTTATCTCAACAATTGGTGATAGATTTATAATTCGCCTTTATTCGCCAATAATTACAATTGGTGGTGGAGAAATTATAGATACCGGTTTATTGGGGAAATGGAAGCAAATTAAAACACATGTTTCAAAGCTTTATCAAATACCTAAAGAAAAGCGGATACAATTTTTGATTTCTCAAAGGCAAGGCAGACCTTTCACATTAAAAGATGCTGTGAAAAAAAATGGTATATCAATTGGAAAATTAGAATCCCTAATTTCTGAAGATAATGAAATTGAAATTCATAAGTTTAAGGCAAACAATTGGCTATTGACTGAAAATCAAAAATACTCACTTCAAGATTTAATTATAAATTTTTTAGAATCATATCATATAAAACATCCCTATAAAAGTGGCGCAAGTAAAGAAGAAATTCGCCAATCAATTAAGGCAAATGAATCATTTTGTGACTATTTTTTAGGAATGAAATTTCACGAAGACAAAATTAAAAATGATGGAGATCGGTGGTCTTTATACTCATTTAAAATAGAATTATCAGTAAAAGAAGAATCTCTGTTAAATAAATTAATGGACATTTTGGACAATGAAGGATTTACATCATCACGTTATGATGAGTTAGCAGAAATTTTAGGTGAAAGTAAAGACCATGTGATGCAATTATTAAATATTGCAGAGCAAAAGGGTGAAGTGCTTCGTTTAGATGGTTCGCTTATGTTTACTAAACAGAATTATGAGATATTAATCTCTCAGGTTAAAAAATATTTTAATTTACATTCAGAACTTTCAGTGCCTGAATTTAAAGAATTGGCTGGGACAAGTCGGAAATATGCAGTTCCCCTATTAGAGTATTTAGATAAACAAAAAATTACTTATCGTGATGGCAATAGCCGGAAGTTGGTTGTATAATGGCAAAAAGTAAGGGACCAACTCCAGTAATGAAGCAGTTTTGGGATGCAAAGAAAAAACATCCTGACTCCATAATGCTTTTTAGAATGGGTGACTTCTATGAAACCTTTGATAATGATGCCCTAATTTCTTCTGAAATTTTAGGAATTACTTTAACGAAGCGGTCAAATGGTGCTGCATCTTCAGTTCCCTTGGCAGGTTTTCCTTACCATGCCCTGGATCAACATTTACATAAATTGCTGAAAGCAGGGCATCGTGTTGCCATTTGTGAGCAGGTGGAAGACCCTAAAAAAGCTAAAGGCATTGTCAAACGTGAAGTGGTGGAGGTATTATCACCGGGAACCGCATTAACTGAGAAATATCTCAATGGTAAAGAGAATAATTATTTAGCATCTGTATTCCTGAATAAAAATAATGTTGGAGTTTCACTGTTAGATAATTCTACAGGTGAATTTTTATGTGGAGAGTGGGATGAGTCTCAATTAAAAAATATACTCAAACAATTTGATGTTTCAGAAATTTTAATTTCAGAAAAACAGGCCCATCTATTAAAAAGTAGAATTGGAGAATCATATTTTACATCTACAATCCCTGATTGGGTTTCTGAGTTTAAAACTTCTTATGAAATTTTAACAGACCATTTTAAAACAAATTCTTTAAAAGGCTTTGGCATTGAAAATATAAAATCTGGTGTTTGTGCTGCAGGTGCAATTTTATATTATATAGATTCAAACTTTCAAAGTCGGTCAACACATATTACTTCAATTTCACTTCTTCAAGATGAGTCCATCATGGGGCTTGATGCATTTACTGTAAGAAATTTAGAAGTATTTTCATCACTAAGCTCCCAAGGGGTTCATGGCTCTTTAGTGGGTGTACTTGATAAGAATATTACCTCAGCAGGGAGCCGATTACTAAAAATGTGGCTCAGACGTCCACTGACAAAAAAGAAAGAAATTGAAAAACGATTGCATCGTGTAGAAGAATTTTTTCTTCAGCCAGAACTAACAGAATCTGTTAGAAATACATTAAGAGAAGTTTCTGATATCAATCGAATTTTAGGCCGCTTATCTACGTTAAAGGCAAATCCACGTGATGTATATAATTTGGCATATTCAATTTCAAAATTAGATGAATTGAAGCATGTTTTTGGAAAGGGAACTGAGAATCTACAAAAGTTAGTAAAGGGTGCTCATAAGCTTGAAAAAATCCAAAATAAAATTTTATCTACCATAAAGGAGGATGCCCCTTTAAATCTACATAAAGGTGGAGTAATTCGAGATGGGATTTCCCCTGAATTAGATGAGTATAGGGCATTATCAACACATGCCAATGAATGGTTGGTAAAACTGCAAATTGAAGAACAAAATAAAACGGGTATTTCTAATTTAAAAGTGGGGTATAATAGAGTATTTGGGTATTATCTTGAAGTAACTAAAACTCATATTGACAAAGTCCCTGATTATTTTATTCGTAAGCAAACCTTAACCAATGCAGAGCGATTTTTTACCAATGAATTAAAAGAATATGAAGAGAAAATCCTCTCAGCTAATGATAAAATTTTAGAAATTGAGTCAGAAATTTTCAATGAATTATGCATAGAGATTTTAGGTTTTGCTAAAAAAATTCAAGACAACTCCTTAATCTTATCAAAAATTGATATTGCCAGTTCACTGGCAACGATTGCTACAGAAAATGATTATGTAAAGCCATATGTACATGACAAATCCACATTAAAACTCAGTGATTCACGGCACCCCGTTGTAGAAAAGATTTTGCCATTGGGTGAAGATTTTATCCCCAATGATGTTGATTTAAACAATGACGAAAAGCAAATCGCCATTATAACGGGTCCAAATATGGCGGGGAAAAGTACATATTTACGTCAAATTGGACTTATCGTGTTAATGGCACAAATTGGATCATTTGTTCCTACAAAAAGGGCAGAAATTGGTATTGTTGATAAACTGTTTACACGTGTTGGAGCAAGTGATAATTTGGCTGGTGGAGAATCCACTTTCTTGGTTGAAATGAATGAAACAGCCAATATCCTAAACAATGCAACACCTAAAAGTTTAATCATATTAGATGAAATTGGAAGAGGAACTTCTACCTATGATGGACTCTCCATTGCATGGTCCGTAACGGAGTATTTACATCATGAAAAAACAGTAAGTGCTAAAACTTTATTTGCAACACATTATCATGAATTAGTTGAATTAGCAACAGATTTACCCAGAGCATTTAATTTGAATGTTGCAGTGAAGGAGTTCGGTGGCAGGGTTGTATTTCTTAGAAAGATAATTGAAGGTGGTGCAGATAAAAGCTATGGTGTTCATGTTGCAGAAATGGCAGGGCTTCCACGTTCGGTAGTATTACGTGCTCACCAGTTATTAAAGTCGTTATCAAAAAATGATGATAATGATATTAGTGCATCAACATCAATGCCACAAGTTGAGCAAATGGATATTTTTTCTAAGAATGAAGAAAAACTAAAATCTGAACTCAGTGAATTAGATATAAATAATATGACCCCCTTAGATGCACTTGCAAAATTGGATGAATTGAAGAAAAAGCATAGTGCGTAAGATTTTAATATTAGTTTTTTTGCAATTTTTATACTCTAATTGGTACGAGAATCAAAATTCCTTTCATCTAATGTATCATGGTTCAACAGCCAAAAGTTTATCTCAATCAACATCTTATAACTATTCAAATTATACCTCATATTTTCAGCTTTCTTCATCCAATTCTCAGTACTTTGACAATTCATTTGTAGAGTTTAAAAATATGAGACACCATTTTATAGTTTCGTATTTTGGAATTTCTGATATTCATAATACCGAAAATGCATGGGGTGATATAAATTCTGACGGAACACCTACTTCAGAGGAGATAGATTATTCAAAAATAGATACATTCAATTTTGAAGAATTGGGAATTAGTTTCCCCCTTCGGTTTTTGAAAGGAGATTATAAGGTATGGCAAAATTTACTCTTTTCAAATTTGCATGATAGTCATTCATTTCACATTTCTTTCATGCTTGAAAAACAAATCTACTTGAATAATGTTGATATAAAGATTTCCCTCCATGATGTAGTTTCTTTAAAAAGATGGTCAACGGATTCATGGGAGTTTTTCTATCCATCCATTCAGTTAAATACGGTTTATTCATTATCAAAAGTGAAGTTGTATGGTGAAATTATTAAACATCCATATCACCATGAGTTTGGAGTTGGTATGAAATTTGATTTACATGAAAAACTATCCTTATTGGGAGGGTATTCAAGTAATAATTCACAATCTTATGGTATAAGTATAAAGGATAAACATGTAAGTGTAGATATGGCATTTATACCATTTCAATTCCAAAACCCGTTTCTTCCAGAACATGAATTAACCATTATCTTTAATGTAGATTCATTCTTTAAAACAATAAAAAGCCTAAGTCCTTAAAAAACCTTGAATTATACATATAGAATTTCTTACTATTGCCTTTTGAAATTCGAGGTATTAAAAGTTAAATTTCACCCCCTGAAAATTAAGATGAATTTATGGTGACGAGTATGACAGGATACGGGAAAGCTACAGTTTCTTCTGACAATGTGGAATTATCAGTAGAAATGAAGTCGGTTAATAGTCGATATTTAGACATTAATCCGAAGACTCCCCGAATTCTCAATTCATTTGATGATGAAATTAATAAACAAATTAAATTGAGTTGTGAGCGGGGTAGGATTTCATTAAATTGTACCATAAATTATCTTGTGACGGATAGTAGCTCTTTGGCAATTGACATGAATAAATTACGTCAATATGTAAAAACATCTAAACTTATTGGTAGTGAATTGGGAGTGGATGATTCTGTAAGCGTTGACCAATTAATGCGAACTCAGGATATTTTTATTCCAGATGATAAAGAAAAATATGTGGAAGAGATAAAAACCATGTATTTTAATGCCGTATCTGAAGCCATGAGTCAATTGATTTTACAACGTGAAAAAGAAGGTGAACATTTACGCCAAGATTTAGTTGAAAGATTGGAAAACTTAGGTACTATTTTAGTTGATGTAGAGTCAATTTCGACCTTACATCGAGAAAAAGATTTTAATAATTATAAATCTAAAATTTCTGAGCTTATTGAAGATTCATCGCTTGATGATTCAAGAATTATTCAAGAAGCTGCAATTTTATCTGAGAAAAGGGATATTTCAGAAGAAATTGTTAGATTTAAAAGCCATATGAAATTATATAAAAGTTATTTTGATGATTCTCAAAATACGGGTAGAAAGATGAATTTTTTATTGCAAGAAATGGGAAGAGAAGTCAATACTATCGGTTCAAAAACGGATCAAATTGAAATTAGTCATCTTGTTGTTCAAATGAAAGATGAGTTAGAAAAAATGAGGGAACAGGTACAGAATATACTATGAAAAAGAGCCTTATTGTACTATCTGCACCATCTGGTACAGGTAAGACCACTATTTGTAAAGAGTTGCTAAAAAGAAATAAAGATTGGACATTTTCAGTGTCAGCAACTACACGACCTCCACGTGAAGGTGAAGTGGATGGAAAAGACTATGTATTCATGGGAAATGAGAAATTTGAGCATTTTGCCAAGTTTGGTGATTTTCTAGAATGGGAATGGGTTCATGGGAATAAGTATGGTACATTAATTGAACCAATTGATGATGCCATAGATGATGATAAAATTATGCTTTTGGATATAGATGTAAATGGTGGTTGCACCGTTATGGAAGAATATCCTGATGAGACATTTTCAATTTTTATTGAGCCTCCCGGTTTTGATATTCCAGAAAAAAAACTTGTTTTAGAAGAGCGACTCATTCGACGTGGAAATGAACAGACTACTCAAATCAAAAATAGATTAAAGCGTTTTGAAAAAGAAATGGAATATAAAGAAAAATTTGATGTGAGTTTTGTAAATGATGATTTAAAAGCAACCATAGCCGAAGTAGAAAAGGCTATTAAGGAGAAAATATAATGGACGTTAAAGCAATATCAATGAGCGAATTGTTCACTCAATGTGATGATATCTACACTGATGTGGTTATCTCAGCACGTAGAGCAAGACAAATTATTGATTCTAGGGCACTTGACCTTGAAGCACTTGAAAGTGTTGATGATTCTGACGAATTAGAACCTGTTGAGATTGTAACAGAAGAATTAGAAAAGCCTACTGTTGTATCTTTAAAAGAGCTGATGGATGGTGAATTAGAATGGCGTAATACCAGTTCTGAAGAAAATGAAAAGTGATTCTGCTCTTCGAGATAGATATTTAAAACAATATCAAGATATCTATGGTGAAACCGTTTATCTATCACCAATAGGTACCTCAGAGAATGATTTAAACGTAGAAGGCGGTAGTGATCTTACCGCCTTTTATCATCTTATAAAAGATTGTCAAAAATGTAGTTTGGGAGAAACGCGCACAAATTTTGTTTTTGGTGTGGGGAACCCCAATGCAGAGATTGTCTTTGTGGGAGAAGCACCAGACAAAAATGAGGATTTACAAGGGGAACCATTTGTAGGTGGAGCCGGTCAATTATTAGATAAAATTTTGGCTGCAATAAATTTGACTCGACATGATATATATATATTAAATCTGCTCAAATGCCGACCTCCAGAAAATAGAAACCCATTACCTTCAGAAATTGAATTATGTGAAGACTATCTTAAAAAGCAACTTAAAATTATTAAGCCAAAACTTATTGTAGCATTAGGCAAAATAGTAGGGAACACAATTCTACGTAAAGATGAAACTTTAGAAAACTTGCGAGAGAAAATTCATAATTATGAAGGTATTGATTTTATAGTAACTTATCACCCCGCTGCATTGCTTAGAAATCCAGCATTAAAAAAACCAACTTGGGATGATTTTAAAATGATTAGAGATAATTATATAACCAATGGCTGAAAAACAAGAAAATCAATTGAGACTACCTCCACATTCGGTTGAAGCTGAACAAGCAGTGCTGGGCTGTATGCTTATTGATGTAGAAGCGGTTCCCAAAGCCATGCATCATTTAAAAGAGGATAGCTTTTATAAAACTGAAAATGGAATCATTTTTTCACATATGATGAAGTTGTTTGAAGAAAACCATTCCATAGATACAGTTACTATTCTTGATTCGCTAAAAAAAGAAGAACAGCTAGATGTTGTTGGAGGAGCTTATTATATCACAGGTTTATCTTCAGAAGCACCCTCTGCAGCCAATGTGGAATTCTATGCGCAAATTGTAAAAAATAAGGCAATTTTAAGAACAATCATCAGTGCTGCGGTAAAAATGAGCACCACTGCCTATGATTCAAAAGATGACCCCACCAATATTTTAGATGAAGCCGAACAGCAATTATTCCAACTTTCAGAACATGCAGAACGTGGACGATTTAAATCAGTTGAACCACTGCTACATCAAGTATTAGACAATTGGGGAAATCGAAAATCAGGTGTGCTTACAGGTGTTCCCAGTGGTTTATATGATATAGATGATAAATTATCTGGATTCCAAAATTCAGATTTAATAATTATAGCAGGGCGACCCTCTATGGGGAAAACTGCATTAGCATTATCCCTTGCAAGAAATGCAGCTATTGAATACGGCCATAAAGTTGGATTATTCAGTTTGGAAATGTCTAATCAACAATTGGTAGAAAGGCTTATTACTGCAGAAGCTAGAATTGATAGTCATCTTGTTAGAACCGGTCGATTACCAAAAAATGAATGGAAAAAACTATCTCGTGTTGCTGAACCATTATCTAAAGCCGAGATTTATATAGATGATTCTGCTGGGCTGAACATCATGGAATTGCGTGCAAAAGCTCGGCAATTGAAGGCAGAAAAAGATATTGATATTTTCTATGTGGATTATCTTCAACTATTAAATGCAGGTAGCAGATCTGAGAGTCGTCAACAAGAAATTTCTTACATCTCACGATCATTAAAAGCATTAGCAAAAGAATTGAATGTTCCCATTGTAGTACTATCACAGCTATCACGTGCTGTGGAGTCAAGAACTGACCATCGCCCTATCATGTCTGATTTGCGTGAAAGTGGCGCTATTGAGCAAGATGCTGATGTTATTTTGTTTGTATATCGAAAATTCGTCTATTCTAAAGATGAAGAAGATTTTGGTAAAGGCGAAGTTATTATTGCCAAACATAGAAATGGACCCACAGGAACGGTAAGTGTTACATTTGTAGATAAATATGCACGGTTTGAAAATCAAGAAAATATCCACTCCGAAGAATACTCCGGCGTAGATATGCCCATGTAATATGGTTTTCAATACACTGAAAAACTTTGTGTCTGGGACCTCCGGTGATTACCCCAAAGAATTTCATCAAATTATAAATAATTTAAGTGTAGATAAAGAACAAGACGCCCAAACCTTTGAGAGATTATGGCGAGCATATCAATTTGGAAGACATGCCCATAGAGACCAAAAACGCCGTTCAGGACAACCCTATTTTACACATTGTGCTGCAGTAGGAGCTGTATTGGCATCGTGGAATATGGACATCGATACCATCATTGCTGGATTATTGCATGATACCATAGAAGATACAGATGTAACTCGTGAAAATATTGTTGAACTTTTCAATGAAGATATTGCCACATTGGTTGAAGGCGTTTCAAAATTATCGGGAATAAAATTTAGTAGCCGTCAGGAAAAACAAGCTGAGAATTTTATGAAGATGTTCCTCTCAGTAGCCAAAGACTTGCGGGTAATAATTATCAAATTCGCTGATAGACTTCATAATATGTCAACCATAAATCATTTGCCACTAATCAAACAGCGAAGAATTGCCATTGAAACTCGAGATGTATTTGCACCGCTTGCTCATCGTTTAGGTATGAATAAGCTAAAAATGGAATTAGAAGACTTAATCCTTCAAGTTCTCGAACCTGATGAATATAACCAATTGGTAAAAAAGGTAAAGGCTAGCAAAAAACAGCGAGAGCAATACATTGATGAATTTTCTATTCCTATAAAAAGTGAATTAGAGAAATATGGAATAAAAGCAGAAGTGTTTGGTCGAGCAAAACATTTTTATTCAATTTATGGTAAAATGATTCGTCGGAATAAAAAGTTTGAAGAACTGTTTGATTTATTTGCCATCAGAATTATTGTTAAAAAAGTATCTGAATGTTATGCGGTTTTAGGAGCGGTTCACCAATTATATACACCACTTCAAGAGCGTTTTAAAGATTATATAGCCACACCAAAAAGCAATGGATATCAATCTATTCACACCACGGTATTTGGTAAAAAAGGAAAAATGGTAGAAATCCAAATTCGTACTGTAGAAATGGATCAAACTGCTGAAGTCGGTGTTGCTGCACATTGGGTGTATAAAGAAAGTAGCTCCAAAACCCAAGATGGCAAAATTGACAAGCATGTTTCATGGCTGAGAGAGTTAGTTGAGATATTACAAAATGAAAATAATAATCCAGATGAATTTTTAAAACTACTGAAAGTAGATCTATTTCAGAATGAAATTTTTGTATTTACGCCTCAAGGGGATGTAATTCAGTTACCCACAAGCTCAACTCCTGTAGATTTTGCATTTAGTGTACATACCCAAGTTGGTCTTCATTGTATTGGGGCAAAGGTAAATGGTAAAATTGTACCTCTAAATACTCAGTTGCAAAATGGTGATTCCATTGAGGTAATTACGTCTGAATCCCAGACTCCCAGTTATGCATGGCTAAAATTTGTTCAAAGTAGTAAAGCAAAATCCCATATAAAACGATGGGTAAAGAAAGAACAGTTTGAGCAAAGTATTCAACTTGGCCGTGAAATCGTAGAAAAGACTTTACGACGATTAAAAAAAATATACATATTAGATTATCTTAAAGAACGGCCTCAAGCAATGGGCATGAATAATGAAGATTTGATTTATTCAGAAGTGGCCAGTGGGCAAGTTACGGTTCGGGATATTGTAGAAAAATATGAGCCCCATGTTCCCGAAGAAGATAAGACCATTGATTCACCCTCATTGACGGAAAGATTTATACGACGAGCTCGGGGTGTGGCAAAGGGTGTTCGTGTAGATGGTGTTTCGAATACGCTCATTATTTTTGCTAAATGCTGTAGTCCTATCCCCGGTGATGAAATTGTGGGGTATATAACTCGTGGGAGAGGTGTTACCATTCACCGAAATAATTGTAAAAATTTACCCTCGTTACAAAATGAAGATAGATTTATTAATGTAGAATGGGAAGTTGCCGCTAAAACATCTTTCATAGCACGAATGAGAATAATTACTGAAGATCGTAAAAACATCCTTCGAGATATTACCGAATGTATTTCAAATCTCAATATGAATATAAAAAGTATTGATATGAAGTCTGAAGAAGGAATGGGCTCTTGTATTTTGATTATTGAAACTCGTGATACCAGACAATTAACACGTCTAAAAAAACAAATACAGAAAATCCCAAATGTGATAGACATTGAAAGGATATGATATGAAAACGATAACATATACTCGGGAAGATATTATCAGAAGAACCTCTGAAAAGTTGAATTTGACTCATGATGACACAAAGCTCGCTGTAGATTCAACATTGGAAACGATATCAGAAATGCTTATTGAGGATCGAAGTAATATTCGGATTGAATTACGGAACTTTGGTGTATTTGAAGTAAAGCCAACAAAGGCAAAACCTCGAGCACGAAATCCTCGCACAAATGAGGAAGTATATGTACCTCCTCGGAGAAAAATACATTTCAAGCCAGGGAAAAATATCAAAACGGTATTGCAACAAGAATGGACTCAATAATTGGGTAGAATTTTAGGTTTGGATGTAGGGGATAGACGCATTGGTGTAGCCATTTCAGATCCCCTTCATATTATTGCTTCTCCATTATCTGTAATTGATAGAAAAATAGACCCCAATTATGTTGGAGCTATCCAAAAAATTATTGATGAAAGGGAGGTTGAGGCAGTTGTGGTAGGCCTCCCCTTAACGATGAAAGGTTTGGAGTCATCACAGACAGAAAAAGTAATAAAGTTTAATGAAGAATTAAGCCAACATATTAACATCCCTATACATTCCATTGATGAGCGGTTAAGCTCTGTAACTGCAGAGAGTTCACTCATTCAGCAGGGCATAAAAACAGGCCATAATAAAGGGGATATAGACAAAACCGCCGCCGCAATTTTTCTTCAAGAATATTTAGATTCCAAATAATGTCAATTATATCTCTTATAGTTTCTGCCGGTTTAACTGGTCTTGCCCAACAACCCTTACCATTGGGGTGGTTAGCATGGGTTTCACTTATTCCATTTATCTTAAATATTCAAAAGATTTGCTCATTACGAGACCATGTTAAACTTGGATTCATTTGGGGATTTTTCTATAGCATTACCGTTGTTTTTTGGATTGCCCAAAATTTAGGCACAAATTTTACTATAGGCATTGTTTCAATGGTTGCTGCTGTCATTCTCTTTGCCTGTAATTTTATAATTTTAACTATTTCATATTATTATATAAAACAAAAGCTGGGCAAATTCACCTATCTTCTTTTGCCATTTATGTGGGTAGTCATGGAGTATTTTCGCTCATTTGGAACCTTGGCAAATCCATGGATGTCATTGGCAAATACTCAAACTGATTTTACTACATTCATCCAAATTGCAGAGTTTACAGGGATTTATGGTGTTACTTTTTGGATAGTATTGCTCAATGTATTGGGCCATGAATTCCTTTTACATCCCCATAAAAAAACCGCACTTTCATGGGTGACTATATTTATGATTCCACTTGTTATTGGGCTGTGGATTCAACCCACTGAATCACCCCAGCAAGGTATAAATAGTATAGATGTTACCGTGGTTCAACCCAATGTACATCTATCAGAAAAAAGGCAACAGGGTGGAACTGCTGAGAATATATCCAAACTACTCCGCCAATCCTTTGAGGATAACCACACCAATAGATTGATTTTTTGGCCGGAAACATCAACCATGTCCTATTTGTTGCAAAATGGCATACAGTATTTGCATCAAATTCATCACCAACTGAACGCTAAAAAATCAGAGTTACTCACAGGATTACCCGTTTACAAAAAAAATGAACATAATGAGTTTTTGTATTATAATTCAATTGCACACATCGGTATGAATGAAGTGAAGGGTGTATATGATAAAATTCATTTGGTACCCATGGGTGAGTATATTCCGTTATCTCCAATTTTCCCATCATTGAAAAAGCTGAATTTAGGACAGGCCAATTTTGAGCATGGAGAAAACTTCACCATCTTTCAATATAAGGGTGCAAAATTAGGAGGGATGGTGTGTTTAGAATCTACCTTTCCCCAACTTAACAGCAAATTTGTAAATGAGGGTGCTGAAATCCTATTTTATGTAGTGAATGATGGTTGGTATGAAACACCGCCACAGCCCCAACAACATGCAAAACAAACGGTATTTAGAGCAATAGAATTTAGGCGCCCCATAATTCGCTGTGCCAATACAGGCATTTCTCAAGTGGTACATCCATCGGGGAACATTCAACATCAAACGCAATTAAACAAAGCTGAAACCATTCATGCCACCGTGTTTCCCCGTGATGAAATAACATTTTATGCACGATTTGGAGATGTATTTGCATGGATAAATATTTTAGGATTATGTTTAATTTTTGGCAGAGGATATATCCAAAAAGATGTGTAGAAGAATTTTAATATTAATAGTACTTAGCTCTATGATATTCAGTGGCCCCACCACGAAATCTCTATTAATTCCTGGATGGGGAGAAATCTCTATGGGGCAAAATAGTCGTGGGCAAAAACTATTGGGTGCAGATGTACTGCTATGGCTTACCCTTTTTCATGGGAAGAATTTACATTTACAATATGAATCAGATTATCGAGCATTTGCCACCGAGCATGCTGGTGTAGATTGGACACATGCAGATTATTTATACGCAGTAGATATCAGCTATCATGATGATTTACAAACCTTTAATGCAGAAAAAGCCAGAAGCAGATCTGTAGAAATTGAATTGGCGGCAAATGGTGATTTAATTAGGGAATATGGCCATGCCATGTATCCAGAAAATGGTGACTTTCACTGGCAATGGGATTCATCCACCCATAGAAAAGAATATAACGATTTAAGAATTGCCTCTGGAAATTGGAATAAATATGCCAATTTTGCCATTGCAGGACTTATTGTAAATAGAGTGATTTCAGTTGTTGATGTTATTTATCTTCACCGTACTGGAAATAAAACGGCTATCAATTCAGAGGTTATTGGTAGTCCCAATAATGTACAGCTGAAATTAAACATTCCGTTCTAAGTTGAGCGCAATACCTTTAACGCTGCATTTCGTGCGTTAATAGATTTATCAGAAAACCACGATTGCAAAAATATGTCCATCTGTGCATCACCGGATGTGTCCATGAATGCCTCAATATTTTTTATACGTTTCTCATCTTTTTCAACATCATCAAAGGATAATGCTGTTTCAGAAAAATGACTAAATTGGCTCATCTCCTCAGGATTATAAAACTGATCCTTACAGAGGATTTTTTCCATATCATCTCCAAAGGTACTCTGAATTATGGCTTGGGGCAATGGAGGAAGCTTTATGCCTAATTTCTCTTCATTCATCCCCAATTTATATTTCCCTGGAGTACAGTATGCATTGTCACAGGCAGAGGCTAAAATAAATCCACCCGCTACGGTGTGGCCATTCACCACGGCAAGGGTTTTACCACTACGGTGAATAATAGCCTTTAACATAGACTGAAACTGCTCCATAAATTGAATAATCTCAGCTTCATTAAATGCATTGATGTAGAATAAATCCAATCCACTGGAAAAGAACCGACCATTTCCCGTAATGATGAGATTATCATGTGGGTTTATGCTACGGAGGGTTTCTCCGAATTTTTGGAAGAATGAAGGGTTTAATACATTGGCAGTAGAATGGTTCATTTCCACCATTTTACCCTGTTGAGTATTGATAATTTTAAATGCTGAATTCATGGCAAAATTTACGAACTATTCTTGGTATAAAGTGGAGGATAAGCGTAATTTTCCCCGCTGAATTTTTACTCATTTAGCCATATATGCCCTCGTAGCTCAGCTGGATAGAGCAACGGACTTCTAATCCGTAGGTCACACGT
>CAYQPE010000004.1:0-13490 GCA_964419445.1 uncultured bacterium
CGTCGTTTTTCTTTTAAAAGCCATATTGATGTGATGATGTATCTCTGCAATTGGAATAATTATAATTCAGTGAGCATGGATGTTGCCTGTCGGTCTTTTGGAATCCCATCACCTAAAGAGGGAGAAGTAAAAGGTGAAACCGTTGCCAAGGCATTTGAAGACGGAAATATTGATGCCGTAAATGATTATGTTATGCGAGATGTGGAAGCGACTCATCAATTGTTTGATAAAGTCAGAAAATATATTTCATAGTGAAAAGCATAGAGTAAGTAGTCGAAAGAAAAATTTTGAAAGTTGGATTACAAATAACTAAAAATCCCAAAAAGTACTCTCAATTACTTGAGGAATTAAAAGAAAATTTACATATAAAAGATGGTGTTGATTTTATCCATATACTAGATGATGAAAGCTTAAAAAAAATTATTCCACAACTAGATATTTTAGTAACCTATAATATTTCTGAAGAATTATTTTCTTATGCCTCAGAAAAGCTCAAATGGATTCACTTTGGTTCTGCAGGAATTGAAAAAAGCTTATTCCCCTCAATATTAAAAAGTAAAACTATTATCACCAATGCAAGCGGTATTCATGCTGGGCCCGTCTCTGAATTTGCAATGGGCATGATATTATATTTGTCTAAACAATTTTCTGCATGTGAAAAATTTAAAGTGGACAAAGAATGGACACAATGGGAATTGGCACGGCAAACCATTCAATTACAGGGTAAGACCGCAGGGATTATCGGTTTTGGAAATATAGGAAAAGCAATCGCCAAAAAATGTAAGGCATTTGATATGCATGTTATTGCCACACGCCGGCTACAGAAAAAAGTAGAATCGAAGAAAATTGTTGATAAACTCATACCATTGGCAGAGATTGATTATTTATATAAACACAGTGATTATATTATTGTAGCATGCCCACTAACACCTCTGACCAAAGGAATGATTGGTAAGTCAGAGCTAAAAAAAATGAAGTCGTCGGCATTCATTATTAATATGTCTCGTGGTGCAATTTTGGATGAACCTCAGCTTATAAATGCCCTTACTTCAAGTCAAATTGCCGGCGCGGGATTGGATGTTTTTTCAACAGAACCTTTAGATAAATCCAGTCCACTTTATAATTTGGAAAATGTATTTTTATCGCCTCATATTTCAGGGAATTTTCCTGAATATCAAAAGGATGTTGTGATTCAATTTGCAGATAATTTGAATCGATATGTCCACGGGAAAGCATTAAAAAATCGTGTGTGTAAAAAGAGATTATATTAAATATTTAGTGTAAGGAAGTGATGAGTAAATTGTATCCAGAGATAGAACCATATAATGAATTTGAGTTAAATGTTTCAGAATTACATACAATCCATGTAGAGGAATCAGGAAACCCCAATGGTAAGCCCGTAATTTTTCTTCATGGTGGACCCGGTGGGGGAATAGAACCCATTTATCGACAGTATTTTAATCCTGAAAAATGGCGAATTATAATTTTTGATCAAAGAGGATGCGGACAAAGTACTCCACATGCAGAATTGAGAGAAAATACCACTTGGGATTTAGTGAGCGATATTGAAAAAATCCGTAAAAATTTAGGTATTAACAATTGGGTTGTTTTTGGAGGCAGTTGGGGGTCGACTTTATCCATGAGTTATGCCATTTCTCACCCAGATCGATGCAAAGCATTGGTATTGCGTGGCATTTTCATGTTACGCAAGAAAGAGATTCAATGGTTTTATCAAGAAGGAGCATCGTTTATCTATCCCGATGCATGGGAGCATTACTTGGCACCAATCCCAGAGAATGAACGACATGACTTGGTATCGTCGTATTATAAACGGTTGACCTCCGATGACGAAACGGTCCGCTTAGCGGCAGCAAAGGCATGGTCAATATGGGAAGCCAGTACCAGTAAGTTATTTCAAAGTGGGAGTTATCTCCATCATTTTGAAGAGCCTAAAGTTGCAGAAGCATTTGCCCGCATTGAGTGTCACTATTTTACCAATGGTGGTTTTTTTGAAACTGATGAATGGCTATTAGAAAATATAGATAAAATTCGTCATATTCCCACGGTTATTGTTCAAGGTCGCTATGATATTGTTTGCCCAATGGTATCAGCATGGGAGTTACATCGAGCCTTCCCTGAAGCAGATTTTGAAATAGTTCAAGATGCAGGCCATTCTATGACAGAAGACGGCATTGCAGCTAAACTTGTTGAATATACAGATAAGTTTTCCGAGATATAATCTTATAAAAAAAAGAAGCCTCTGATAATCAGAGGCTTCTTAATTACTAAGATTACGTAAAGAATTACTTATCGCATTTACTGTAACCACAGTCCATACAAGAGTCACATCCATTTTCAGTTTTTAAAGTACGATTATTGCAATCGGGGCACACCTTAAATTGAACATTTCCCATATTGCCTTCATCCTTGGATAACGGAGTTGCAGTTTGCATCTGCCCATTATCTGTAGGAGGGTGTTCTTCAGGTATATCTACAATACCTACATCATAGAAAAACCGCTCAATAACATCTGCAATTTCAGCATAAAAAGAGTGATAATATTTCCCCTCTTTAAATGAGCCGCCATTTGGATCAAATATGCCTTGCAATTCTTCCAAAATAAACATGGCATCAGTGGCACGCCTAAAAATTGCTGAAATTAGCCGAGTGAGTACTACATATTCTGGTGCACGGGTTAAATCTTTGGAGTTTATGAAAATTTCAATGGGTCGAATGGAATTTCCATCATTGATGTAACTCAGCGTAACAAATACAGAATTTTTCACAAATGCACTTTTTAGTTTATACACTTTTGCATCTACAACCTCTGGTCTATTGGTAGAGGGAATGGGTGCAGATACAGATGCAGCTTTCTTTTCAGGTGTTTGTCCCTTAGATTCGGAAATGGTTGCGTCTGTGGTTAATTTTATCATAATTCTACTTCCTCAAATTGAGTATTCTTTAAAACTTCTTCAATGGCAACATTACTATTTTTTAGATAGTGATAAACGGTGGTGAGAGAACCATCAGGCATCTTCATAATTTCATCGCCATTCACTTCCATAGTTTCACCCTCTTCATTGGTGATGGTGTATGCCTTCCCTTTAAATTCTTGGAATTCCGTAAGATCACCATCCACACTAAGAATTGGGAATCGGCTTCCATCACGATAAACAGTAACGCCTTTTAATTTTTTCTTCCACGCTTTTAGATACACATCTGAAATTAATTCTGGATTCACATCTTCTGGTAAATTAATGGTAGATGAAATACTGTGATCAATATATTTTTGAATCACACCTTGAATATCTACCCGTTTTACAGAATCAATTTTATGTGCAGTACGCGTGATAAATTTTGGTAACACATCTTCTACATTATCCGAAGCATCCACTTTATCTTGAAGGCCCATTTTATCAATATATGCCTGAACTGTTGAGTGGAATACCTTAAAGAATTTGTTCTTACCTTTGTCTAATGTTTCAGATCTTCGTGTATAGTATATTGCAAATATGGGTTCAACACCACCAGAAACTCCAATATAATTAGAATCACCATTTTTAAATCCAAGAACGATATTTGAAATGGATCCCGTTGGTGCAATAGACATAATGGCAATGTTTCTAATGCCGTTTTCACGAATCATATTTTGAGTTTCATCACTGAGTGCTTCCTGAATGAAAGGGCATTCCATGTATGCATCTTCTTCATAAATTGGAGATGAACCTTTTTCTGCAGCCAATGATGCTGAGGCTTGATAAGATGCATTGGTGATGAATTCCATTACTTTTCGGATGGTTTCAATCCCTTCATCAGAATCATAGGCAATGCCGAGCTGATTCAACATATCCGCAATTCCCATAATGCCTAGACCAAGGCGGCGTGTTTCTTTTGCTGCTGTACGTTGTTTTTCCAATGCATTAAGATCTTCGTTCCATGTAACCACATTATCTAAAAATCTAACCAGAATAGCAGAGGATTCAGCAAGCTGGTCCCAATCAAGACGAGCATCAGTTTCATATCCATTTATCACAAAACGGGATAAATTGATTGATCCCAAATTACATGCACCACCATCTTCTAATGGTACTTCAGCGCACGGATTTGTACAAATGATAGGTCGGCCAACATAGTTTGATGGAGAGTAATCACTCATAGTTGTCCAGAAAATTATTCCGGGTTCAGCCGTTTTGTAATTACCTTCAACAAATTGATCCCAAATTTCACGGGCTTTTACCATTCGGCGAACTTCGTTTGTCCATGGACTGTCGAAGTAAAGCATGAAATCACCAGACTGACGGAGGGCTAAGTCATATTCTTCACCATCTAATTGAAGAACATAATCGCCATAAACATCACGCTTAAACATATCCATTACATCTTCTTTTTCTACAGAAGCATTATATGTTTTGGCCAGCCAGTTTTTCAGTTTGGTAAAGGATGCAAAGTTTTCCATCTCTTCATATTCAGATATATTTTTCGATGGAATCCCACTAGAATAGTGAGTGTTTTCTTCATCTTGTGGTGCTGTCATTACTAAATCTTTGTTTAGCTTTTTATACACCATATATTGAGAATCACCAAATTTTCGTTGCTCATCTACAGAGAGCATAAACTCGTCACTTGCTTTAATGGAAATATTAGCAAAACGAACTTGTGTATTTTCCATCACTTGTTTTTTGATGGTCTTTAATTCTTCTTCATTAAACATGCCAGACCAATTACATTGCTCAACTATTTGATTTGTAACCCAATTTGGCGTTTTCTTTACATTTATAAAATATTCAACATCAGGATGCTTCACATCTAAAGTAAGCATTAATGCACCACGGCGGCCACTCTGCCCGATTAGCCCTGTGGTAAGAGAGTAAAGATCCATAAAAGAAACTGCACCAGTGGAGCTATCTGCAGCATTGTGTACTACAGAGTCTTTTGGACGAAGTGCAGTTATATCTACGCCAATTCCGCCGCCATAAGAATATGTACGAGCACATTCAAATGCAGCTTGATAAATGGAGTCAATATCATCATGTTGGATTTTAGCTACAAAACAATTGGCTAAGGTTTTTATTCTATATAAATCACCTGACCCTGCTAATACACGGCCACCTGATACAAAGCGACCTTCAAATAATTCGGTATAAAATTTTTCAGCAAACTTTTTTTGTTTTGCTTTTCCACCTTCAACGGTGGCCATAAATGCAGCAAGACGTTTAAAAACATCTTCAGGCTGGGTTTCAATAAGTTTATTTTCTAAATCTTTAAGAAAGTACTTCTTTTGATAGATGCTCTGAGCGAGCTCATTATTGCCAAGGTAATCTCCATGATAGGGGAGTTCGTTCCCTTGCTTTTCAGTAATATGTTTGTATAATTCTTTATATGCTTTGATTCGGGTGGTTCCCACAACTTTGGTGGTTTTCCCCGTATGTTCAAACATTTGTTGTATATATTCCATATGCGTAGTGCGTCCTTACAAAAAGGTTGTTCAATACCCCAAGTTTCATGAAACATGGCCAATTTAAATTGTCCATAGACAACGCAAATCGGAAATGTTTCCATTCCAAATTTCAAGTGATTTCAGTACAACATCAGTTGCGTTTGAGTTCCAGAAGAGGCTCTGGATTTTGTCTATGTTGTGCTGTGTTTCTCGTTGGTTGAGTTCAAGTAGGTAGCACAACATATGCTGACCACGTAGAAAAATATACTCTATATTGTATGGTGTGTGCAAAACTTTTATTACATTTTGTTACAGAAATTTCACTTTTTAGAGGAGATTTTTCTTCAATTATAATCCAATAAAAATAGTGAATAATTTTTAATAGAAAATAATTTGGATTCCTCCTATAAAAAATGGAGGTAAAATCAGTAAATTTACCCGTTTATTTCCCTCGGACATTATTGAACTTCAGGAGTATTTATGAGCAGTGCAAAATTAATTATTGATGACCAAACCTTAGACCTACCTGTCATTACAGGAAGCGAAGACGAAAAAGCAATCGATATAACCACATTACGAAATACGACAGGATACATAACTATGGATCCTGGATATGGCAATACAGGATCATGTATTAGTGATATTACATTTATTGATGGTGAAAAAGGGATACTACGCTATCGTGGATTTCCTATTGAAGAATTGGCTCAAGGTACATCATTCACCGATGTTGCACACCTACTCATATATGGCTCTATGGATGCATCGGAAGAAAAAGACAATTTTAAAAAACTTATTCGTAAGCATGCCAATATTCATGAAGATATGAAACGCTTTTTTGATGGCTTCCCTTTGAGTGCACATCCAATGGCAATATTATCATCCATGGTTACAGCACTTTCAGCATTTAACCCAGATAGTGATAGTCATAACCCTGAAGTGATTGATATGAATATTGCTCGATTAATAGCAAAGGTAAAAACTATTGCAGCCTATTCATATCGAAAGTCTCAAGGGTTACCGTTTATTTATCCTGATGCAGAATTAGGTTATGTGGATAATTTCCTTCATATGATGTTCTCTGATTCTCAAGAAGAATATCAAAAAAATCCAGTCATGTCCGATGTGTTAAATCTTCTTCTCATACTTCATGCTGACCATGAGCAAAATTGCTCAACATCTACAGTAAGAATGACAGGAAGCAGTCATGCAAATCTGTATGCTACTATTTCTGCAGGAATTGCGGCACTGTGGGGACCACGTCATGGTGGAGCTAATCAAGCCGTAATTGAAATGTTAGACATGATTATGGAAGATGGTGGCGATTATAAGAAATATGTAAATCTTGCCAAAGATAAATCATCTGATTTTAGAATGATGGGATTTGGGCATCGAGTATATAAAAATTATGATCCACGGGCATCGGTGATTAAAGAAGCTGCAAGTCGTGTTTTAACTGCTTTAGAAATAGATGATCCACTTTTAGAAATTGCACAAAACCTTGAAAGAGTGGCGCTGGAAGATGACTATTTTGTAGAACGAAAACTATATCCAAATGTTGATTTTTACTCAGGGATTATTTATCGTGCTATGGGAATTCCAACAGAAATGTTCACCGTTATGTTTGCATTGGGACGTTTACCTGGTTGGTTGGCTCATTATCGTGAAATGATATTAGATCCAAAATCACGAATTAATCGCCCACGTCAAATTTATACTGGTGAAACTCTTCGTTCACTTTAATAGGATACTATGAAAGCATACTTAAATCTTGTAAATCATGTACTTGAAAATGGTCACCGTCGAGAAAACCGTACGGGGACGGATACCATTATGTATTTTGGATATCACTATAAAATCAATTTACATGACGGTTTTCCACTCCTTACCACCAAAAAGGTATTTTTTAATTCAGTGGTAAGAGAATTACTTTGGTACCTTTCTGGTGAAACCCATATTCGTAATCTGCGTGAACATACCAAAATTTGGGATGCGTGGACATCTGAGGAAAAAGATTGGGAAGTGGGGCGTATGTATGGTTACCAATGGGTGAACTGGGAAAAATATACTGAAAATCCTGAAACCGGTGAGTTTAATCGTACATTCATTAATCAGGTGCAAGAAGTGATTGATGAAATTAAACGAAATCCCAATTCTCGAAGACTTATAGTAACTGCGTGGAATCCATCGGTGTTGGATGAAGTGGCATTGCCCAGTTGTCATTCATTTTTTATTTTTAATGTAACTGAGGGAAAACTCAACTGCCATCTTACACAACGCAGTGGTGATATTGCTTTAGGCATTCCGTTTAATGTGGCATGTTATGCGACCCTAACTCAGATGATTGCCCAAGAAACTGGACTAGAACTGGGAGAATTTTCTCATTATATTAATGATGCGCATATTTATGTAGATCATGTAGATGGTCTCCGTGAACAGCTTAAACGTGAACCCAAACAGCTTCCCACATTAGAGATTGCAAACAAGCCTTTTTGGGATTTAACATTTGAAGATTTTGCATTAAAAAATTATGTTCACGATCCAGTTATAAAATTCCCTGTGGCAGTTTAATGATAACTATCCACCTCATTTGGGCTCAAGAAAAAGATGGGGGAATAGGAATCAACAATGATTTGCCTTGGCATATTTCAGAAGATTTAAAAAATTTCAAGAAACTCACCTTAAATAAGCCCATAATTATGGGAAGAAAAACGTGGGAGTCCTTACCCTTTAAACCCTTACCAAAACGTAGAAATATTGTACTTTCATCTCAGGAAATGGAAAATATTGAATCTTATACTTCCGTTGATGAATGTATAAAAAACGTAAATGATGAATCTGAAATTTTTATTATTGGGGGTGCACAAATTTATGAAGCATTTTTCCCATTGGCACATCAATTACATATTACCATGGTAGATAAGAAAACATCTGGAGTTGATACTTTTTTCCCCATCTCAATGGAAGAGATTAAACTGAAATTTTCCATGTCTGAAAAAAACAGATTAACAGATATAGCCATGTACACTCACTGGAAAAAATCCTAACCAATAAACACTAAATACGCACCAATCATCGCGATGAATATGGAAATTAACCGTCGTTTTGTGAGAGGTTCGCCTAAGAAAATTCGTGCAAAAATTAATATAAAAATGGTGGCAGTTTGATTCAAAATACTGGCAACAGATGCAGATGTCATGGCCATTCCCATTACCCACATGGCAATACCTAAATAGGTTGCCAACACCGAACTGGTTATAAGAGGCATCCACAATTTACGGTTCTTCAAAACACCAATAATTTTTCGTTTTCGGTTGGCAATAATCATGATGGTCCCAGATACCAATACTCCAGAAATTAATCGATATCCAGCTACCCACATTTGAAGTTTGGGTTCATCACTTATAGAATTTAAAATTGGTTTTATCATGACGATACCGATGGCCATCATTGCAATAGAACTTACTCCTAATATAATGCCTTTTTTAAAATGTTTTCGGTCTGTTGGTATGGTTTGAATTTTTGCTGATGCATACAAAACTGCACCAATAATAAGGGTACCACCCAAAAGCTGCATGGATGTTAAGGACTCTCCCAAGAGTATAAACGCAAATAGAATTATAAAAGGGCTATATACTGTATCTACAATGGCAGAAATTCCAGCACCTAAAATATTCAATGAGTGTAGAAAAATAATATCAGCAATGCCGATGCCGATCATACCACTTACAGATAAAATGGCTAAATCTGTAGTAGAGAAAATAGGATTGGGAGAAAGGGGAACACCCAGCACTACGCATGTTAATATGAATAGAAGTAAACCTATGGAGCTTTTTACAGGATTTATCACCATAGGGGATACAGTTTCCCCAATTTTTTTGAACATGATGACAGCTAATGCCCAAAAAATTGCACTAAGTAATGAGAATAGCTCTCCAGCAAATGGTATAGCGGTCAATTTTACCTCAAGAATGAAAGCAAAATTTCGGGAGAAAAAATGGTTTTATACTATATCTTTGTAATAAGTAGGTAATTACTCACATGCTTCTTCACATGCATCCATGGTGTTAAATGCTTCTACGCCGCAACAACCAGTGATGAATTCTTCACAATGCCCACTATCTTGATTGTAAAAATATGTGGGGCAAATACCATCACAAGGTCCAATTTCGGGAATGATGAAACATTCTTCATTAGTGGGATGGAGTATAAGGTTCACTAAGGAAATTACATCCAAAACATTAATGCTTTCATCATCATTAAAATCACCTGCACAGAGCCAATCCTCCCAAGGGTCATTTTCTGATGGAAGTTGCAAAATAATATTTACCATGGCCACCACATCCAATACATTGATTTCTTCATCTTGGGTAAGGTCTCCTTGGGTACATGTGATTTCTTCTTCACTCTGGGTAGCCTTGCCACACCGGTTGGCTGGTGCCATCAATTTCCATACCATCATCACCTACACACCAACAATAACCTGTAGATGTCCAACATTGCATTGGCTCCCATTCGCAATCTTCTGTACATTCAGGTATATAGCAACCTAATCCTCCGCATTCAGCTTCTGCAATTTCTGCAGCCTCGCAACAATTAGTAGGTTCACTTGCAGGACATTCTGCTACCCAATTGGGGGCTTGCCCATAACAATCAGCATCCATAATATAACAGTCATCGTTGCATTGAAACCCCTCTGGTGCAAGAGGTTGCCAAAAACAGCCAGTATCGAAGCAGTCATTACAGTTTGTATTGTTTGTACATTCAGGAGGGTTATCCGTAATAATATTAATTTCATCCACATCTATTGCACCACATTCAACACACCAAGTCTGTTCACCCCAAACCTCCACATGTTGGCCAACAAATTCATATAAGTTTATAATTGGGGTATCTGTGAGATTAGTATGAGTATAGCCTGAATCAGGAATAAGTTGGTACATGCTACAGAGATCCATGCAAAAGCTGGCTTCAATGGGTTGGACAACTCCACGGGCGTATTCACGAGGGAAAATACTCCCCATCAATATGAATAATAACCATATACTTTTATACTTCATAAGACCTCCTTGAGGAAAATAAAGGGAGGTAGAAAAAATTACCTCCCCAAAAAATTATTTCATAAGCATCATTTTTTTAGTGAATGACTCACCATCAACTATGAGGCGTGCAATATACATACCACTGGGCAAGCCATTGGCCGTCCACGACACGGAGAATTCACCTGGATATTGTTGGCCATTTACCAAAGATTCAACCATTCGTCCAGACAAATTATATACAGATAATTCTACCATTGCATCATGGGAGAGAGTATATGAAATGGTGGTTTGTGGGTTGAATGGATTTGGATAATTATCCTTTAAAGCAACCCATTGTGGTAAGGCTTCTACATGGGCAAGAATCATGTTTCCTTGAGCATCTGCGATGATCACATCAGAAATTTCAGAAGTTTCATTGAGCTCAATGATGCTTCTACCATTTAACAAATCGCCATCAAAGTTATATGCTACAATGGTATTTCCATGAGTATTAACGGTCCATCCTTCTGGAATTTGTATCCCGTCCACACCAACAACATCTACAAATTCAATTTGGAAACCTGCCACATGCTCACCCTGAATATGAATGGTTTTATCTTTGTAATACACCTCTGCATCACCTGTATCAAATCGTTGCAAATCATCACCATAGAGAATGATATTCACTACATTTACAATATCTAATATGTTGATGTCTCCATCATTGTTTAAATCTGCAGCAGAAAATTCATAGTCTGTAGGCTCTTCAACTTGAAGTGCAAAGTTTACCATATTTACAATATCCACCACGTTTACATCTCCATCACCATTTACGTCTCCAGGCTGGCCAAAGGTTACTACTGAACCTTCACCTGCTGATGGAATTTCATTAGCATCAGGGTCAGACACTAAAGTATAGTTAAATGTCAAAGGAAGCTCAGTCCCAGCAGGAACTGAACCCTCAACAGTAAATGACAGATTGGCCACATGGTGAGTTTCACCGGGCTCATAGGCACAGCCCTCAAGACTGAACATAATACCCCAGAGTTGTCCATATACATCATTAGCATCACCACTGAAGCATGGATCTAACACTTCCAATTCACCTGGAATAAAATAGTAATCCCAAGATTCATTCAGTGGATATACTGCAAATTGTAATCCACCTACTGGTTGGTTGCTAAGTAGGAATAATGGTACAGTGAATCCATCCTGATTTCCAATACTATTACCTAAACTAAGGAATGCCTCAGCATCAGTTCCACCGCCATTATAGAGCATGAAATTAGCCTCAATGATGCCAAATATTTCAAAAGTCTGAGTGAATGATTCATACCCATCTTTTGTAACAGTTACTTCATATAAATCGGGGAATGCTACGTGGAGCCAGTAATAACCTTCTTCACCTGAGGTTGTTTCAAATACGTCACCACTAGAAAGACAAACTGCACGAATTTGTGCTCCCGCTAATGGATATGATTCACCATTTGCACTTTCAGTTCCAGAAACTTGACCGCTTAATGCATAAATATCTGGATAATAAAACTCACCCAATTGGAAATTGAGTTGATTTTCACTCATTGGTTCAATATAGACATCATGTGTTTCTGAATCTTCGTATGCTGAGGCTGTTACTAAATATGCCCCTGCAGGAAGTGAAATTTCATATTGTCCCATTTCATTGGTAGATGTTTCAAAAACGTCAATAGTAACACCATCTTCACCTATGCGTTCAGCACGGATATGGGCATTAGCTACCAGTTCAATGGCATCGCCCCAAACATATTCTACATTTCCATATAGAACACCATTCTCTTCTTCTTCATCCTCAAAAATATCAGCGCAATCGAAAGCACCATTTAGGCATTGCTCACAAATTCCTGAAAGTTCCATGAGGAATCCATATGTTTCTTCATCACAATCTGAAATGCACTGACTATTAGGTTGAACTATTTCAATAATCCATTGACAGGTTGCATCGGCATCTTCCTCAGGATTAACATCACCAATACCTGGACAATCTAGTAAACATTCAGGTGGTCCGTCATCTCCACCATCATCACATTCATCAATGGGTTCATCACAATTTCCAGGACCACATGATGTTGGATATAATAGTCCATCTATACATGTAACTACGTGGGCACATTCCAAATCTGGATCACAGTCATCACCACCTGCAAGGTCACAAGTAGCTTCACATTCTTCAACAGACTCAAAGAATGAATTTGCATGATCGTTACCAAATTGGTCTATAGTACCACATCCCGAGAACCATGTACATTCATTGCCATTATAACCGATGCCAATAATCATTTCGCAATCACCAAAATGGAAATCGCTTAAATCCTCACATTCTGGGTCTGGATGGGGTTCATCCCACGCACAGGCAATATTACTGGGTTCAGACTCATTGCCATTTTGTACGGCTGTTACTTTAAAGCAAAGTTCTTCAGGCCACCAGAAATCTCCCAACATATATTCAAAATGGGGAGTCGTTGTTTCTGCCACTAAATCCCATTCCAAATCATCCCATCCATAATAAACATATACATTAAAATGTGTAGTAGATTGTGATGGGTCAGTATTTGCATTACCATGATACCAATTCAAATAAACGATTCCACCCAGTGGCATGGGTTCAAATTCAGCAGTTAAATCATAGGGTGCAGATACATGATCACCACCATCGTCAAATTCTAAACATGCTGTATTACTGGGTTCAGATTCCATTCCCCCATAGAGAGCAGTTACTTTAAAACATGGATTATCAATAATCGTGTTGATAGCCAACTGGAACTCGAAACGAGTTTCGCCTGTAGTACCAAGCAAGAACCATTCTGCATCATCATGCCAATTATTTTGCATATATACATTGTACATGGGGAATGCCCCTGTATTTGCATCTACACCTTCCCATTCTAAAATGGCAGTAAGATTATCATCAGCTAAAAATGCCTCTAGGTTGGATGGCGATGGGTTGGGGTTATCAAAATTGTTAAAGTGGAAGTTAAGCTCTGTTTCTTCATTTG
>CAYQPE010000004.1:13590-27430 GCA_964419445.1 uncultured bacterium
GCTCCTGCCACTGGGAATTCAGGCCCCATGGGTGACATTTGCGCCGTTACTTGTCCATAAAGTACTGCCGTGGAGGGTTCATTATTTTCTTCAGGGTCTAAATAAAAGTCTGAATATATGGGATAGCACTCATTAAGGCTGGGGTCAAGGGTATTGCATAAGTCCCAAATTTCACCCTCAATGGATTCATACCCTTCAGCTTCTATAGAATATGCATGAGCAGACATGACCACATCGCCAAATTCAAAATAGCCATCGTCATTGGTTTCAGCTTCAGCCAAAAGCCCACCTGTAAATCCACCATATAATTTTACATGTACATTATGGAGGGGTGTAGGTAGCCCAGTTGTATTTGGATAATTTGCAAATACATTCCCACTAAAATATACTTCAGGATTTTGGTTTGTTGATGGGTTTAAATAAAATTCGTGACCCAATACAGGTTCCGAAAAGTTTATCCATTCTTCGTGTATTTCATAGCCCTCTGCTGAAATTTTAACCATGGCATCTGTGAACCATGCACCTCCAGGGGTAAAGGTATATTCAAATTCAAAATATCCTTCATCATTGGTTTCTGTTTCAAAATAAAGCTCAAATCCCCAATCGTTTCCGCCAAAAATTTCCACATGTGCACCTGCAATATGCTCAAATGCTGGTAGCATTGATCCCATGTTTCCAAATACAAATCCACTAAAAAATAAATTTTGATTTGTATTATTGTCTTCTGGTAAGTAAAAATCATGGGAAGCACCGTTTTCATCTATATATATAGTTGCCTCTTGGGTAACCCAACCGTCTTTACTACATGATACAAAATAGTAACCGCTGGGTAATTCCATGGCATAGTGGCCATAATCATTGGCTGAAGCCATATAGCTATCTGTAACCAAACCATTTTGTCCACCAGAAGCAGTAATAGTTGCACCCGGTACAGGGCACCCTATGGGTCCACCTAAACAACCATTATCAGCCCATACATTGCCCTCTAATTGAGTAGCAAAAATTGGGGATATCATTAAGATTAATGTAAAAATTAAAGATGAAATTTTGTTTCTGAGTTGCATAATTCGTACCTCCATGTATTAATAATGCAGAAAAATAGGATTTAATTTACAACCAAAAGTAGGGGATGAATCGAAAATCTGTAGAAATGTTACAATTTGTTACAAGCCAAGTATGAACAAATAAAATGCCCAGGAGGGGGATCCTGGGCACTTGCTTAACCATCTCGGAGGAGGTAGATGGGGTTTCATCAATGTTACAGATTGCATACGTAACCCATTCACCTTTGTTCCCATTATTTTATTGCATAAGAAATATTATTACATTTTTCACATATTGATTGGGGAATCCACCCCCATTTCATCATTAGTTTAAAAAACCAGCAACCTGCACAAAATCCTATTATTGATTCTAATGATGCAAAAATAGTGAGAATACTCATGAGGATATTTGCATAATCTATGTTGCCATATAAAAATAAGAAAATTGATGTTGTGGTAAAAATAAGTCCTATAAATTGAGCAAACCGTTTTGGTGGCCCAGGACATTTATTGTATGGATTTCCAATTTTAGGAATAATAATTTTTGTTACCAGTAATGCAATGGGGCTTAAGGTTGGACCTGCAAGTACACGAGCTAAAAATCCATATGCCAATACATAAAGAATGAATACATGTTGGCTTAGTAAAAATGATAGGGAAAGAACCACAATGAAACCCGCAACTATTCTGGCGGCATATTCATTTATCGTTTTTGGAAATGAAAATATGGTTTTTAATATTGAGGGATGTTGCTGTCGATCTGTCTGGACCATGCCAAAATACCACCTTTTAAATTTTTCACATACTTAAAATTATGATCAATTAATAGTTTACAAATTTTTGCTGAACGCCCTCCAGATTTACATTGTACAATTATTTCAGACTCTGGATTTAATTCACTCAATCTATTTTCAACCTCTCTCATAGGGATATGATATGTGCCCTCAATTTTTGCAATGTTCAACTCAAAGGGCTCTCTCACATCTAACACAAATGGTTGAGAATTTTCATCAAACATTGTTTTTAATTCACCCACTGAAATTTCTTCAAATTCATCTTTTTTCTCTTCTGCTTTAGGAATACCACAGAATTGTTGATAATCAATGAGTTCTGTTACAGAAGGATGCTCACCACAAACTACACATTGGGGGTCCTTTTGAATTTTCAGTTCATTAAATTCCAAGTCTAAAGCATCAAACAATAAAAAGCGACCTTTCATGGGGTTCCCAATTCCCACAATGAGTTTAATGGCTTCATTGGCTTGGAGACATCCAATGATGCCCGGCAATACCCCAATAACACCGCCCTCTGCACAAGAGGGAACCAACCCAGGTGGGGGAGGTGATGGATATAAACATCGATAGCATGGTCCGTCTTCATAGTTGAATACAGATACTTGTCCATCGAAACGATAAATACTACCATATACATTTGGGATGCCACTCATTACACATGCATCATTTACTAAATATCGTGTAGGGAAATTATCGGTACCATCTAAAACCATATCATAATTTTTCACAATTTCCAGTGCATTTTCAGAGGATAATGCAACGGGATGGAGGTTGATGGTGATGTGGGGATTCAAATTTTGAAGCCGATCTTTTGCCGCTTCCAGTTTGGGTTGCCCCTTTTGTGACACCCCATACAGTATTTGCCGTTGGAGGTTAGATTCATCCACCACATCAAAATCAACAATACCAATGGTACCTACACCTGCAGCAGCTAAGTATAGTGCAACGGGGGAACCCAGCCCACCAGCACCTACTATCAGTACTTTTGCTGCCTTTAATTTTTTTTGTCCATTTTCACCAACTTCAGGTAATGTAATATGTCGACTATATCGAGCCAATTCTGGTGGTGTGAGATCATCAACACCACCAGCAATTGAAGGAATTATTCTCACATCAGAATTATCACTAATTGTAGCATCAAGACCACCATTATGCCGTATATCTTCATTGTTTACAAAGATATTTACAAAATTTCTCAAGTCTCCATTATCTTCAACTAAATGATTTTTAATATCTGGATGTGCTTCAAATAATTCGTCAAGTACATGTTTTATAGTTCCACCATTTACTTCAATTGCAGCTTGACCTGCTGTAAATCGACGTAGAGGCGATGGAATTCGCAATTGACTTGCCATTATTTATTCTCCTTTATAGTTACATATTCTTCATTAAAATAAGATCGATCTTGGCTCAGTTGCCATGACCTAAAACTCACAGCTCGACCTGCATGTACAGCAATAATGATATAGCTAAACCCAGGCCAAGCATGTTGGCGATCAAACTCAGAGGGTTTGTCTGGATGGTCTGGATGTGAATGTACAATACTGATTACAGATAACCCTTGTGTATCGGCTTTATCTTCAGCATTTTGATAGGCTAAAGGATTAATAAGAAATCGCCGTTCTCTATTTTCTTCCTTCGTATTTGATGCAGGGATATACTCCACTGCTTCGCCTTGTCCATCTGAGGTAAAATTACCCAAGATAAATCCACAACACTCATGGGGGAAATCTTGCTCACCATGAGCTTTAAATTCTTCTATAATTTTATTTGTTAAAATAATTCCAGCCATATTAACTCCATAATCCCGCACTAAAATAACGTTCGCCTAAATCGTTGAAAATGGTGACTACATTCCCAGAGTTTATGTTTTCTAATAATTTTGATGTTGCAGATAAATATGATCCTGAAGATTGCCCAATAAAATATCCTTTTTGAGCCACAGAATTTGCCCATTGTTTGGATTCATCTGCAGTTACATGAATCCATTCATCTACCACTGATTCATCAAAAATTTTAGGTACAATATCTTCTGGTGAGCCCAGGGGTTTTAACCCTTCAATACCTGGCCAAACTTCAGGACGAACACCAATAATGGTAACATGAGGGTATTTTTCTTTTAATCTTCTGCCAATGCCAGTGATGGAACCTCCCGTGCCAACGCCACCTACAAAATAGTCAACAGAGCCATCAATTTGGTCTATAATCTCTTGAGCAGTTCCATGATAGTGAGATAGCCAATTATTATCATTGGCATATTGATCACATAAAAAATATTGATCTGGATTCGCATCTACCAATCGATGAACATGACGAAGAGCCTCGTCATATCCTTCAATTGCATCCGTTTCAATAATTTCCGTACCGTGAGATAATATACGTTCCTTCCGTTCACGGCTGGCATTCCCAGGGATAACGATTTGAACTTTATAACCTAACGCATTACCAATCATTGAATATGCAATACCAGCATTTCCGCTACTTGAATCGATGATGGTTTTTTCCGTTGTTAAATCCCCTTTTTCAATGGCTTCAATAAGCATTCTTTTTACAGGACGATCTTTAAGAGAACCGCCTGGATTTCGCCATTCTGCTTTTGCGTACACTTTCACTCCACTTTTTGAGAATAGATCTTCTAAGTGAAGTAGTGGGGTATTTCCTATTAAATCTAATAATTTCATATAATTTCCGAGCAAAAAAAAACCCCTTCAACTCATACGAGGAAGGGGTTCTTTACCATACGTCAAACCAATTTAGACCGGTAAAGGACCTCCTCCTAAAATACAACAACAGCAACAACAAAGGTTGCTTGCTTGTGAATTTACCAGTTGGTTTGAAAAGTTCTGTTTCATGCGCACAAAACTTATAAACGCATTATTATTTGTGCAAGAATTAAAATAACTTTTTTCTAATGTTAATAATGATTGTGATTCACATCACGTTTTTAGTGGCAATTAGAAAAATCAATGAGTATTTTACCGAAATTTTTACGCTCTTGCATGTATCGATGTGCTTTGGGAGAATCGGTATAATCGAAAATTTTATCTACTATTGGGGAAATTTTTCCATCATTAGCCAAAATATATAATTGCTCTATACTGCGTTTTAACTGGCGTTCAGCCTTTACCATTCGCCCTAAATGGTATCCCATAACACTCTTGTTTGAAGACATCAACGACATGGGTTTATAGGTAGGCATGGACCATAATTCTTTCATGGCTGTGATGGGATTTAGTTTAAAACCAGTAACTAAATCTTGGTCGCCAAATATGATGAGTTTGCCCATAGATGCTAAGCATTTAAAACTTTGTTTCCAATTTTTTGCACCGACAGGGTCAATAATCACATCTACACCTTGTCCATTTGTAAATTCATTAACTTTATCAACTACATTTTCATGTTGATAATCGATGCACAAATTCACACCCATGGTTTTTAATTTTTCATGTTTCCAAGAAGATGCAGTACCAATAATATTAGCTTGCGTTGATGTGGCCATTTGAATCGCTGCTGTCCCCACACCACCACCTGCACCATGAATAAGTATAGTATCATCTTTACGAAGATTTCCTAAATCATATAACATCTGATATGCAGTTATATAAACTACCGGAAAAGCTGCACCTTGCTCTAGTGAAAATTTCTCTGGAAGGGGCATGGCTAAATTTTCTTCTGTACATACATGGGAAGCATAGGATTGAAATCGACTGAATGCCATTACCTTATCACCAATACTAAAGTTTTTTACTTCAGAACCTATGGCATCCACAATACCACAGCATTCTGACCCAATACCACTGGGAGGCTTGGGGGTACCTGGGTAGAGTTTCATCCGTGCCATCACCTCTGAAAAGTTTACGCCAGAGAAATAATTTTTTATTCTAATTTCATTAGCTTTTGGTTCTGGAGTTTCTTTCTCAATTACTTGTAATACTTCAGGTGCACCATATTTAGATATAACAATCTGCTTCATCGTTTTACGAACCATATTCCTTTAGATTCAGCCACCAACTCACCACCTACTTCCTGTTCAATACGACCCTCAACAAAAATCATATTTTTTCTAGCAGATAGTACACGCCCTTTGATAATAAGCGCATCACCAATCTTTGCTGGAGAATGAAAGAAAATATCATGGTTAGTAGTACTTAGAGCTTTAATATCAGCGTAAATGGGCTGAGTTAACATAGAGCAACAAGCAGTGCCTAGAATTTCATCCAACATGGTGAACAAAAAACCACCATGAGCAATGCCAAATGGATTTGTCCATGCTTTATCTACAGTTACTTTTGCATGTGCATGACCTTTACGGAATTCAATAAATTCCATATTAAATTGCTGTGCAAAAGGGGCAGGGAATTCTGCATTTGGCGCTGTTTTTTTTAGATTTTCAAATAGTTCATTATCTATCATGTTAGGATTCCAATTTTTTAATAAGTGATAAAAACTCTTCTTCTGTGAGGACTTCAATCCCCAACATATTGGCTTTATCCAATTTTGACCCTGCACCCGGACCTGCAACTACATAATCAGTTTTTGCACTTACAGAACCACTTGCACGTGCACCTAATTTTTCCACCATTCCATGAGCTTCTTTCCGTGAAAACTTTAATAAGCTTCCCGTGAATACAAAAATTTTACTGGTAATTCCTGATTCAACAATTTCTTCCACTTCTTTAAAAGAAACTCCACTGTCAATGCAAGATTGAATGAGATAATGATTGGTTGGATCTGCAAAGAAATCCACAATTGATTGTGCCATTATATGCCCAATTTCATGGATATGTGTTAGTTTTTCTAAACTGGTTGTGAAGAGTTTTTCTATATCACCACCGAATGCACGTTCTAATATTTTTCCAGAATGCTCACCAACATTTCTAATTCCCAATGCATGAATAAATCGAGCGAAAGTTGTGGATTTACTCTTCTCAATAGCGTTTAAAACATTCGTTGCAGATTTTTCGCCCATCCTCTCAAGGCTCACCAATTGCTCGTGAGTTATTTTAAAGATATCTGCCACGGAAACAATATGTCCTTTTTCAACAAGTTGATCCACTAACTTTTCTCCAAAGCCATCTATATCCATACAATTTTTAGAAACAAAATGTTGAATGCGTCCCTTGATTTGTGCAGGACAAGCCATATTTTGACATCTTGCCACAGCTTCACCTTCAGGGCGACTTACATGATGATTACAAATGGGGCAATAAGCTGGAAGTAAATACGGTTGTGTATTTTTAGGTCGTTTTTCTAAAATTACTTTTATAACTTCGGGAATCACATCGCCAGCCCGTTGAATTAGCACGGTATCACCAATACGAACATCTTTTTTATCTATTTCGTCTTGATTATGCAATGTTGCATTGGATACAATTACACCCCCTACATTTACGGGATCAAGTTTGGCTACTGGAGTGACTGCACCGGTTCTACCCACATTGGGTTCAATGTTTATTACGGTGGTGGTAACTTGTTGAGATTTTAATTTTCCTGCAATTGCCCATCGAGGTGAGCGACTACGAATCCCCAATTCATCTTGATGGGAATAAGAGTTAACTTTAAAAACTACCCCATCAATTTCGTAATCTAAGCTGCTACGATCATCTTCCATTTTTTTATAATAATCTTTGAGGAATTTTTCTCCAAAACCCTTCTGGATTAATGGGTTTACTGGAAATCCCCATTTGGGTAAAGTTTGGAGAAACTCATATTGGGATTTAAAAACCACACCTTCAACTACTCCTGGAGCATAACAGAATATACGTAATGGCCGAGTTGCCGTAATGGATGGATCCAGTTGCCGTAAACTGCCAGCAGCAGAATTTCTAGGATTAGCAAAGGGTTGCTCATCATTGGAGAGGCGTTTTTCATTCATCTTTTTAAAATCAGCTAAGGTAATAAATACTTCACCACGCACTTCCAATAGCGATGGAATCTTATATTTTGATTCTAATTTTAATGGAATAGCTTTGATGGTTTTAAGATTTAAAGTAATATCTTCACCAACTTCACCATTACCTCGAGTAGACCCACTAACAAACTCACCATTTTCATAAACTAATTCTACTGCTAATCCATCTAATTTTGGCTCTGCTACATATTCAATTTTTTTGATTCCCAGACCTTTTTGAACTTGTTCATGAAATTGCGTCACTTCATCAACATCCATGGCATTTGCTAATGACAACATTGGAATTCGATGGGTAATATTTCCAAAAGTTGAAAGGGGTTCTGCACCTACACGTTGTGTGGGTGAATCAGTGGTTATTAAATGTGGGTTTGCGTCTTCTAGTTCTTCTAATTGTCGAAGGAGCTTATCATACTCACTATCAGAAATGGTGGGGTTATCGTGAACATAATATTGAATATTATGGTAATTCAGTTGCTCACGCAGTTTCTTAATATCATTAGATACTGACATGGCTACAATAAATTGAATAGGGGATTATACACGCCGTAAAATTAAGAGGAATGTACAATAATTAAAAAGATTGATTCCGTTATTTTATTTGGCGTTGGATAGTATCGGTAAGGCTAAAATAATCTTTACTGGAAAATGAAAAATGTTTGTGAGTATAATCTCCATGAATATTAATTGTATATTCTTTTTCATACTTTTCACGATTATCAATTATATCATTCAACGCACGGATAAAATAGTCAACTTCTTCGTGGTTATTATACATTCCAAAGCTTACTCTTACCATGCCCATCCACGGTTCAGTATGCCATGAAATTTGATGTGCTTTTTCCTTTGCATCTGCAATTTGCTCAGAATGAGTGAGCTCTAACATTTTTTCAACATAAGGATGTGCACAGAAACATTCATTCCTCACTGCAATATTATAATAATCATTTAGGATGGCTGCCACAAGTCCATGATTCATTTGTTTGATGTTGAACGATATTGTCCCTGCACGAGGGCAAGTTTCAGTACAAATTTCACCATAGATTACAACCTCTTCTCGTTCTAGCATTTGTTTAAGGCAATAATTGGTGAGTTCCATATCTTCCTCAAGAACAAAGTCCATTCCAATTTGGTCTAAGATGTGAATGGCTGCACCCAAATTGATAGCCCCTAAAATATTTGGAGTTCCGGCTTCTTCTCTATCAGGGAATTTTTGCGTTACAAAATAATTTTCAGGGAGAACACGATCTACCATTCCACCACCGACTTCATCGGGTTCAATCATAGATAGAAAAGATTTTCGTGCTATCACTACACCAGGTGAACCTGGGGCATAGGTTTTGTGTCCCGAAAAAACCAATGCGTCAATATCCATTTCAGAATTTTCCAGACCACTCATTTGGATAGGTACATGCGCTGCCAATTGAGCTGCATCAACTACCACATAAGCACCATAGCGATGTGCTAATTCGGCCACTTCATTTATGGGATTAATTATTCCTGTAACATTGCTAATTCCCGTTACAGAAACATAGTTTACACGGCCCTCAAATTCTTGAAGATATTTTTCTAATAAGTCCATATCTACACAGCCCATGGTAGATTCGTGGGTATCAACAGGAATATGCATGACTTTCCCCCCATGTTTACGATGGGGTAAATCATTGGAGTGATGCTCCATTATGGAAACTAAAACTATATCACGTTCAGGTCGAAGCGTTTTAAATGTACGTGCAATTCGGTTCATCCCAGAAGTAGTACCACTTCCTGTAAAATAGCAGGTGTATTCTTCGGGGTCAGCTTTAACAAAATCTAAAATTCGTCGATGAATCCAACTATAGGTTTTAGTGGCAATTTTTGCACTAAAATGCATTTCAGAATGAGTATTTGCATAATGCTTTAAAAATTCTATTGATGCACGATGTGCAGGGCCCATCATCAATGTTGATGCCGTAGAATCCAAATATACACGTCGAGTAGTTTCACCGGTGGCAAGGGTATATTCAGTATCGAGTCCAATAAAATCAGACTTCACTTTATCGAATAATTCTTTTCCAGTTAGTAATGTAGCTTTAGGGTAAAGTAGTTCTGTTTCCATGGATTGAAATTAGCTGTTTTTAACCCGAAACAGAAATATATTTTGTGTAAAGGAATTTTACGAAATTGTAACGTTTATTTATCGATTTATTATAATTACTGCACAGATTGTTAACACACAACCTATAAACGTAAATAAATCTAAGGTTTCTTGAAGGAGTATCATGCTAGTAAGCAATGCACTCACTGGAACGGTAAATATATATGAACTTGATTTTTCTGGCCCCAACTTTTGACTAGCAACAAAATAAGTTGTGGTTCCAAAGGTTAAAGCACCTACAGATACAATGAAAAAATGTATCCAAAATATGGAATCAAATGAAAATATAGCCATAACATTAGATGTTGATATAAATGGAAATGCCATGATGGTGGTGCCTACATACATCAAAAATGTAAAATGTATAGATTGAGATGGCGAAATGGTTTTTGAAATCAATATGGTTAACACTGCCCAAATGGTGGCGCAGAGGATAAAATATATATTTCCACTTTGAAATATTTGAGTCCAACCCAATTGCCAAATATTGATGATAAAACATCCCCCAAGAATACCCAATGTTATTCCAAATACTTCTCTTTTTGTTAAATAGCGTCTACCAATTATGCCCATCAGTACCATAGTTACCAATGGATTTGTAGTGGTTACCAATACACCACCTATGCCAGCTAGACCAATATTTGTTCCTGTAAAAAAACAATAATTGTATAATCCAAGAATGGCAGAACAAATAGCCACCATTTTTAATGGAATTTCCTTAAAGGAGAAATTTAATTTTAAGAGTGGAAAGATGGGAAAAAAAGATATGGTGGAGAAGAGGAAACGATAAAATATGGCAGTGGTTGCATCGATGTATTGCCCCATAATTTTAGCACTTGTCCATGAAATCCCCCAGCTTACCATGGCCAAAATAAGGAGAATACTAAAAAAAATATCTTTATGTAATCTCATTCACTTACATCAATTTATTTAATGAAGATTTAATTTTTTGGGTATTTTTATATTCAGATTCCCATTTATCCCAGTAACATGGAAGCAATCCAATTCCTGTAGAAGAAATGAAGGCTTCATCCATGGTATTAATTTGATGGTAATGGATGTGAGATTCATGCACAGTAATGTCCATTTTTTTTGCAATATCAATAATGGTACTTCTCATTACTCCTGGCAATACCCCTAAATCTAATGATGGTGTGATGAGTTCATTATTTTTTATAAAAAATATGTTTCGAATTGCACATTCAGTAATAATTCCATCTTCATTATAGAATACAGGTTCGTATGCGCCCTTTCGTTCAGCATCTTGCTTTGCCTTCATATTACCAATATAATTCATAGATTTTATTGCAGGGTTAAATCGGATGATGGGGTAATTGGATTCATCAAAATATATCACTTTCACCGGAGATTGAGGTAAGGGCGAAATTGGCCTTATTGATATATAGATTCCAGGTTTCCCTTCATGATTCCATGGTGTGCCGGTAATTTCACCTCGGGTAATCATTAATCTCAATAATCCCGAATTAATATCATTTTTATCAATGAGTAATTCTAAAATTTCAAAAAGTTCATCATTGGTATTGCCCAATTTTAAATTTAGAATTTGGAGCCCTGAACGTAATCTCTCAAAATGTTTATGGGGAGAAAACATCGTTTTATTTCGGAATCGAATAGTCTCAAATAACCCATCTCCAAATTGAAAACCTCCATCTCTAAAAGAAATTTTTGCGTTTTCTACATCAACAAAACTTCCATTAACATATACGATTATTTTTGACATTTACTTCCGTTTTTAAATTATGAGTTTTTGCAATTAATTTCTCTATAATTGCACATTTATGATGAGCTTCTTCCCACTCTAATTGGGGATCAGAATCCCATACAATACCACCTCCTACGGGATAAACACCTTGTCCATTATGTATGGTCAAAGAACGAATTGCGATATTTAAATCCATATTTCCATTGGGGGTTATGTAGCCAAAAGCACCCGTATAAAAATTACGAGAATAGTCTTCTACATTGTCAATAATTTCCATGGCTCGCTCTTTTGGTGCCCCCGTAATGGACCCTCCAGGAAACAACGCTTCAACGATTTGAAATTCTTGGATGTTTTGTTGAAGTGTGCCTGAAATTTTTGTTACCATGTGATGTACCGTTTCATAAGAATGGATATTAAATAAATTATGTGTTTCCACGGATCCAAACTCACAAACCTTCCCAATATCGTTGCGTAGTAAATCAACAATCATCAAATGCTCAGCACGGTCTTTTTCAGAGTTATATAACTCATTTTTTAATTTTTCATCTTGTTCAATATTGGGAATTCGTTTTCGAGTCCCTTTTATTGGATATGTGAAAATTTTTCCATTATTAGTATTAAAAAAGCGTTCTGGAGATGCTGATAAAAATTGAAAATCTCCAGTATTGATGTACACCCCACATAACGGTTTGGCTATATTTCTAAGTGATTGATAAATAGAAAATGGGTTGGCATTAACATCATATAATTTTGGATGGGTATAATTAATTTGATAAATATCGCCAATTTCTTCATGATACTTAATAGTGATTAAATCATCTTCAAAACGCTGAACTGGAGGGATATCTGTTTTTAAGTTAATCCTGCCATCCATCTCATTTATTGATTTATCTTCTACAATATCAAAGGATTCTACTTTTTTAGGTTTACCAAACCAAATGACGGGCATATTTTCATTTACATTTTTGAATTTAATATGCGGAAAAATTACCGTTCTCAAATCGTATGAGAATCCTCCAATTGCAGAAATTTCTGGATGTGAAGTATTCTGTTTCCATCTATCTATGGTAGATTGCCATTCCTTCAACATATTTGGAGTATCATCTACATAACGTATAAAAACTTCTTCAAATCCCCAAATTGCAAATCGTTTAGAATGTTCATCCCAATGATCAATAATCGCAGAGGGTTCGCCATATTTTTTTATAAGTTGTGAAAGTGAAATCATGAAGTTATTGGCGATGAAATTTTTCCAAATGAAGTGTAATTAAAATAGTCTGGCGAAGGTATGGCATATGAAAATACATGATGAGATTTTAAAAACTGGGAAAGTCCAATAGTTTTAACATTCTCGATACTAACTTTGGTGCGGATTCCATCAATACGAGAATCAATTTTTGGTAAAGCCGGTGGTGTCCATTTTAGTGCATTACCAAATAGATTGAATAAATTGAGTGCTACATCCTCATCCCAATCGGGATTAAACTTAAATTCTCTACTTTTAATTTTTATTTTTTTACTACTTAATTTACTAAAACCTGAAACGGCACCCATTTCATTTAACTCAGGGTAAAGAATTTCATCAATTCGCTTTTCAAAGGTATAAGAGTCAACCTTTTGAAATAACCAATCCCAATTATAATCAGTAAGAGATTCTATCCATTTTTTTGTATTTTGGGGATACTCTTGATTTTTTAGCCATGTAGCATCACTGTGAAGTACTAGCAATCGTGCCAGCAAATCTTTTTCAATTTGAATATTATGTAACCATAATAGAAAAATCAATGTGGAAAATGGGAATTTTTCTGCAAACTTTTCTGCATTTAATCCTGCCATAATATTTGGATTACACGAGCTTTTAAATCCTCGAGGTATATCTCCATTTAATGAAATTATATGTCCTCCAATGGCTCTACCTTGTCGAGGAAGAATGTTTAAATCTACCCAAATTAACTCTTCCCGATTTTCTTTGGCCTTTTGGGAGAGCCATAAAGATTCAAAATTATAATATCCTACTAATTCCCATTTAAAATAGTGGTGTAGAAATGAGGCACAGATAAGGCCATCATAATCAGCAGAAATGATAAAGGGTAGTTTCTTCTTTGCCAGCCACGGATAGGTTGAAAGTACCTTTTTTCGGTTAAATTGCATGGGGGAAAATAAACCATTTTCATTATGGATAGAAAATTGTTAGATTCACTATTATTCAGAAAGGTGAAAATATGAAACGAGTAT
>CAYQPE010000004.1:27530-41687 GCA_964419445.1 uncultured bacterium
ACTCAAAAGGGCTCTGCGGAGCCCTTTTATTTTGCTAAAATTATTCGATCTAACCATTCCCAGCGAGAATCATCATAATTTGATTTGGCTGTGATAAAAACTAAATATTGTCCAATGGGTGCAGGATTTCCCCAGTTGTCTATTCCATTCCATACAATAATCCCTTGTTGAGCCACCGGTTTATTTTGATAGAGGGATTTAACTTCTCTGCCCGTACTGTCATAAATTACAACGTCAAGAAGAGCTTGAGTAAAAGGCAATTCATAAACAATTGAACATTTGTCGCCGTGTCCATCACCATTGGGTGAAAAGGGAGTGGGCGATATATAAATTTCTAAATCCAATTCATCAATTTCTACACTAAGTGAATTTTTAAACAATGGTGTTGCACCAGATGCATTTAAACATTGTCCCCAGTTTGAGGGTAAGTGGGATGATAGTTCTACAGAAATTCGCTCTAATGAATATCCATCACCTCCACCCCAAGACTGAGAATACTGTACATGATCAATGACTTTTCCCGTGGGGTCAAATAGGAAAATATCATCTCCACTATTATTCAATGTGGGAAAGAAATTGCCATCATCATAAGAGTCACTGATTACATAGTAATTATTTTCTCCCCAGTTATTTAATGATATCGTCTTATCAATTTTAAAAATCTCATCATCCCTAATACTCCATCCCAATAGATTTATTGAATCATCTATAACTGATATTAATTCCACCCATTCAAATTCATCTGTAAGTGGATCAAACATGATTTCGTTAATAAGAATATCTTTTTCATTAAAAGGGACTAAAATTTCCACATCTAAATAATTATTGGATAAGTTATAATCACTCTCCATGTTAAGAGTGGTAGATAGTTGATTTATCCCCGATGGAAATCCATGGTGTTCAAATGTGAGGGTATCTTCTTGAGATGGCAATAAAGTTACATCAATGGAAGAATTTGATATTTCTAGATACCCATTACTTTCAATAAGACCATGGTTTGAAACGAAAATATATACGGTAAATGGTTCGTTCCTTTCTGGAAAATTTGGATGATGAAATATAGAATCAATAGCTACATCCACAGTATAGTGATGAACACTATTCAACTGCCCAGGTGTTCCCAGTGAATCAATGCTTTGCATCCAAGATTCTTCAATATTCGATTCAAAGGAGATACGTTCTAATGAATAACCTGAATGATGATTTTCTCCATCCCATCCAATAATGGAGAGGGTGTCCTCATTTTGAATTAAGTAGAGGGAATCTGATTTACTCAACCCATTGCCAATACTAGAATCATCAACATATAATATGGTAACGGTTTCTGGCAGAATATTATCATAGAATCCATCATAATCGCCTTCAAAAATGATGGCATACTCATGGGGATAAATCTTTTGGTTAATATCATCAGAATGCAATTGATCTCGAGAATATTTATCGGCAATGTCTAAATTTTGAAGTGAATAGGTTGAATCTGAAGCATTATAGATTTCTACAAACTCGTTAGGTGAATCTGCACCATCTAGATCAAACATGACTTCTGAAATAAATAGCTGACACATAATTATGTCAATACAAAGGACGATTAAGAATTTCATACAATAAGTTACAGTATATTTCAATCATTTCACAAATATGATTTTTTAATGTAAATTACCGACAATCCTTAACAAATTATCCTTCCTGAAAATAAATGTAATAGTTCCCCTGTAACTATAATTTATGTGGGGTCTCTTTGAGAAAGATATCTTTAATTTTATTCTGCACCATCATATGGTGTCAGGACAATATTGCTGAGGGTATGATGGGAACGGAATTAATCTCATATCTTCGCAATAATTATAAAACCAGTATAACCCTTGGGTATGATAATGCCCGAGATGAACTCTATGCTAATGTGGATAGTCAGAACGGTGTGGTAAAGGGAATTTATACTAATTATTCTGTTTCATTGCCCAATGGTGTTGATCCCAGTTCATATCTCTATGAAAATGGAATGAATTGTGAACATGTATGGCCACAGAGTTTGTATTCTGGATCTGAGCCCATGAAGAGTGATATGCACCATCTTCGTCCGTGTAAGGTTAATGTTAATTCATCTCGTGGAAATAAACCCTTTGGTGAAATTATCGATTCGCAAACAGATAATTGGTATTGGCAAAGTCAATCGTTAAGTAATATCCCATCTTCAAATATAAATGAATATAGTGAGAGTTCATCTTCGTATTTTGAGCCTCGTGAGGACAGAAAGGGAGATGTTGCCCGAACAATTTTCTACTTTTTTACCATGTATCCCAATGAAGCGGATGATAACTTTTTTTATACACAAAAAGAGCAAATGAAGATTTGGCATGCCCAAGACCCTGTGGATAACAGCGAGCTACAACGAACATGGGCAATTGCTGGATATCAACAAAATAAACCAAACCCTTTTATCGTAGATGAAACATTAGTCATTCGTGCATACTTTCCTGAAGAATATGAAGATGATATTATATTAGGAGATGTGAACGGCGATGAGATCATCAATGTGTTGGATGTGGTGTCAGTTGTAGGGCATATTATGGAAACTAATCTTTTGCAACCTCCATACGAGCAAGCCGCAGATTTAAATGAAGATGGCGTAATCAATGTATTAGATGTTGTAGGATTGGTAAATATTATTCTTAGTTGAATCATTCAAACTCCCTAATTTTACCCCTTCAAACTAGGAGATTATTTTGAAATATATGATGCTGATGACACTATTATTAATAGTGTCATGTGGAAAAAATGATACTAAAGAGGTATCAAATAAAACGGAAGTAAAAGAAGAAATTATGAATGTAAAAGTAGGTGAAGAAATTACAACTGACTCTGGTTTAATGTATGTAGATGAAGTTATTGGTTCTGGTGATGCGCCAAAAGCAGGTGATAAAGTTATAGTACATTATACAGGGACTTTAGAAGATGGGACTAAATTTGACAGCTCTTTGGATAGAGATAAGCCTTTTGAGTTTACTATTGGTATGGGCCATGTAATTAAAGGTTGGGATGAAGGTGTCATGACTATGAAAGTGGGAGGAAAGCGTAAACTCACTATTCCTTCAAATTTAGGTTATGGTGAACGGGGTGCAGGTGCTGTAATTCCGCCCAATGCCACATTGATTTTTGATGTTGAATTATTAGAAATAAAAGCTGCATTTGTAGATACAGATTTTTCACTTCCAGGGAAAGAAGAAACTACAAAATCAGGCCTCCGTATGATTATACATAAAGAAGGCTCTGGTGATGTGGCAAAAGCGGGTCAAACGGTAGTAGTCCATTATACAGGATTATTGGAAACAGGCAAAAAGTTTGACAGCTCCCATGATAGAGGACAACCTTTTTCATTTAAATTAGGGCAAGGTCGTGTAATTAAAGGATGGGAAGAAGCCCTAGCGCTTATGAAACCTGGTGAAAAACGAACCCTTATTATTCCACCTGAATTGGGATATGGAGAACGTCAAGCAGGACCAATTCCTCCCAACTCAATACTCATTTTTGAAGTTGAATTAGTTAAAGCATTTTAAGTTAAAAGGCTCCTACGGGAGCCTTTTTGTTACAAAGAATTACAAGGCATAGCCCTGAATATTCCGTAAAATCCCGACCATATAGTTGGTAGTTTTTAGGATAAAAATGAAATTAAACACCATTACAATTTTAATATTATTCTCTTCGCTTTTCTCTCAAGCCATTTATACGGGAGAATCAAGTTTTCATTGGGACACAGGATGGTTTGGCAGCGAAGGTGATTTTAATGCTGAGTTATCTTTTGATGGATTTCTAAATGGAGAATATAGTGGCTCCATGGGTGTTTCATGGGCAGATTCAGTGGGCTCTACGCATCTCTTCATCCCTTCAATTGAACCTGCAGATACCAGTGGTTCTTTGTATAATATGTTCATTATGTATATGAAAGATGCTGATGGTATATTAAATCCTCAAACATGGGATGTGGCAGTTACTGATGCCATTGATTTTCAAAATTTAGATGCCCTTATGATGTATCGAGAAGATGTGGATTCTGTGCTCATTGCCCAATTGATGGATCCATTCATTAATGGTGAAGTGGATTTCTCTGATTTTGAGGGTTCTTTAGCGCCATTAATTTTAGATTTAGCTGTTGATTCCTATTTACCTATCAGTGGAGAAATTACCCTTACAGAAACCAATGGAAATGGATTTATGGGATTGTTCAATGGCTCTTTTGTTCAAGCTTCAAGTATTTCGTTTATGACCATATCCGATGGTGAATTTTCCCACACCATTCCAGGATCAGAGTTATTACCAGGTGTACCTGAAAATTTATTAGCAGAGTTAAATAATGAAGTAATCCACCTATCATGGACAGCCAATGATGATTGGTCTACCTCATCATATAATATTTATCATTCACATATTCCCAACGATGAATTTGTAGTTATTGGGAACACTGCTGACTCAGAGTTTACCGTTTCATCGCCATTTAATGGAAATAACTATTTTTATGTAACGGCAGCAAATTTTATTTCTATAGAGAGTAATCCATCTAATACGGCATTTATTTTTGTTGAGCTCGACGAATTTGAGATGGGCGATGTAAATATGGATGATGCTATCAATGTATTGGACATAGTTTTGGTAGTAAACTTTATTTTAGAAGATGAGCAACCCACAGCCGATCAATTAGAATTGGCAGATATGAATATGGATGGCATCATTAATGTATTGGATATCGTTCAAATCATTAATATCATTTTAGAACGCTAATTTCAAACATAGATGAATATGAAGAAGTCCATCTGTTGGTGGGCTTCTTTTTTTGTATAAAACTGAGTAAATTTCGCACCTATTCCAAAGGAGTTATAATGAAGAAACATGGTATGTTACTTTTTGCCCTATTATTTATGGCATGTTCAAATAAAGCAAATTATCCCTGGTTTTTAGGAAGTTTTGATGATGCAAAGTCAGCGGCTGGGGAGAAGTTAATCATGCTTGATTTTTATGCAGCATGGTGAGGTGGATGCAATCTGCTGGATGCAGAAACATTTGCAAATCCTCAAGTGGCAGCATTTGCTAAAGACAATTTAATTTCTTTAAAAGTAGATGTGGATAAAAAAGAGGGTAGTGAGCTCTTTTCACAATTCAATGGCATGGTGATGCCCACCTTAGTGTTTACCAATAATAAAGGTGAAGAAATCGACCGAATTATTGGATTTTTACCTCCTGATGAATATCAAGCAAAAGTAAATGACATTGTAGGCAATATTAACACATTGAGTGCATGCCTCAATAAATATAATAATGGAGATAACTCTGCAGAGAATTTATTTACTATCGCCAATAAATATAATGATAGAAATGAATCTGAAAATGCTCTGAAGTTTTATAATGAATTACTCACCACCCATAAAGATCTCCATATTAAAATGAGTGAAAAAGCCAATTTTGAAATAGCTTATGAAGCATTTAAAAATGGGGACTTAGTTCCATTTGATGAATTTATAGATAATAATCCTCAATCATCAATGACACAACGAGCTCTTATGTCAATGATTCGGTTTTATAAAGGTAAAGATAATCAGGTCAGTGAATTAGGCGTGTTTAGTCGTGCATTAAAAATGTTTCCTCATGATCCCAATATGCTCAATGCCTATGCATGGCGAATGACAGAGATAGAATTAAATCTTGAAGATGCACTAGAAAAAGCAAGATCAGCTGTAGAATTATCCGTTGATGATGACCAAAAAGCTCAAATTTTAGATACAGAGGCAGAAGTCCTTTATAAATTAAATCGTTGGGATGACGCCATATTAGTTATTGAGAAAGCGTTGAGAATAGACCCATCAAACGATTATTTTATAGAGCAAAAAGAAAAATTTGTAAATGCAAAAAAAGAGGCCAGACAACATGTACCAGCCTAGTGATTTTATCCCTAAAGGAACTAAAATTAATGAATGGTCAGACCTTGAACCATTCTTTAAAACATTATTATCTCGTCAGGTAAATACCGTAGCCGAACTGGAAACTTATATTACCCATTATAGTGAATTAATTTCTGTATTCTATGAAGATTATGCATGGTCTTATATCAATATGTCATGCCATACTGAGAATGATGATTATGTGAAACGATACGAAAAGTTTGCATCTGAAATTGAACCTGAGTGTAGTAAAATGGAAAATAAAGTGGTTACCTTTATCACCGCTCATTCATGTTTTTCTCAACTATCAGCAGACCGATTTGGCCAACTTACCAAAATATTGAATCGTGATTTAGAATTATTTAGAGATGAAAATGTACCATTAAATGCTGCGCTGTCAAAGTTATCCTCAAAATACGATCAAATTGCAGGTGGACTCACTGCAAAAATTGATGGTGAAGATTTACCCATGCCCATTGCAGGAACCCGTTTATTATCTGAAAATAGGGAAACACGTAAACAGGCGTGGTTGGCTATGCAAGAATCTCGCTATACAAAAAAGGATGAGTTTGACACGATTTATAATGAGATGATTCAATTACGACACAAGGTGGCATTAAATGCAGGTTATGATAATTATCGTGATTTTCAACATGATAACCTACATCGCTTTGATTATACCCCTGCAGACGCAGAGGCATTTCATCATGCTGTAGAAACCTGTGTGAAACCACTGGCCATAGACATCCACAAATCACATTGTGTAAAATTAGGTTTATCATTAGAAGACTTTAGACCTTGGGATGTGTCGGGAGAACCTCACGGACAAGAACCCCTAAAACCTTTTGATGGTGGACATGAGCTTACCGATAAAGCCATTGAAATTTTCTCCATTATACATCCTCAATTTGGGAAAAATTTACAGGCTATGGATGAGCATAATTTATTTGATTTAGATTCGCGGAAGGGTAAAGCTCCCGGTGGATATAATTATCCTTTAGAAGTCACGGGGATGCCTTTTATATTTATGAATGCTGCGGGGACACAAAGAGATGTTACCACCATGATGCATGAAGGTGGACATGCCATGCACACTTTTTTATGTAATGATGAACCCTTAGTTCAGTATAGAAATACTCCCTCAGAAATGGCAGAAACTGCCAGCATGAGTATGGAGTTAATGACTAGCCCATATTGGGATAAATTTTATAATGAAACAGACCACATCCGAGCTAGACGTGAACATTTAGAAGGCATTATTACATTCTTTCCTTGGTGTGCCACGGTAGATGCTATGCAACATTGGGTCTATTTGAATCCTGATCATACTCCAGAAGAACGAGATAATCACTTTGTATCATTAACTGAACGTTTTGGTTCTGTCGTTAATTGGGATGGCTATGAACATTTTCAACGTAATGGATGGCAACGACAAGGGCATATTTTTGGCGTTCCCTTTTACTATATTGAATATGGTATTGCTCAATTGGGTGCGTTACAAGTGTATCGTAATTTTGTAGAAAATAATCAAACCGGATTAGATGGGTATATCCGTGGATTGAAAATGGGTAATTCTAAACCTATATCTCAAGTGTGGGAAAATATGGGTATAAAATTTGACTTCTCTGCAGATACCATCAAAGAACTTATGGGTTTTGTTCAATCAGAATTGGATAAATTGAATGTGGATGTTTGTGTGGCAGAGTAACTTTGGAATGACGAATGTCGATTGACCAGTGACGAACTCATTCCTAATTCCTAATACCTAACACCTAATCTTCTATTTTAAATCTTCAATGCCTTATATTTCCCCATGAGATTATATCAATTCCTTATATATACTATGGTGTGCTGTTGGTCTTGCGTAGAGCATAAATATGTGATTCATGTATCCCCTGATGGTGCATATATGGTAAACTATACTGCCCATGGAGATAGAAATGATTTATTGGATGACGATGTGTCATTACCTGTTGGTGAGGGATGGGTTATTACATCTACATTGGATGGCGATGCCGAAAGCTATGATTATACGGCCATTAAATTTTTTGAAAAGAATCAAACGTTCCCCACTACTTTTTATACAGGAGATAGCCTGTACCCATCCTCATTATTATCCCATCCTATTACTGTTTCACATTCACATTGGGGATTTACAGAACGGTTTGAACTTCATGGTGAATTGGGAGGTAGAGGCGTAGATAATAATTACCCCAGATTGTATCATCTTTTTGCAGAGGACTCCTTAGCTCAACAAGGATTTTTATTCGAGATAATATCCTATATATTTACAGAAACCCTTCAACGTACGCCTATAGAATTTAATCAACAGGGGATGGTTAAAATTGATCTTGAGCAGTGGTTACATCAAGAGGTAAAACCATTACCCGATTCTACATTATTACTACAGTTTGAAGAAATAAAGGATGAGGGTTTGGACATCCTCATGCAACCCATATCTCCTGAATATTATAATCATGTAGATTCATTATTTACCCTATTGGAAGATGAAGCCAAAATCACCATGGATTTAATGGATGATACCTTTAACATTCAGGCCATCCTTCCAGGGGAATTAATCAGCACCAATGCAGATACTACTTTTGGGGATACCCTAATGTGGGAAATAACATGGGCAGACTATCATACAAATGATGTAGAATTTACTGCAACCAGTAAAGTTGACTATCCTCACCGATTATTATGGGCAGTGTTAATTCTTAGTATATTGATTATTGTGGTAATTTTACAAAAGCGTCGTTAAAGAGAAAACTCATCAATGGTTTGCGTTTTCATTGAGAAGGCATGAATCTCATTTTTCATTAAATTCCCCAATGCAGCATACACCATTTGATGCCGTTGAATAAGGGATTTATCCTTAAAATCATCTGAGATTATATGGGCAATAAAATGTCCGCCACCCTTGTTTTGTTTATGTCCTGCATGTCGAGCTGAGTCATCAATGATTTCAATATGATGGATGTTTATATGTGAAGCAAGTACAGATTTTATAGTATCAATCATGAAAAATACTCTTTATATAATAACCTGAGAGTGCTGCAAATACTGCTAAAATTCCAGAGAGTATTGCCGATGCACTTATTAGCAATAATGGATGTGGAAGGAACATCATATCACTGATTCTTTTGAATAAAATTTCACCTCCCCATTGCCATTGATACATGAGGAGAAGTCCCCAATATAATGCCCCACTGATGAATGCTAAAAATATCAGTTCTTTTTTAGTTGATGTGCAATATGTGAGGGTAATGGCAATTAGCGTGAATCCCCACCATGGTAGAAATAATCCCGTGATGAACATTAGAATCAATAGTGGTAATAATTTTCCTATTTGCATTGTATGCGATGTCCTTCAATATCATCAACTGAATTAGAAAAGGGCAATGAATAGAATTTTTCATTTACCCAGTCATCAACAAAATTATCATAATAATAACTACCCGGATATCCAGATTGTCCCCCTGGATAAATTCCAAATGGCTCTAATTTATCATCCATTTCTATAATCAAACGCCAAGATGGCCCCTCTGTTTTACGCGTTGCATTAATAATATCTTTCCCTCCAGATGTGGGTAAATCCATGCGTCCAAATCCAGGGAATTTTGCAATATGTGAAATATCAGTACCTTGGAAAAATTGCCATTGTTGTGCAATGGTATCCATTGTTGAAAATTCTTCAACAGTAGATGAAAAAGATGTTTTACATACATCCAATAATGTTTCTTTTTCATTGGTGGTCTTATTATCAAACCATGGTGAATTGGGTTGAAAGCGAATCATTTCATCTAATTGATTAAAATAGGGCCATAAATATTGATGTTCACCATTTCCAAATTCATCAGCCCACGTTTCAATTTCTAGTTGTTCACTCCATGAATCAAAGAAACTGGCTGATATTGAGGTTTTGCTATGTTGATAATCCCAATTTTTTAATTTATGTTTCCAACTCTGTTCTTCATCTGACAAGAGTTCATCTTGTAATAGACTCAATAATACAGGAAGCACATTCATGGCTTTACGATTTGTATTATCAAATTGGAGGTCCATCATATCATTAGCAGTGGTTTTTGTCATAGTCTGTAGGCGTTCATTAATTTGTGTTCCCCGATATGACAACCAAAAGAATGGAGAGAGAAAGTAGGGGTAATCTTCATCGGTTACATGTTGATTAGCAGAACTTACATACCCCCGTTTTGGATTAACAATATGAGGCTTTTGCATATGGGGGATAGTGGCCTGCCAATCATATTGGGAATCTGTACCATCCACAATAATCATACCCTGTCCATCCCATTTTGCAGGTTGATTCCCCGAATGCCAAATGGCAATATTTCCATTTACATCTGCATATACAAAATTTTGCCCAGGACAAGTGTATGTACGCAGAGATTCTACAAATTGATTATAAGTTTCAGCCTTATTGACTAAATACAATGTCTTAAGCTCATTGGATGTGTCATGTGCCAACCATCGTAATGCACGTCCTGCTGATGTTTGAGGTACGCCATGACGAACTTGAGATTTCCCCAATGATGGTGTTTGATGGGGGTAATCCCATACCACCGGTCCATGATGGGTATAGGTTACCGTATCAAAATATGTCTGTTCATCTTTAATATGTATGGCTTCAACCACTTTTTGGGTAGGATGCCATTTACCATTATACCAATATTCATTTTGAGTATTATCCTTAAAGGTGATGTCATACCAATCCATCACATCATCATACCCATTGGTAGCACCCCATGATATATTATCATTGTACCCTAAAATTATTCCAGGGGCTCCCGGAATGGTAACTCCCATTACATTCATGGTGGGGCAGTTTAAGTGCATCAAATACCATATTGATGGTAAGTTTAATCCTAAATGGGGATCATTTGATAAAATGGGATTCCCAGATTTGGTTCGTGAACCATGTACCGCCCAGTTATTACTCCCAATGGCTTCTGGCGGTTGGGGAATATTGGCAAAATCATCCAATGGCGATTCATATAATTTTTTGGGTGATTTTAATGGAATGGGGTCAAAATCAAAATGAGTACCTCTGGGGATGATGGGGTCATAATCTTTTGGAAAGATGGGATAGAGCTCTTCCAATACATCCATACCAAAATCATGGGCAATGCGTGAATAGGCTAAATCTGTACTTCTCCCCGTGAGCATCCATGCCATTGATTTGAGCAATAGGGATGTCTTTAAGGGAGTCCATGCTTCTGGAGCATAGTCTAAAATTTTATATTCTATGGGATAATCTTGAGGAGGTAACTGTTGAATATACTCATTTATACCCGCAGTAAAAGCCAGTAAGTTAGGATATACTGTTTCATCTTTTTCTATTTGTGAAAGGGTGTTTTGAGCACCAAAAACCATTCCAATACGTCGTTGAAACTGATCATATCCTTTTGCTTTTTCACCTACGATTTCACTTAATCGCCCCCCTGCAGCATGGGTTTGAAACTCCATTTGCCACAGGCGATCAAATGCCATGATATACCCCTGAACATAGTATAAATCATGCTCATTTTGTGCAAAAATATGGGGGATACGTAAGGAATCCCAAATCACGTCTACAGGTTCTATAAGTTGAGGTAAGTCTAATCCACCGTGGGGTAGGTCATCACTTCCAATGAGTGCAGCATAACCTGAATGTGGATTGAGGAATTTCCCTAATGGGGGGATACCTCCAATGGATTGATTTAAGAGGTAAACTGTTAATACCCACAAAGAAGTGAATATTCCTGCCCGTAGGATTTTTCCCATTAAATATTGGGTTGGCTTCTTACTGAACCCATGTTTTGTTCCACTTGCGTTGGATTGATGGCATGTCGTAGTAGATTATCATCAGTAATATTGCCTTGCTGATAAAGTTTCATTAATGAGTCATCCATGAGAACCATTCCGTCATTACCACCACTTTTAATATAATTATCTAATTGATGCACATTATTTTCACGAATAAGGGCACGAATTGCTTGAGTGGCAACCATCACTTCACATGCCAAAGTTCTTCCACCATCTTTAGTGGGAATCAGTTGCTGAGCCACCACTGCCAATAATGACATGGACATATTCATTCTAATCACTTCTTGTTTATCTGGTGGAAAGGCATCAACCATTCGAGTAACGGCACCTGCAGCAGTATTGGTATGCATGGTTGCCAATACCAAATGCCCTGTTTCAGCAATACTCAATGCAGCACCCATAGATTCTGGATCACGCAGCTCACCTACAACAACTACATCAGGGTCTTGACGGAGAGCGCTCTTTAATCCCGAAGCAAATGAATCGGTATCTACTCCCACTTCCCGTTGATTTACTTGGGCTTTACTGTGCGGAAAGAGATATTCAATGGGGTCTTCAATGGTGAGAACATGACCGTCTAATTCTTGTACAATTTTATTTACAATGGCAGCCATGGTGGTGGATTTTCCACTTCCCGTGGCACCAGTTATGAGTATTAATCCTTTGCGACGGTTAGATAAATCCACTACAGAATCTGGAAGTCCTAATCCATCAATGGCAGGGGCATCAAATGGAAGGCGACGATATGCCGCTGCAATATTTCCCCGTTGACTAAACACATTTACTCGAAAACGACTCAATCCCGGAACGCCAATAGAATAGTCAATTTCTTCACCATGATTAAATCGTTTAATTTGGTCATCATTCATTTTAGATTCAACCATGGATTTTACTACATCTGGAGATAATTTTTCTTCACCCATTGGGATAAGCGCGCCACTTTTTCGAACACGGGGAGGTGTGCCAACGGTAACATGTAAATCACTGCCATCCACTTCAACTACTTTTCTTAATAAATCTTCTAAAGTCATTTTATCTCCTAATTATATTGATTTTAATTTATTTTTCGCCCAGAAATATGCCCCAATTCCGAAGGTTAATTCAAATAAAATAAATAATCCTAAGTTTAAGGCAATACCATTATCAAACCCATAGCTATGAAGCCCCACATTCAAAAGATTTACGCCAAACCATGCGAGGGCAACAATAATATTGTTCAATGTCATTCCCAATGCAAATCCAGGAGCTTTAATCATACCTGTAAGACGCATGTGAATCATCATCAACTGCCACATGCAGATGAGCATGGCACCGTTTTCTTTGGGATCCCAACCCCAAAATCTTCCCCAAGATTGATCTGCCCAAATCCCACCTAAAATGGTTCCAAACAATGCAAAGAAAAGCGCTAAGAGTGTAATTCCAAAAATATTATTATAGATATCTTTTAGTTTTCGGGAATTTTCAGGTTTTAAAATAGCCATTACAAGATACACATGCCCCATAAATCCTGCCATTAGAGATGCACCATATCCAATGGTGATGGTGGTAACATGGGTGGCCAACCAAAAATTAGAATTTAGTACAGCTACTAACATTCCCAGCGTATCTCCATCTGCAGCATATTTAAAGCCTATATAATGGAAAATTGCTCCAGATACTGACCCAATGAATGCACCCAGCCCATCTTTACGTATGAGTTCTAAAATATATGAACATAAGGTAGAAATAAATGCTACAAAAATTATGGATTCATACAGGGTAGAAACTGGTGGGCGTTCCATGATATACATCCGCAGACATAGACCTGCGCCATGAAGAATCAATCCTATTAGTAATGTCAAATTAGCACCTTTGGAAAGTATGGCATGAGGCCAAAGCCAGCTAAATGCCAAGAGTAAAAACGAAAGAATGTAAAAGGCAACACTAAGGTAGAAAATATTTAGCTCATTATATTGAGTTTCAATTTGAAGTCTATTAACATCCACCAAATGACGATAATCCCCTTGTAGCTGTACATAATAATTTTCCATTGCCGTTGTCATTTGCTGGGAATTACCTTCAATCATTCCATTCAAATAATCTAAAAAGTTAAAGAGAAGTGATCGTTGGTCTTCAGTGAGTGCCGCCTCACTTTCAACTTCCCATGGAGATATCCATGGATCATTGGGATGCAATGATGCAGGGGGGATAATTTTTAAATACCACCACATATTTGCAAACTTTTGAAAGTTTGTATGCAATTCTTTTATTTGAAATTCAACAACGGATAAATCTTTTTCGTCCATCTCATAAATTTGCGTGAGGTATTCTTGTTGATTTTCAAATCCCCCCAATATATCATGATAGGAATACTTATGTTCAGTATCCCATTCTAAGCCTAAACTCTGAACCACTTGTGGATTTC
>CAYQPE010000004.1:41787-53256 GCA_964419445.1 uncultured bacterium
AGTCCAAGGCTCATAATTAAACTGGAAATATAGGGGAAAAGTCGCCCATAATTTTGGACTACTGCCAATACCGACGTTTCGCCCTCAAGGGTTTGGCTAAAGGATGCTTGAAAAAATGTAAATTCTTTATGGCGTAATGGTTCATTCATTTGAATGAGTACTCGTCGGGAAACATCATTTTCAATAAGGTTTACCTCAGAGCTAAAACTTTTGGGAATCGATGTACCGGGATGAATTATTCGTACAAAATCGATTAATTCAATTTCAAAGGGAAGGTACATTCGCTCACGTCGTAGTTTTACAGTAAAGTTTGAATTCTCAATGTCAAAAGTTTGGGGAATAGATTGCCCCAAAATGAGTGAATAAATTCCATCGGCATTTGAATGTGAATTTTCAATTTTGAAAATAATACCAGGTCGATTGGCCTCTGCTTCTTTTTCATTATCTATTTCAACAAGGAGAAAGTTTTTTGCCATGCCATGATATAATTCACCTTTAGGCTGTGAACGACGAATTGGTTTTGAATTTTCATAATACTGTAAAATTTCAACGGAGAATGGTAGCGCTTTATGATTGAGTGATTTACCTTCCTTTAAGAGGGGTTGGGTAAATGCAACCACTTCATCCTCATGAGGATTAGAGGTATTTATAAAGGTTAATTCTACAAGTTGGTAGCTTTCAATGAAATTTGCTGTCTTGCCTTCATCAATGACCATATTCCCTTCAAAACTGAAGTAGGCAGTTAATCCGCCCCCAAAAAGTAGAAGAAGTGCTCCCAAATGAACGATGATGATACCCATTTTTTTCCGTTGCCATAGCGTGGGTTTAAATAATAACCCCACCATATTTATAAACATAACTAACATGGTAAATCGACCCCCAGGTGTGGGGATAATCCAAAACCATGTTATCCAGTTGGAGAAATATTTTTGTTGAGCATAATAAAGTCCCATGTCACGTTGAGCGATGGTACCAAAAAACACCAATACCATCATCCACATAATGGTAAATACAAAAATTTTAGGATTACTAATTTTCTCAATGATTTCATTCATTGATTTGCCCTTGATTAAAGGATTTACAGAATGATAAAAATTCAGGAGTAAGCTCTTTTATACCCACTTGAGAGGCACTAAGCTTTACAAAAATTGATGAGTTTGAAGTGGTAAAAATTGAAATAATAAATCCAAGTTCTTCATCATCAGGATTTAATAATGTGAGCCAAATAAACTCACCCATATTTGAAGAATCTTTGAGAATGTATTTATTCATCTCCGTTTCATCATGTGGGTCAAGGCCCAATTGCCCTCGCCATCGATTCACATTAGCCACCATACCACCAGCATCACCCCCTAATTTAATTACAGATAAATCACCCTCACCCTCTGAAAAAGGAATTAAAAAACTACCCATTCGCATGGATGAAGTTGGTTGGGTTACCCAATGAGATGGAGTGGTCCATTGTATTTCTTGTGGAGTTGAAATTGCTTGCGTAGTAACATGAGGTGTAGCTTCTTTTTGGATGGTATAATGACGGATATGGGAGGTATCACTACATCCATGAAAAAGTACGAGCCCAATGCCAATAGTTAGAAAAGTTTGCTTAAAGTCCATGATTCTCTGATTTTGGTCATGGATAATTTACGGTAGTTTTATAAGGAGAAAATACTACGGATTTTATTCGTACGAATCCCAACGGATATCGCGAGTAATATATTGCACATTAGCATCTTTAGGGAATTTAACTTCTACAAAAAATTCTGCAGTTTCCCCGGGACGCATAGCCGTATCTGTAATAATACCAGAATGATAAACTACACCTGAACCTTCTACAAAAGAAGAATCGGAAGCAATGAGGTCGGTTTCACTTCCCCAAAGATTATAGATAACACGAACAAAGTCTGCTCGTTGTAACCCATTGTTGACTACTGTACCTGAAAAGGATTTTCCAGAATCATAGATTTTTTCTTGAGCATCTCCACTAAATTCAATTTTTGCATTTGAAGGTGCAATTTCTTGGATGGTTTCCACATTCCCTTTATCAATGGTCAATTGGCCAATTTGAGTTTGAACAATGAGTTTGTCCATATTCTCTTGTAAAATGGTTCCTTGAATGAGGGTACCATTGGTGAGATTAATCTCATGCTTCAGTTGTGGAACTTTTATCATTTTCAGCACATCAGTATTAAAACTGGGTGTGGACACGCGAGTTTCATATTCAATAACTCGAGCACGTAAATCATCTAATTGAGTTTGGATGTCTTCAACGGTTTCTTTTAATGGATAAAATGGCTCAGCAGTTTCTAAAAATGTAGGGGGTTTTTCTTTTGAGTTTTCATCAGTACCTTCAATGGTTTCATCAACATCTGGCGTAACCGGTTCATCTTTTTTTGAACATCCTACCATGAGTAAAAGGGATAATAAATAGATATAAAATCTCACGAATCTGCCCCTTCTACATCTCTTTTCATGGCTTCAAACGCAGCATGGCGTAGTTTAGCACTATAGTTATCGTATTGTCCTAATTCTCTAATCATGGCAATAATTTCATTATAATAAATATAATTTGATGGCAAATTAAGAATGGCAAGTACATCATCAATAACCGTAGGATCATCAAAATTAGCCAATGCCCTTATTGCTTTCATTCGAAGAGTTTTAGGGAAGCCTTCAGTCGTTGCAATATCGATAAATACAGGTTTAATGGCAGGATTTTTATAATCACCTAAACTTTTTATCAGCGTATTCATCAATGAATAATATTCATGTTTTCCTGTTTGATATGCTTCCAGTAAGGCAAAAATCATGCGATCATCTTTTTGTTCACCCAATACATTGAGAGCATATTCATTCACTTTATCTCTACCAGTAGGGTCACCTAACATCTCAATGAAGAAATCCACTAATTCGGGTGAGTCTTTTCGTGCAAGAATTTCTACGGCTCTATTGCGGATGTGAACATCCATTTCAATATTATTTGCAATGTCCATGAGGATTGGGATGACTCGTTCATCATCCATACCACCCAATGTGAGGGTCATGAGTTTATTCATTCGAGCATGGTTTGCTCGACTCACTTCATATAATTCTAAGAGCGTAAATATTTCATCTTCAGTACCATTTTCACCGATGGCATTTACAATGGCTTCTCGAATCTCCATAACCTTTTGCTCAGTATTTTTAAGGCCAATTACTAAAGAATCTGCAGAATCATCTACGCCATAGGTGGTGAGAATTTCGATGGATTCGTGCATGAGTTCCATTTCAATAAGCTTGGCATTTTTAACAGAGCTTTGGATTGCACCTATTATCATTGGATGCCGACTTTCTGCAAGGGCACGAAGAGCTTCAACTCTAACTTCTAAGGGTTGATTTGGATCTTTGTATATTTCAATGAGTATTTGAAGAGATTTTCGCTTACCTTTTTTGAACATGATGCGGTGTTTTTCCACATCTTCCAATGCATAAGGAGTTTGGCGAATGGCACATCCGTTTAAAAGAATGCCCGCTAACAATATGAAAATTGTGTGTTTAATTGGAAATGTCATAAAGAATACTGCTGAAAATTAGTTGTGAATTTCATTTAATTACCAGTTTTAAATCAAGAGAATTTTATAAATTCGTCCATTCTTTTTGATGCCAGCCTTTATCATCTAGCACAGTCACCGTAAAATGCTTCAACCAATCCCCCATAAATATAAGTCTTTTCTCCCCTTTTAATTCAATGCCCGTTTGATGATAATGCCCGATAAGTACGGTTTGGTAGCCTTGTTCCCACTTTGAATTGGCAAATTGCTTCATTTCTGTACGAATTTCTATGGATTTATCATCATGATGATGATAATGACTACTGGTATTAGATACTTTTTTTGCCAATGCACAACCCCAATCAGGATGAAATTGCCTAAACAAAAAGATGGCTAACTTGCTTCGAATCACCTTTTTCATGAATCGATAACCTACATCATTTTTGAGTAATCCATCTCCATGAGTTACCAAAACCTTCTCGCCGTTGATATCAAATTCCAAATCACCCTTATGTACAATAGCTCCAAATTTCTCAGTGAAACTGCCAAAATCCCAATAATCATGATTTCCTAAAACGTAATGAATGGCAATTCCACTTCGGTGTAATTTTTCAAGATGGAAGAGGATATCATTAAATGCTTTTGGAACTACGTATTTATAATCGAACCAAAAATCAAAAAAATCTCCACCAATAACGAGAGTACCTCTGGTGGATTCAATTTGGTTGAATAGTGAAAATAATTTTTGTCGTCTCTCTGATTCACTTTCATTTAGTTCCATGGAAAAGTGATTATCAGAAACAAAGTAAATGGGGAGTTCTAACACGGGTTAAAGTTAGAAATTCATTTTGTTGATTTCATAGTTGAATTTCTTTCTTTTATTAACGAGGAACTATTCATAGGTTATGGCCCTCTAATTAATCATGAAATTAATAAAATTACATCTATTGATTTTTGCTCTGTGGGGCATTCTATTGGGTCAATTTGGTCAAAATATTGTGCAATATGAAAAATTTGATTGGACATATATACAATCACGCCATTTTGATATTTACTATTCTACGGAGGGTCGCACTCATGCAGAATTTGTTGCCAAAGAGGCGGAGATTGCCTACGATCATATTTCAAAACTGATGGATTGGAAATTAAAGAATCGTGTATCCATTATAATCTATAATTCACATAATGATTTTCAACAAACCAATGTAATCGGGGCATATATGCGTGAAGGCATTGGAGGTGTTACGGAGTTGTACAAAAATCGCGTAGTAATTCCCTTTGATGGGTCAAATTACGAGTTTAAACATGTAATTCATCATGAATTGGTTCATGCATTTATTAATGACTACATTTATGGAGGGAGCTTAAAAAATATGATAAGTAGCTCTATAAAAGTAGCCATTCCATTGTGGATGAATGAAGGTCTTGCAGAATATTTGGCAGGGAAATGGGATACAAAATCTGAAATGTGGATTCGTGATTTAGCCATCAATGGCGGTGAATTACCTCATATACGAATGCTCAATGGATATTGGGCTTACCGTGGTGGGCAATCTGTGTGGCGGTTTATTACAGAAAAATGGGGTGAAGAATCTATAGCCGAAATACTATATCAAATTAAAACTACCAATGGTATAGAAAAGGGAATAAAGGAAGCCCTTGGTGTTGGTTATAAAGAACTAAATGAGCAATGGCATGAATATTTAAAACATGAATATTGGCCAGAAATTACCCGTAGAGAAGATTTAAATGATGTGTCTCGACAATTGACCAATCATGAAAAATGGGGAAATACTTATAATGTTGCACCCTCAATATCACCCAATGGAAATCAAATTGCAATCCTCTCAAATAAATCTGGCCCCATGGCATACTATCTTATATCCGCTGAAGATGGGAGAGTCATAAAGAAAATCATTCAAGGTGAACGTAGTGCAGAGTATGAAGAATTACATATTTTAAAACCGGGAATCACATGGTCACCCGATAGCAAACAGCTTGCATTTTCTGCAAAATCAGGGAAATCAGACGCGTTATTTATCTATGATACAGAATCAGAAAAATCAAAAAGATTTCGGTTAGGATTAGAAGGGATTTTTAGACCCTCATGGTCACCTAAAGGAGACAAAATTGCATTCATCGGTAATGATGGTAAATATGGTGATATTTATTTATTTGATGTTGAATCTCACCAAATAGTCAATCTTACTTCTGATTGGTATTCTGAAGACCAAGTTTCATGGGCACCAAATGGTGATGAACTATACTTTACATCAGACAGAGGTGAAATGCTAACCACAGGGGAAATGCAGATACCCCATAATTATGATATGGAACAAACAGATATTTATTCAATCAAAATCCACACTAAAGAAATTACTCAACTATCTGATACTCCGTGGAATGAAACTTATCCAACCATGTCTGGAGATGGAGAGTATTTGGCGTTTATATCTGATGAGAGTGGTATCTCAAATATTATGATGATGCATAATGATGAAATTAATCCTATCACCAATGTATCCACAGGAATTACCCAACTTTCATGGAATTGGGATGATTCTCAATTAATTTTCACCGGATTTTATAAATCTGGATATGATATTTTTACCTTATCTAATCCTAAAAGTAAAATGGAGTTGAACATAAATGTTCCCAGTGCTGCATGGGTTGATGATATAAAATCTTCAAATAGACTTTTGCGAAGAAGTGAAGAAGGGGGGCAGCATCGTCAATTTGGCACTGAGTATAAAAACTATGTATTTGCTGGTATAGATGCTTCGGAAGAGCTTGAAAACTCTCAAGCAGTAGAAATGGAAGATGACCAAATTCAAGAAAATGGAATTTATAAGTCTAATATTTATCGCACACGCTTTACTTTAGACAATGCTCAGGCGGTGTATTCCTTTGATTCCCGATTTGGTTCACAAGGAATGGCATATTTTGCCTTTTCAGATATTTTAGGTGATCACCAAGTTTATTTTGCATCAGAAATGGAGGTGAGCCTCAAAAACTCAGATTATTATTTTCAATATCGCTATTTGAAAAAATTATACGATTGGAATTTTGTTCTATATCATAATGCCATTAAATATAATTATATTTATGATCCAAATACTTATACACAAGAATTTAATCGGTATCGAATTTTAGGGTCATATATTTCATGTATGCGGCCCATCTCGCGATTTAATCGGTTTGAAGGTAGTATAGATTTTAATTATACAGAAGATGCCAAAGTAACAGAAGTATCTGATGGCTTTACAAACAATGTTGATGAGGATGTAAATGCATCCTTTACCACGCTAATACCAGGCATACGCCATGTGTGGGATAATACAATTTGGAGTCAAACCTATCCTGTAGATGGGTATCGCACCTATGTAAAATACCGGATGAGCCCCAAATTAAATAAAAAATCATTATTATTTCATAGAATAACCACTGACTTGAGAAAATATGTGCCCCTTACCAATGGCATTAGTTTGGCAGGCAGGTTATTTTTAGGTACAAATTTTGGCGAGAATGCACAAAAATTTAGACTGGGTGGTGTACCATGGATTTTTTCCAAAGATCAAAATAGATTTAGAGAAAATAATGATGAACTTTCTATAGAAGAATTATATTTTTCTGAATATCTGATGCCATTAAGAGGTACATCTATATCCCAGCGTATTGGCCAGCAAGCATTGTTGATGAATGCTGAAATACGTCTCCCTTTTTTAATGTATTATTTTCCAGCAATTCGATATTTTGGACAAATCAATGGAGTGTTCTTTGTAGATGTGGGTGTGGCATGGGATGATGAGTATCCAGAATTTTGGGAAAAAGATAGTTGGGAAGTTGATAATAGCATCGGTTGGAATATGACCTATGGCTTTGGCCCACGATTTATTTTCTTAGGAATGCCATGGCAATTAGACTATGCATGGCAGTATAATCCGCATGTAGGCACTATTTCATCACGAAGTTGGTACCTTTCCATTGGCCTAGATTTTTAGGCTCCTCTATATTTTTTTTGTTTTGTGATTCCCATCACAATTGAATGTATATACAACAGGATTATTTTACCCCCCGAGTGTTTGGGATGAATTTCCCATGTTAAAATTGGATGAAAGTGTGGAAAAGATAATTAAAAACGGAACGTATAAGGTAATAAATCGAAAAACGGGTAAATTAAAACTCGTTAAGAATTATTTAAATGATTTACTCCATGGTGAGTATGTGTATTATTGGGACAACGGAAATATCCGTTTCCGAGGCAAGTACGAAAAAAGTCAACGAATAGGAATTTGGAGAAATTTCAATAAAAACGGTGACGTCATTCTAGAAGAAATATGTCGGCCTTCAAAGTTCTTCCCCATACCCTTAGAGATTAATTGTCCTCAGCCGAGTCTGAAACGGGTCGGTAATGAATTTTCCCACAGTTAGGATTATCACAGGTATAGGCTTCCATTTCTGGACGGTCTTCTTGGTAATAGTCATAAATTCCATAGACTGTAATCCCTGCAAATAAAATTACGGCAATAGTAATAAAAGAGCGTAAAGTCTGATTCCCTTCACTTTGGGGATTTCCTTTACCACAACAATGTTTGTATTTTTTTTTACTCCCACATGGGCAGTTATCATTTCTATTTGTTTTCATAATTTTAGATTCTTAAAAAATTAAAAGTAATAAAAAAGGGCTCAATAAAATTGAGCCCTTTTTACTAGAAAAACAAAGCTTTTTACTTAACAAGCATTAGCTTTTGAGTATTAGAATAGCTACCTGCAGTCATTCTTACAAAGTAAGCACCACTAGCTTGATCAGCAGCATTCCAAGAAATTTGATGACTACCTTCAGGTTGAACATCATTTACAAGTTCAGTTACTAATCGTCCCAATGCATCATACACAGCAATGTTTACTAAACCTTCAGCAGATAGGTCATAGTTAATTGAAGTTGATGGATTGAATGGATTAGGATAACTTGCATTTAATGCAGTTTTCACTGGAAGTAATTCGTTTGTATCAACAGAAAGAGATGCAGTGATAGTTTCAAGTTTTGCACCGTTTTCGCCTGCAAGAATTACATTTGAAAAATCAACAGCGCTTACACCAGAGAAACCATCAGCAGCAGCAAAATCTAATGCAACTAATGACGCTAAGTCACTTGCATTTAATTTTTCGCCAGTCATGCTAAACATTAGGCCTCTTACTGTGCCATCTTCTTTTTGTGAGTACTCGAAAGTAAAATCATTTGTAGCTTCTGCACCATTAAATGTTAATTCAGCTGGATTATACTTTAAATCAAACTGGATACCGTAAACATCTTTATCAGATTCAACTACTAAATCCACTTTACCTTTTGATGAGATAAGTGTAGCTTTTTCCATACTTACTTTTGCTGTTCCTGCAAACATTAAGCTAGCAGAAAGTGCTACAATCATTAATTTGGTTTTCATTTCCTATTTCTCCTATTTCAATAATAAAATTTAGATACCGATTTGCAAAAAAGGTTAACGCATTAAATAAACTATAACCTTTCAAAAGCTACGGTAACTTACAAAGATATTTTTATAAATGCAATACTTGTACAAACTGTAACATTTAACAAAAACACCCCTAAGATCTTAGGGGTGTTTAAGAATGTGGTCGGAGACGGAATCGAACCGCCGACACGAGGATTTTCAGTCCTCTGCTCTACCGACTGAGCTATCCGACCAGCATTAAATATGTATGCTTTAGAGGTAATTCTTCTAAAGCATAGTGTAAAATTTACTCACCTTTTTAAATACGTGCCATGAAAAAAATTCAATTTTTACTTTTATTCTGAATTTCTATTTTTAGCGTAAATTATCCCTCTATTATGAAGATAGTTTTAGCAACACATAATAAAGACAAATGCAAAGAAATGATGGATGCATTATCTACTCTTGATGTTGAACTTTTAACATTAGATCAATTTCCTCAAATCAATGACATCGTTGAGGATGGTGAAACATTAGAAGAAAATGCCCTCATTAAAGCAAGAGAAGTGTTTAAAAAAACAAGTTATGCGGCCATATCTGATGATACGGGATTGGAAGTTGATATATTAAATGGAGAGCCCGGTGTGTATTCAGCTCGTTATTCTGGAGAAAATGCCACCTATTCTGATAATGTGAATAAGCTCATAGAAGAAATGAAAGATGTGGATGATGATAATCGCTCTGCGCAATTTAGAACCTGTATGGCCTTTGTTGATGGTAATACGGAACTCATTGCAAATGGTGTCGTAAAAGGGCAGATTACACCATCACCTAAGGGTAATGGGGGATTTGGATATGATCCTATCTTTTATATTGAAAAATTAAATAAAACTTTTGCTGAAATGACATTAGAAGAGAAAAACAAAATATCACATCGAGGAATTGCGTTGCGAAACTTGAAAGAAATTCTTCACGCCCATTTTAACCATCCCCAAATACAGGAGAAAGCCTAGCGAATACTGCTACCGTTGTGTCGAAAATCGATAAACGGAAAAGAGTCGGTGTGAGTCGACTCGCCTTGTGGTACATTCTACTTTTTGCAGTAAACCTAAGTGTTTTATCTGCAAAACAGGATTCTTACACCCTTTTTGAACGTGTGGCACAATATTGGGATATTATGCCAGAAGTGGTGGATGTAATTCATCAACGCCCTAAAACCCTTTCCCTTACAACATCAGATACGACGTGGAACCACCATTTTTGGGATGCCACAAAACGAATTACCAAACTCAAAGATGGAAAAGAGGCTGGTCTCGTTGATGGCACTTTTGTGATGTATGTTCGCTATAATAAAAAGGATGTATATACCCCTCTTATTGCTCGAATTGATTGGTATAAGGAACGCCAATTAAAGAAAAACTATATCATTGAATTTCAGAAAAAGATTAAAAAGTCTTTAACGAAAAAAAATCGCAGTGGCGGTGGTGGTAAATCTATTGACTTAGTAAAGGCAAATTTAGCAGGAACAGATGTTTCACTCAAAATTAAAGGTAATATTTCAGTTGATGGTCAAGTAATTTTTGAAGATAAAGAACAAGTAAACATCAATATGAATCAAAACAAATCTTGGGATTTAGATATTGAACAGACCCAAAAATTTGCTATTGAGGGCAATATTGGTGACCGATGGACGATTGAAGTTGAACAGGATTCGGAGGCAGATTTTGATTGGGAGAACAATATGTTCCTCAAATATAAAGGTGAAAAGAATGACATTTTTCAGAAAGCTGAAGCTGGCAATATTAGTCTAAACCTTCCATCTACAAAATTTGTATCAGTGGGAAGTGGTAAAAGTGAAGGGCTGTTTGGAATAAAAGCAGAATATCAATTGGGGCCATTAGATATTCAGACCATTCTCTCAAGAGAGCAAGTACGGAAAGCATCAAAGTCTATGTCTGGAGGTGAAACTACAAACAGCGTAGAGATAAAAGATTATAATTTTATAAAAGACCGATATTTTTTCATTGAAGAAGCATTCAAAAATCAATATTATCCTCTCAATAGTCAGCATCAACATATAATTAATCCCAGTTATGTCATTGGAGAATATGATGTGTATAAACGTGTATTTTCCATTGAAGAGGGAGTTGTACCTGGAGGGGTTGCGTATGTTAATCCATCAGATCAAACGAGTTATAGTGAATCGGGAAGTTGGAAATTACTTACCGAAGGTCAAGATTATGAAATTGATGCATTAATGGGATATATCCGACTCAATTCAATAAGTAGCAATGAGGCAGTGGGCATAGCGTATAATATTGCTGAATATGACCCTGATGCTCTCACCTATTCGCCTACTTTATGGGATACAACATTTACAGATGTAAATTACTCATATGATAATTGTAACCCTGATGTTGAATGTGATGAAAATAGTCCAGAAACAGATTATATTGAAGGCAATGGTGAAGTGGGATATCAATCGCCTCAAA
>CAYQPE010000005.1:0-43142 GCA_964419445.1 uncultured bacterium
ACCCACACACATTCTGATTTAATTTTTCATGTATTACTCCCATTAAAAGAGTTTTATTTTCACTTATTTTCCTCACTCTTGGTATTGCCGAGATTATTTTAATCCCAGCAGATTTTGCTTACCAGTTGATTTATAGGATGTAGAATAAATTTGGACAAGTATTCTCCTTTCAGCCAAAATTTCACATAAACCCCTTTTTCCCTTAATAATTTTAAAAATAAAAAAAAGGGGCACATTACTGTACCCCTCTCAATTTTTGTTTAATTATTAACTATAAACTATAAACCGTATAGTTTACCAGTCTTCATCCTCTTCATCTTCTTCATCACCACCAAAGTCATAACCATGTTCATTAAAATACGCTTTCACTTCACGAGTAATGTCTGACTTCCCTTTAATATTGAAGATTCTATCTCTCAATCCCTCAAGCATGGTGTCATGGTCTCCCTGTAGCTCAACCAATGATTTACCCCATGTTGCAGTGGCATCATCAGTGGTAAGGAGGTCTTCCGTTGGTAAGTATGGTGCAGGCATTTGCGTGCCAGGCATTATTGCTTGTGGGTCACGCAACCATTCTACCACCCATTCTGGACGGAGTCTGTCTTTGGTCATTGCTAGGTTTGGTGCCCAAGTTTGCGCCCCTTGTTTAGGGAATGTGGTACCATAAAAGTGACAATTATTACATGCACCTAATTCTTCTAATTTTCTACCGGCTTTAAATTCTGTAGATGACGTATTAAATCTATGAGCAGATTCAAATGTCAGTGTATTTTCATCTAAATGTTGGAACGCCTTAATAACAGAATTCCACTCATCATCAGTTAAATCAAATGATGGCATACGCACCTGTAGATTTGGTCGGATGACACTTGGATTTTTCAAAAATTCAAAGAGCCAGTCTGGTTGAGTTTTTGCACCTTGTGTATTAAGGTTTGGTGGTGAGAATGCAGGATTACCAATTACATCAGCAATTTGTCCGCCCATATCCTCAATGATATGGCAACCTTGGCAATTTAAATCTTTAATGATTCGATGACCTTCTAATATATCTTCAGCCACTTGATCGGCGATAACATTTTTGTCAAACTTATCATTGGTAAAACTGAGAATAGCCGTTACAATGGCTTCAATTTCTTCATCACTAAAATTGAAGTTAGGCATGCGGAGTTTATCTTCAGCACCCACAACTTTACCTCTATCGAAAATACGAGGATCTTTTAATTTTTGCTCAAACCATGCATAATTAGTATGGTCAATATCATGGATATATCCAAAGTCAAGTTTACCTACAGGTTTTGAACCTTGCGTGGTTAGCTCAGTACCAATGGGTTTGGCATCTTCATAACCTTTTATTTCATGGCAACCAAAACAGCCATAGAAACGAATACTCTTATCTGCCACATATTCAACTTTATCATGATAGTCCATGTTGGAAAGTCTATGTGCAGCATCAGATTCAGGATACATTTTCTTTAACCAACCCAATGCAATATTTTCTAATTCAGATTCATCAATTTCTGGAGTGATAGTTTCTTCAAAGTCTGCATCTTTAAATGACATAAGGTATGCAGTAATATCTTTAGCTTCTTGATCAGATAATCTCATATTGGGCATTTTTGTATCAGGCCAATATTGGGTTGGGTCTTTCACCCATTTATATACCCATTCAGCCGATGTTTTTGAGCCCATGTTAATGAGGTTTGGACCTTGAGCTGCCAAAAGCGTTTGTGTGGTGGTTTCTTCTGGTAAATCATCAGGAGTGGGTGCCATAATATGACAACCCCTACAACCTACAGCATCAAAGAGAATTTTACCACTGTCTGCATCACCCATGTATTTTCTATCACGACGTTTGGTGAATTTTTCACCATCTGCAAATAAATATTCTGTAATGGTAGCAATTTCAGTATTTGTACGTTTTACAAACTCTGGGCTAGAATTATTATCTTGCCCGAAAAATGATGGCATTTTTGCATTATGCCTAAAGCTTTGTGGATCTTTTATCCATTTAGATGTCCAGTCTTTGGTGGTTTTTGTATCTAAATTCACCAATGATGGTCCTGCATCTCTACGCTTGGGAAAATCTTGAATAAGGTGACAACCATTACAACCATTTTTCTGGATAAGCGCTAATCCAAGATTTAGTTTTTCACCGCCATCTAAAAATGGTTTATTGGAGTGACAATTAAAACAAGCCGATTGTGAATATCGAGTAGGCATCATGGGTTTCAACCAGTGATGCATTTTTTTCCAATCGTATTCTTCTTCCCATCGTGCCTTATCTTCTGGCGTATTGGGCATGTGCACTGCCGTATTGAAAGTTGTACCTCTGCTTCGTCCATCATGGCAACCTGTACATCCATATTGCTCAACAGGGTGTGCAGAGCTAGATGTTAAATATAAATCCAATCGTGGGTGAGTTGTAAAGGGTTGCGCCGCATCTTCAAAATCTGGATTAGCAATTCCCAAGTGACAACTTGTACATCTATCTACAGTAGGTACTGCAGCAAAGTTTACATCGTATTTTACATCAGTGATTACATGCTGTTTCACTTCATAGTATGGATCTAAAAAGTCGATAATAGGTAAATCACGGATGAAGTCACCAATTTTATTGGCAAGAGTCATGCGTTCACGATCAAGTTTAGCTAATTTTTTCTCAGCTAAGCTTACACTTTTAAAATATTGATTTACTTCATCTTCAACGGCCTTTAGTCCAGAACGCATTTCTTTAATTTTTTTCTCATTGGCTAATTTGGCAATTTCTTTTTCTTCTTTTACCAGTTTTAACTGATGGAGCTTGTCTGTATGTGCAGTAAAGTTTTCTGTTTGATGGTTTTCATAATGACCGGATTCATGGGCATGCACTTCTTCAGCTTCAAATAGATACTTAGCTGCATCCATTTCTGCTTTTTGACTCAAGAATTCCATATTGGCTTTATAAAACTCAGCATTTAATTGAATTTGGAGCTCACTTGCAGCATTGTACTCAACTTGCATAGTTTCAAATTCAGCCAATTTATCTGCATGCTTTTTTTCGTAAATATCACGTTCAGCTTCTACTTCTGCCAAGGCACCTTCAAGGGCTTCTTCACCTGTAGCGATTTCTAATTGTCTAAATTCTTTTTGATACTCTTTAAAGGCATCATCATTATCATCAATGAACATCCATATAATGGATACCATAAATAAAATACTGGAAATGGCGAACCACTTATTTAGTAAATTTATATTCCAATATCTTTCGTCGTTAAAATAATCCACGTTCTAATCCTCTAAATATTGAAGAACCATTCAGGAATGGCCACAATGTATTTCAAATTAAATAGCCAACGAAGGTACATTTTAATGGGAAGTGAAAGCATTGACAATCCAAAAAATAAAAGGAAAGAATACCGCACAGGGCCGTATGCTTCATACATATCTTTTAAGATTGATTTTGCCAAAATCACTGGAAGCACTGCCATGTAAATAAACACTACAATAAATCCAACTGATTCCCTTAACATAATGTTTGCAGGTAATCCTTTATTCAAGGCAATTACCCAAATGTATTCTGATAAATTAATATTATTGAGTGCCTCTACTTTATGTGGATCCCACCACTCGAAAGGACCGAAGAAGTTCCAGTTTGGCCCCCTAAAGAATGTACCAATGATGATGAGGAATATCCACAGTACCAACCATCCATACATAAAAATAAACATGCCCACTCGACGTTCTTTAAATGAATAATAACCGTCACCTTTTTTATTTATATCCATATAAGGGATGGCCATCATTCCAAAAATAATAAACATAGGAAATACAATTCCCGCAATCCATGGATCGAAGTACACCAACATTTCTTGAAGCCCCAAGAAATACCATGGTGCTTTTGATGGGTTAGGCGTGGCCGCAGGATTTGCAGGTTCCTCAAGGGGTGCACCTACCAAAATAGACCACACAATGAGAAATACCATAAAAATTAGTAATGCTATAAATTCTATATACACCAAATCTGGCCATACCAACACCTTATCTTCAGGATCATGGTACTCTGTTGGTTTTTCACCACGATCTAAACGCTCATCATTGATGTAGGCTTGTTTCATACCCCACCATAAATAGAAGAACATTCCATATACCATTAGTACAATGGGGAAGTTATCTGGCTTGGTTAATGTTAAATTGAAGTTGGGGTCATAATATCCTACAACGAAGAATAAGGTAATTAGACCTAATATTATATACGCACCAGTATTAGTCCAAATTTTATGAAATCCCATTTGTCTGCTTTTTTTATCAAACCAATCTGTTGGGGGAAACAGAAATGGGAATAGCACTGTCAACAATGTAAATGAGATTGTTGGAGTTGATAAATAATCTATAAAATGTTTTATTGAATCCACGAAATTTTCCTCTTATTAAAGTGGTCCTGAGATTCCACCATCTTTTCGAATTCGCCAAAAGTGAACGGCCATAAAAATCATTGCAATAAATGGCACCGCTATACAGTGTAGAACATAAAATCTAAGCAATGTGGCTTCACCTACAAAACGTCCACCCAATAGGGCGAATCTCACATCTGAACCAGCATGGACCAAATTAATATCACCAATTGCCAGGAGAGATGCCCCAGGACCTTCATGCCCAATAAAAGGATGTGCCCTCGCCATATTTGTACCTACTGTAACCGCCCAAATTGCTAGCTGATCCCAAGGCAATAAATATCCTGTAAAGCTCAAAAACATAGTAAGGGTCATCAACATTACACCTACACCCCAGTTAAATTCACGAGGTGGTTTGTATGAACCTGTCATAAATACACGCAACATGTGTAACCACACTGTTAAAATCATTGCATGAGCACCCCATCTATGGATTTCACGCATGATACCTAGCGGCACTTGTTCTGCTAAATCAATAATATCCGTATAGGCATATTCAACAGTGGGTCGGTAATAAAACATCAACAAAATTCCAGTTATGGTAAGTACCACAAATAGGAAAAATGAAAGTCCACCCATACACCAAGTATATCCAATTTTTACTGCATGACGAGGTAGCCGTGCAGGATGCAAATGAAGGAATACATTTCCTAAAATTGCATACATACGCTGACGACGTGTACGTGGTACACCCGAACGGAAAATAGATTTCCAAACTTGGGATTCGCCTAGTTGCTTTAATAATGAGGGTTTGCTATCTTTATCACTCATGAATAAATCCTTTATTAGACTTTAAGGAAAGATTCTTCTCTTTCCCACTCACCTTTTTCGTATTTAAATGATTTTGTTTTATCGACAATAATTTGACCATCTCCTGCAAGGTAGATCATAAATCTTTCTAATGGACGAGGTGCAGGTCCCTCAAAGTTAATTCCACTGAATCTAAATCCACTACCGTGACATGGACATTTGAATTTTCTTTCTGATCCCAACCAGTTTGGGGTACATCCCAAATGAGTACAAACGGTAGAAAGGGCAAATATTCCCTCATCATTTCTCACCACCCAAATATTATATTGTTTTTTGAATCTAATATCAACATTTCCAGGGATAAACTCTTCAGGATAACCAATTTTAAAACTTTGTGGGGGTTCAAATAAAACATTGGGAAATAAGAACCGAATCATTACTGTGAAGAATCCACCAGTGGCTGCAGCAAATGCCAACCAACCAATGGTTAACCAGTTGAGAAAACCTTTACGGTCTAATGCAACCTGTTCACCGTCAGCGCCAATGGATGCCTTTGGAATAAATTTATCCTTAGCCATTAATTAACTCCATATTATACACCTTCTCTAATGTTTTAATCGCAGCATCGCGAATTTTCATATTGGGGTCATCTTTTGCCAGTGTTAGCAAATTAGATTTAAACTGATTTTCACCCAATTGACTGCAAATTTGAATAGCCACTAAAATGGCTTTTTCCATTTCCCAATCATCAATTTCTTTAAAATTTTTGTAATACTGTCTATCCAGTAAACTATTCAATACTGATACCCCAGACAGATTCCCCATCTTAGCCAGTGCGATGGCGGCATCCCATCGAATATTTGGCTGTTCATCATTTAATAATGATTCTAAAGTTGGGATAGATTTACTATCTCCAATTTGCCCCAATGACACAGTTGACGCCAATCTTACTCCCTCAAAATCTGAAAATTGAGAAAGTTGAATGAGCTTTTCTGTTGCACCTTTATATTGAAGGAGCCCCAATGCTTGAATAATTGCAGCTTGAATATCGCCCCTATCATCTTCAATAGCAGCCAATAAACTTTCACCATAAACATCATTGCCTGTTCGACCCATTGCCAATGCCAAATACATTCTAACTTTTGGATCATCATGCAGAGATTTTTCAAATGCTTTAATCAAACTGTTTTCAAATTGGTCATCAGTAGGTACAAGTTTAGGGTCAGCTAATAATTTTGATAATTCATAAGCAGATTGCCAACGTTTGGACGCTGATCCAATTTGAATCTGTGTTAGATATTCATGGGGATTTCCAGATTCATAAGTAACGAATCTAACTACCATAAAAAATAGTACGCCAATGACGGTAATCATTAACGGAATGAGGAAAAAAGAATAGAATAAAACGTAAACTCTACTCTGACCTTCAGGTGTATTAATATTATTGTTAGTTTCTGCCATGTAAAAATTGGGGTTTTCTACAGCACAAAATTTAAAGAGATTTTACGGGGTATTCAAACGGGAAATCTGATATATTTTTTATTCTTTTTCTTTGGGGGGTTGTTTAAGTAAAAATTCCGTGATTTTATTGAGTTTTCTAACTTCTTTTTTGAGTTTAAATATTTCTCCGAGAGCAACTAAGGCAAACACAACCAATAAAATCATATAGAAATTCATCATCTCCACGGTTAATTTTTCTCAGATTTATGTACCTTGTTGACTTCGTCTTTTTCAATTTCATCTTTAATTGAATAACCTAGCAAGATGGGAAATATGAATAAAATAAGCATAGCCCCTATCATAACAACACAAATTAATACCAGGTTATCCATCAACCACGTAAATGTTAGCCAATCAAAAAATATACTTTCATTGGTCATACTTTATTTCCTTCAAACCAAAGATAAAATCTTTCTTTTAATGCGTAAAATTGCTTCAGACTTTCATTCACAATTACGTATTGTTCAGTTTTTTGCTGACGTTTATAGGTTTCCACCACTTTCTCTTGGCGTTTTATAAAAACATTCAACTTTTGAAATTGCACTTCATTTAATGATGTTAAATACAAAGTTTTATCCATACTCTTTTCTAGAGGTAAAACCTCATCCTGCAAACATAAATTTCCATTTTCATCAAATCTATTTGAATAAAATTTTAGATGGTATTTACCATTTCTTTCTAAAACTTCTGTATAAAATTTTGGAAATTCCATGGTTGTAGATTTCATTAAATCCACCATCCTACAATGAGATAGTACAAGAGCAGTAAGATGGTACAAGCAAGCATGGAAATATTTTGAACCTGCTTAAACTTTTTCTCTTTTTCATGCTTTATTATTAAAGCATCTGGAATGGTTAAAGATTCACCATCAATATCAACTTGGGGGTTTGAATGATAGTCATTCAGGCTAGATTCAGCTAAAGGCTTCCAGTCATCCATTTGAGGAGAAAATGCAATGCCTTGAATAATCCCATTCACAATAATTCTATTTAACTCAATATCAATTTCAATAATAGACTTATCATCTCCATTGGCGATTTTTAGCTCATTACGCTGGTGCAAAAGAGTATGGAAATTTTCGTGGATTGCTTTTATATCTATTTTCTTAGCCATTTATAAAACTGGATGTATAAATTGTATCTTTTAGAACACTACCATCTTCGTAATACCAAATCCATCTTCCTGATAGTTTTCCCTTATAATATAATCCTGATGATTTTAGATTACCATTTTCATAAAATCCCTGCCAATAACCATGTGCCTTTTCTTGCTGATAATTACCAGAAACTTTCAATGAACCATTTGGATGATAGAGAACATGCTCTTGTTCGTTATAGCATGCAAATAAAAATAAAATTAATAGTATTCTAATAAATTTCGGAATGGGTATCATTTCCATCTTTGTCATACCATACCCATTGACCTACACGTTTATTATTGGCGTATTTGCCTTGAAGTTTGATTTGCCCAGATTCGAAATACTGTTTCCAATCACCATCTAACAAACCATGGCTATAGGATTCAATTTTATCCACAGTACCATTTGAATTCATAAACGTCCAACTGCCTTCTTGCAAATTATTTCGATATTGGCCATTGAGTTTTACTTTTCCATTTTCATGGTATTGAACATACATGCCATCAAGGTTTTTGTTATTGAAAAATGAAGATCGCTTCACATTTCCACTACGATAAAATTCTACAAATTGGCCATTGGTTTTCAATAGACCGTGGTCTTCAAAATGATCAATTTCATGATGATGGTTATACACTACCCAAATTCCTGCGGGTTTATCTTCATAGAAAAATCGTTCTGCTTCAATATTGCCATCTCGATGATAGAAAGTCCATTTACCCATTTTCTTGCCATCTTTTAAATAACCTTTTTTACGTAATTGACCATTGGGGAAATAAACCTCTGAGTTTTCGTATGCCTTGCCTAAACTTCGTGTAGTCCATCTATTCACCAATATATCCTGTTCGAATTGATCAACAATGGCTTCACTTCCATCTTCAGCATATGTAACTTTTTTCACCACTCTACCTTCAACTATGCTTTCAATAGATTTGATATGGTGGTCATCATATTTTTCAGCAATTTTAAACTCTACAGATTCAGAACATGCTGAAAAGAATAAAATATTAACGAGTAAGCATAAAATTTTAATCATGATTCTTATTATTTAATTATGAAATTAGTAATTAATCCTGCCAAGACAAGGGGGGAAATTTACAATTTAATTCCGTATGTGAGAAAATGGAATTTAAAGTATCTTTTTTATAAAATTAAACTTGTTACGCCACGGAGCAAACCGAATCAGACCACTAAAATCAATCCACATTGATTTTTTGAACACACTTTTGAAGTGTGAAAAAGTATCGAAGCTGAACTTTCCGTGATACTCTCCTATTCCACTCTGGCCTACCCCACCAAAAGGTAAATTAGGATTTACATAATGAGTCATAGTATCGTTTACACATGCACCACCAAAAGAAATTGAGCTTAATAATTTATTAATTAATTTTTGGTTTTTACTGAAAACATATAATGCCAATGGCTTTTCAAAATTTTGAATGAAATTTATGGTGTCATCCATATTATTAATGGTGATTATAGGAAGTAATGGTCCAAAGATTTCTTCTTTCATAATATCATCATCCATAGTGATATTATCTAAAATGGTTGGCGATATATACCTTTTATCTACATCTACTTCGCCGCCATATATCATCTTGCTTTTATCAATTAGGGATGCAATTCTTTCAGTATGCCTTTCATTAACAATCAAAGGATACTCACTATCCTCTGCTTTCAAATCACCATACATTTTTTCTATGTGATGTATCATCCATTTTATCAATTTATCTTTGATAGATTGATGCACTAAAATATAATCTGGTGCAGTACAAGATTGACCACAATTCAAAAATTTTCCAAATACAATTCGACGTGCAGTTTCGCTAATGTTAATATTAGAATCTACTATGCATGGAGATTTTCCTCCCAATTCAAGGGTTACCGGTGTTAAATGTTTTGCTGCCGCTTCATAATAAATTTGCCCTACTGCAGTTCCACCAGTAAAAAATATATAATCATATCGATGTTCTAATAATTCATTGGCAACATCTATGCCGCCCTCAACAGAGACAATATGCTTTTCATCAAAGGCTTCTTTTATTATTTTAGTTATGATAGTTGAGGTAGTAGGTGCTAATTCTGAGGGCTTAACCACAACCGTATTCCCCGCAGCAATAGCCCCAATTAATGGCACTATGGATAATGCCAAAGGGTAATTCCACGGACTTACAATGAGTGTTAACCCATAAGGCTCAGGCTGTCTATAACTCGTTGCCATTGCCAATTGAATTGGTGTTGGTACAGGTCTTGCTCTAGACCATTTTTTAATTGATTTTAAAGTGAGCTTTAGCTCATCACGGATTAATATAAATTCAGTTAAGTATGCTTCAGTTCTAGATTTTCCTAAATCTAGATTTAATGCATCTAAACACTCATCTTCATATTTAAATACAATATCTTTAAGTTTTTTAAGAGCGGTTCTTCGATATTTAACATCACGAGTTTTACCTGTATGAAAAAAAATACGTTGATTTTGAATTATATTTTGAATTTCCATGCCATTAAAAATTAACATCTATTCACGCATGGATGTAATAAAATTAATCAACTTATTTCATAGGCAATATAACGAGCATTTCCATTTCTAAGGATTCTTAACATAACTATATCACCTGTTTTGTATGATTTAATTGTAAGTTGATATTTTCTTTGCGTTGATATTTCATTGCTTCCAATGGCTTTGATTATATCACCTGCACGAATGTTTTGTTTTCTTGCATTTGATTTTTTATCTACATCAATAATTTCAATATCACCATTTTCATTTTCTTTTACCATAAATCCAAGGACATCATAATTACTTTTACCTTTAAAATTACCCGCTAACAAATCATCCTGATTAGGGCGTGTGCCCAACGTAAGCGTAATTTCTTTAGTTTTTCCATCTCTAAGTACAATGAGTTTCACTCTATCCTGTGGACGGCCTGATGACACCATATTTTTTAGATTAGATGAATTTGAAATAGATTTACCATTAACTTTTATGATGATATCATGAGGTAGCAATCCACTTTTTTCTGCAGGACTATCTTCAAAAACCTCACTGATTATAGCTCCCTGCTTATCATCTAATTTCAATGCTTTTGCCATATTATCATCAATATCTTGAATGGATACTCCCAACCAACCACGAGTGACTTTACCATCATTGATTAAATCGTCAGTAACACGTTTTACTTGATCGATGGGTATGGCAAAGCCAACTCCAGCATTCCCTCGAGAATATCCATCGGTGGCAATGGCTGTATTGATTCCAATGAGTTCTCCATCAAGATTTAATAATGCACCCCCCGAATTTCCCGGGTTAATTGCAGCATCATGTTGTATAAAATTTTCAAAATTTAACCGTGAGATTACATCGCTTCGTCCTACTGCACTTACTATCCCTGAAGTAACGGTATGATTAAGATGCAACCCAAATGGACTGCCAATTGCAACAATCCACTCACCTACTTTTAACTCATCGGATTTACCCAATTTAATTTGGGTTAAAGCTTCAGATTCAACTTGAATAATGGCCAAATCTGAAAGTGGATCAGTTCCTATGATAGTGGCCTCCAACTCAGTTTTATCCAAAAGGACTACCTTAATTTCATCGGCTTCTTCAATGACATGATTGTTGGTAACAATATAGCCTTTTTTTGCATCAAGTATTACGCCAGATCCCAGCGACTTGTTGGTAAATTCTTCATCGGGAAATTTGAATCCAAAGGGAGAGAAAAATTGTTGGTGATTAAAGTTTACTGTTTTTTCTGAGACAATGGAGACCACAGTTGGATTTCCTTTTTCTGCAACTTGAATAAATGCTTTACTAAAAACTGATTTTGATGGGACTGCACCAATAACGGAAAATAATAAAATTAGTGAAAAAATTACTCGTTTCATAAGACCTCGTTTAAAGTTCGAATTGGAAATGCTCAATAGAAAAAATTGTTCCATTTGAATTTTGTATCAAAACGTAAAAGTTTTAAAAATTATAAATTAATCATTCATAATTTTCACCATGCAAATTTTACATATAATTCGCTATCAATGACAATCTCTGTTGAGCGCCGGTCGGCGTTTTGCAGATATAAAAGCTTACTAATCCCACTTCTTCTCCTGAAGTGTTCGGGAGACTTACATTCAATTTCAAAATACCGGAGACAATCATGAAAAAGATTTTCATCTTTTTTGTTATATTCTTAATATCCTGCAATTCTAATAATTCTCGATCTTTTAACTTTACATATTCTGTAAATGTTGATTCAACCAACGGCGAAAAATTAGAATTATGGATTCCAATCCCAACGTCTAATGAAGTTCAACTCATTAAAAACCTAAACATTTCTACAGATGATTTAGCATACACCATTGAAAAAGATGATACACATGGGAATTCATATGTTTACATCAATGAAACAAATGGTATTAATGATGCAAAAATTATTGAAATTTCTTTTGATGTACATCGGATAGAAAGACAAAATGTAGAATTTAAAAACGTAAATCCTGCCCAATATTTATCCTCAAATACAATGGTGCCTACGGGAGCAATTTTTACAAAAATTATTGCTGAAAACAAGCTCAGTAATTTAAATATGCGTGGAATTTACGATTATGTACTATCAGGCATGCATTATGGAAAACCAACGGATGATATAAACAATCCTAACTATAAATATGTATATGGTGGAATTAATAAAAATACGGGTAAGGAATGGTTGCCAAAAGATATTACTTACGGTAGATTAAAAGTAAATCAAGATATGCTCGTGGAAAAACAAAATCAAAAAGAAAGCTATGCATATGGTAATGGAAACTCACTATATGCCTGTGATATTGGTGTGGGTAATTGTACCGATTACCATTCGTATTTCATGTCGTTAAGCCGTACATTGGAAGTGCCTGTTCGGTTTCATATGGGGTTTCCAATTCCACAAGGAGAATTGGGCAAAGTGAAAGGGTATCATTGTTGGGCTGATTATTATTCTGAGGGTGAAGGTTGGTATCCAGTTGATATTTCAGAAGCAGATAAAGCTCCAGAAAAAGCGGACTACTTTTTTGGTACCATCTGTCAGAATCGGATAGATATGGTGGTTGGACGAGATATTGAACTGAAGGGTTTAGAATCCGAATCTACTAATCTATTCATATATCCAATTATGGAGGTAAACGATTTACAATCATCTTCATTTGAAAAATCATTTTCTTACAAAAATATTTAATTCAATTAAGTTGACTTCAATTTAGAATTAGTAAAAAATTATATTAAATTATTGGGGTGTTGATAGTTTCAATTCCCCATTAATTATTTATAAGGAAGAAAATGAAAAATATTAAATTTTTATTCATTCTATGCGCTTCTCTATTTGCATATAATGGAAGTATTACGGGGTCATCTTTTGTTCAATATACCAATGAATCGGGTGACGATGAGTTCTCAGTTATACGCTCATATTTATTGTATAAAAACTCCATTACAACGCGTTCTAATATTGAAGTATTAATGGATGCCACATACAATAATGAGACGGGATATACTCTTATTTTAAACAATGCATTTGTATCCATAGATAGATTAAAGCACAATTTTCAATTGGGAATTGTCCCCCTCACAACTTTTATTCAACATGAAAAAAACTGGGGTTACCGCTATGTTGAAAAATCTCCCTTAGATTATTATGGCTTTTCTGCTGAGGCCGATGTGGGAATTGGTATTTCTGGAAATTTAAAAGATAAATTTCACTATTCATTTCAACTCACCAACGGTGAAGGGTACAATGCTCTACAACAGGACAATTCTGAAAAGCTATCAGGACTCATTCACTATACACATAATAAAAAAGAAGGGCTTCCTTTTAATGCAAATTTTGGTGGGATTTTTTCCTATGAAATCGGACAAAATGATGCCATCAATTGGTTAAATGGGTTCTTTTCATCTTTTAAATTTTTAAAAGCTCAAGGTGGTCTGGAGTTTACCATTTATAAGGATAACCGAAGGGCATATACTGAAGGTCAATTGGTTTCATTTTATGGTTCATATGAATATAACCGAAAAATATCATTTTTCCATCGGCAAGATTATTACAATCAAAATAAAAAAATTAAAAACCTCGAAGATATAAAATACGTAGTTAGTGGAATTGAGTATAGAATTAATGAAAATGTGAACCTTTCACCAAACTTTAAACAAGAGTATTTTAGAGGTAATGGTGGAAGAAAAGACGAATTGGTGTATTGCTTAAATTTAGAGTATAATTTTTAATGTCAAAAAATATTGTAATCACTGGAGTAAGTACAGGCATCGGCTATGCCACAACCAAACTTCTCATTAACTCAGGATATAACGTCTTTGGCTCAGTTCGATCTGAAAAAGATGCAGAAAAATTAAAGAGTGAGTTTGGTAAACAATTTTATCCATTAATTTTTGATGTTACTGATAAAGAGAGTATTTATCAGTGTGTAGAATTAGTAAAAAATCAAATTGGAAATCAGGGAATCTGTGCACTTATCAATAATGCGGGTCTTGCCGTAGGAGGTCCACTATTAGAAGTTCCTGTAGATAATATTCGTTATCAATTTGAAGTAAATGTGTTTGGATTAGTTACGGTAACTCAGGCCTTTTCAAAATTATTAGGCGCATATAAAGATGCCAAATGTACGGGGAAAATCATTATGATAAGTTCTGTAGCAGGGAAACGTTCTTATCCTTTTGTGGGACCATACTCAGCATCAAAACATGCTGTAGAAGGATTATCAGATGCCCTTCGCAGAGAATTGATGCTCTATGGAATTGATGTGATTTTAGTAGAACCTGGGCCTGTAAAAACGGAAATTTGGAATAAAACTCCTGACCCTGAAAATAACGAATTTATTGGCTCAGATTATGAACCTCCGTTACGAAAATTTAATGGAATGTTGAAAATGTTTGAGAAAAAGGGATTAGATGCAAATGTTATTGCCAAACGAATTGAAAAAATTATAGTCTCAAATTCTCCAAAAACTAGATATGTTCTTTCACCAAATAAACTAAGAGATTTTATTCTACCAAGTTTACTTCCTGATAGATGGCTTGATAAGGCTATGGCTGCCGCATTGGGAATAAAGAAAAAGTAGCTATTCACCCATAATTATATTCACCATGGTGACGATGTCTAAAACATCTATAATGTGGTCACCATTTAAATCAGCTGATTCAAATTGAAGCTCAGATGGATTAATATTTCCCATGATAAAGTTTACGGTAAGTACAATATCTAAGATATCCCATATACCATCTTGATTAACATCAATAGAAGAGAATGAAAAATTAATGCCTATGGAATCATACTCAAAATCTGTAACTGAAATCCACACTATTTGATTTTGAATATTTATATTTAATGGTTGAAAAAAATCATCCATAATTCCAGTAACTTCAATTTCATCAATAAAATTTATCTCATTCCCCGTTAGTCCAATATAATACTCATCAATATAAGTCTCATGGTTAATTAATATCCCATTGCTATTAAAATCAACTGTATTATGGAAAATTATAGAGTCTGCATTTGAAAGTTCATATATGTAAAAATTATTATTATTACCGCTATTGATATTTAATCTTATAAATTCATTTTCATTTATCTGGTTTCTGGCTTCAATCCAATACACTCGTCCGGGTTCGTCTATATTTACGTTGATAGAATTGGGGGAATCTACTAATTCAAAAACACTAAGCCAATCACAGGTATGTGCTTCATCCATCACTGAAAATCCATGTGATCCTATGGGATTTGTTTCTATCCACATATTTTCATTATAACCTAATAACAAATCATATAAATCTTCTGCATGGGTACGGTGAGGCTCTGAAACCCCAAAGTCTAAATATAATGGTGTATATTGCAAATTGTAATGCATACTTTGGGTAGAATCGGCAAAATATACTGCACTATTTCGATGATATTCAAAAGGGACTTCATCATAGTTACCCCCAAACCATTCTGTCATAGAATTATTGCCATCCATCTCTATGGCACGGCGTTCACAATCTAATATTCCTGATGCTGAGGCTGTGGCTGCTACCATGGGTTCAGTGGGATTTAAATGATTATTGGCATAAATTGCGCCTGCAGCACCTCCCATTGAACCACCTACCATATAAATTCGACGATAATCCACATTATAATTTTCCATAAGCCATTGGATTCCCAATTTTACCCATTCTTGTGCATCTTGATGATTATAATTATTCGAAGAGCCTCCATAGGGTGACATAAATATCCATCCACGAGAATAGGCTTCATCGTCGAATTGGGTACTAAATGTTGAGAGGTGATTCCCTCCCCATTGATGAAATGCCACTAACAATGGATGTTCAAAATTAGCATTATAATTTTCTGGAAGTTGATATGCAAAGACATCTAGCTGATTTCCATTTTCATCTACAATGGCATGTTCTTCAATAATTTGGGATGGCAACCATTGAAGTAAGAGGATAAAAACGATATATTTAAATTTATTATTCATAGCGAAATATACATTAATTTAGAGGTAATAAGAAAAAAGCCCTCAGTTGGCACTGAGGGCTCATATTCATTAAGGAGGAGGTTGAATCGATTAAATTTAAGGAGGAGGAAAAAATTAACTCGACCAACTGCTTAAAATTACAGGGTTATTCTGATTTTTCTAAAGGGGTAAAATGTAATTCTTTGTAACGGGGATATTACAAAATTGCAACAATTAAACCATTTGAAAAGATTTGATTTTTTGTCGCATCCACAATATAGCCACACATGATGTTATGGATGAAGAAATTAATAATGAATACCATGCAAAAATTACAGGCTTCCCAAGTATTACTACAAAATACCATGCACAGACCGAATTTATTACTACTACTCGTAATATGGTTAAAATTAACATGGGTGTTCCAAATCCTAATCCTTGCATAACACGGCTACTTGTCATACCAATTGTGATGAAGGGGTAGGCAAACACCAAAACACTAAAATATTCGATGGTATGGGCAATAATTTGGGGGGAATTAGTAAACCCAGAAATAATTTGCCTATTGAAAAAATAGAAGAAAATACCAAATACAATTGAAATAGAAACAGAACGAGTGAGTCCATATTTTACTATTTCTTTTACTAAATCAATACGATTTGCACCTGAAAACATTCCCACAAGAGTTACCAATGCAGTAGCAATGGATATGATGGGTAGAAAAAACAAATGTTCAATTCTTCCTGCCGTTTGGTACGCAGCAACAGCATCATTAGAACTTAAAATAACATTATAAATCAAAACACCACTGGACATAATAATCATGGATAGAGATGCAGGCATTCCGATTCTAAAAATATCCTTAATCATGTTCAAACTGAATTTAAAATCTTTCAATTTGAATGAGATATAAGAATGGTGTTTAAAAATAAGATAATAAACAAATATGCCAAATACTAATGCTTGGGATATTACCGTTGCTATGGCTGCACCACGGATACCATCATATTTAATAAAAAATGGATCAAGAATTATATTAACAACAGTACCAATTCCCAATACTTTCATGGGGAAAACATTATCGCCTTCACCAGAGAGGATGGATCTAAAGAATACGCCTAAAATCATAAAAATAGAGCCAAAAATCATTACTCTAAAATATTGAAGTGCAGATTCTGTTGCAGATGCGTCAGCACCTTGAAGTTTTACTAAATTTTCACCTGCAAATAAAAGAACGCCTAATAATAGAATATAAATAAATACACCCAACATAATAGTATGTTCAGCAGCATTGTCAGCATCAGATTTTTTATCTGCACCAATAAGGTTAGCAATTACAGCCGTTGCACCAGATCCTATACCAAAAGTAATACCCATGAGGAAAAATAAAAATGGAAAGACATATCCCATGGCAGCCAATGCAGTAGCCCCCACCCATCTCCCGACAAATGCAGTATCCACCAACATGTATATAGCCTGAACCGACATCCCAAACATCATGGGCGTGGCTAATTTCCACATAGCTTTTTTAGGATTACTTATAAATTCAGCCTTACGGCTCTCTTTGTTTTGACCCAATTCCATAAATTGATAGCGATTTGAAGTGTGGAATTTACACGCTGTTGGAGGTTAAAATGAGTATTTAAGACGAAGGGTTGAATGTGAAAAATCTTCTAATGCTGAAAATACAGTGGGCGAACCTTCGTCCCCTCCATCAAATATGGAACTAGAGAGCTCAATTTTTACATTTTCAATTGGTGAATATTCAATGCCTACTGCAAACATATTTCCAGAAGCAGAGATATTTTTCATATTGATTACATCTAATTCAATAGTATCATCAAAAAATGTTTTTTGAAATGATAGTAAAAATGTATTCTCAGTAAATGAGGCAAATGGTGTACCTAATCCCATATTAAAATTATCTTCATTTGCTTGAACAATTTTTACACCTTCACGATCAACATAGTTTTTACCTGAAACGGATATCATCTTATTCCCCACCAATTGCGCATTTATAGTTACATCCCAATCTGTGGGATATTCAATTTGATACACATATTGTAGATATTCAGATTGATAGTCAGCAGAATTTTCTACGGTTTCGGCTGTATTTGTCAAAAAATATGCAGTTTCAGAACGTAACGTAGCATCATTCCAAAAAGAGACCGTACTTAATCCAAACACATGGGTTTTCCTATATTCAAATTTGGGTTCATAATAATTTTGAAATAGATGAATTTTACCTGCATAAGCTGGAGAAAAGTCATAGCCATTAAAATAGGTGAGCATGTAATCACTTTCACCTATCATTGATTGAAAACTCACCCCCCATTGGAATTCATCTTCATTTATACTTGGAGGAACTTCATTATCATCCATTTTGAAATCTGCATCATCAATGGGAAATCGATTTGGCTTATGTTGAGGAATTAATACTAATCCCAATTTATGGTCATTGAGATATGTTTCAAATGCCATTGAAAATGTGGCTACTTTTCTGTCTGTTCCCGTTAAAAATAAATAATTAAAATCATAGGGATTCAAATTATCTGTGGGATTATTACCATCAGCATATCCCCACGTATTCACTTGATTCCCAATTCTAATCTCACCAAAAGATGGATACCAACCGATATAAATTTCTTTTAAGTTAAACTCTGCTTCAATGGTTTCATTTCTACCTTCAATATATGAGTTTGTGATAAAATCGATGTTTGCAAAGGTATATGAAAATTTCAACTCACCAAGCCGGTAAGGAACATCAATTAACTCACCATTTTTATGTCTAACTTTACCTTCAGTAGAAACATAACCTGAGTATTGAATTTGTGAAAAGGAAAGTGAAATAAGTATAATTAATAATATTTTATTCATAAGATTAATGTGAATGACTCATAAGATGAATGGTGTAAATCCCAGCAAATATTAATGCAGTTTGCAATAAACTCTCTTTGGGATTTGTATGTTCTTGGAGATGTGGAATTAAATCACTCACTGCTACATAAATAAAACTAGCTGCAGAAATTGCCATGATATATGGTGTGGCACTCATCATATAATTCATGAAAAAATATGCCAAAATTGCCCCTGCAAGTGAAGCCATTCCAGATATAATATTGAGCATGAAGGCTCTTTTTTTAGTATAATTATTTTTAAGAAGAATGGCAAAATCTCCTACTTCTTGTGGGATTTCGTGGGTAATAACTGAAAATGCAGTGGCAATACCTAATGGAATTGATGTAATAAATGTTGCCGCAATAATAATTCCATCTACAAAATTATGAAATGCATCTCCAATCATGATAAGTGAACCCGATGCTTCATGCACATGACATTGATCGTCATGACAATGACGCCAAAGCACAAACTTTTCTAAAATAAAAAAGAGTAAAAGTCCAGCTAACACAGCAAATAAGGCTTGGTGTACATCTCCAAAATCTTCTACGGCATGAGGAATTAAACCTAAAAAAGCAGCGCCTAATAATGTACCTGTTGCGAAACTAATACATTTGGGAATTAGACCCTTTCTAATTTCATCAGGGAATACTAAAAATAATGCACTAAAAAGAACACCGCCTAAACTCCCCAATAAACTGAAAAATATGATGTAACCTAAAACCACAATTTCTCCTACTTTGGCATTCGCTTTAAATTTTTCTCATGGAATAGTTTATCTTCTATCCCTGTGTTAATTTCAATATCTTCAAATTCCAATACAGTTTGATGATTTTTTTGAACATTTTTTACAAACAGTTCTTTCATTATATGAAAATCTTTAATCAATTGATATTCAATGGCTTTCTCTTTTAAAAGATTGCCCGATTTATCATAAGATTCTTCTTTTAGTGCCAAATAATTATCCTTTGAAATCCATGAAACATGTCTTGAATACTCAGATTTTATCCCATTTGGAATACTCTCTAAAACATAACACTCAACATCATTTACAGTTTCATTATTTATAATTTTATAATTATACTCTGTAATTTCTCTGCTGGTCATATCCTCATAGCTCATATCTGAGCCCATGAACGATTCAGACTTTTTTCGAGATGAAATCCGTCTAATTTTTTTAAAATTAGGAAGCCAGAGTTTCATATCATCACTTTTACTTTCATGTTCAATTTTTAAATATGATACACCCTTGTCATCTGCAGGAGCTAAAAACCACAAGATTTGCTTTTTACTATCATCTTTTGAATATGACCTAATTGATGAGGTTCTCGTCTTTCCTTTTTTGTTGGTAAGTACCATGGTCATAGTCGATTTCATATCAATGGGAGATTTCCTATCTTCAACTTTTTTGGCTAATTCAATCCCGGTTAATCCAAAAAGAAGTTGAGAAATTATGAATAATGAAATTATTTTTTTCAATGGTCTTATCCTATTTTTTATAAAGATGTTTTTTGAAAATTTCTACCGTTGTTGCCAATAAAGTTAATGTCCCTAATGATGTAGATAGCATAGCAAACACCATTAATCCACCCATGTAATTTAAGGGGATTAACGCAGAGAAAAATAGTGCTGCAAATCCCATATTTGAAACTACATCCAATAATATTGGATATCCAACATCTTCTGTTGTTTTTACACTTACTTCATCCAGTTTATATCCCCGTTCTGAGTTACGTCTAAACTCAGAGATATAATGTATGGCAAAATCCACACCCACACCTATAATGACTGATGTAAGTAATGCCGTCATGTGACTCAGATGTACACCAAAATGACCCATCAAACCAAAGTTGAGAATCACTGCTGATGAAAGTGGTATAATTGACAATAAACCCCATCGGAAAGATTTGAAGAAAATCCACGCGATGGTAAAAATAACAAGGATTGAAATTCCAATACTAATGAATGAAGATCTTACTACCAAGTCTACAAAATCTCTTAAAAATACAGCCATACCAGAAATTTTAATTTCCAAATCTGAAGATACATTATTATCAATAAATGCTTCTAAATCTGTTACCATTTCAACTACTTCATTGGTAGATAACGAATTAAGCATGGCGGTGATGAGTCCAGTTTCATAATCATAATCTACTAAGGCACTAAAATCATCTGGATCACCTGACATGCTATACATGGTGAAAAGATTATTCACTTTTCCACGGGATTCCGGAATTGTTTCAAATTTGGGGTCATCATCCATAATTACTCGATGCATTTGTTTAATCACATCAGCAATGGAGATTGACATATTTGACCGTGGATATGACTCGGATTTTTCTTGAACCAAAAGCATATCATTTAACACTTCTGGATCTTTCATATCTCCAGAACATTTTAGCAATAGGTTCATAGAGCCCGTAGATTCTCTATCAATAAATTCGGTGCTTTCTCTAATTGGGTTTCCGGGCTTAAAGAACTTAACCACATTCACCTCGACGGTAACTTTCCACAATCCAAATGAAACTATAAATACCAGTAATGAACCCATTAATAGTACTTTTCGGGGATATTTTAAAATCTTCTGCCCAAGTGATTCAGTCCATCGTTCTAAATAACTACTTTTCATTACTGAATTAGAATTTAAATTCCACTTTTTAAGTAAGATTATTGATGGGAGCAGTAATACAGAAAGTATCCATGCCCATAATATTCCAAATGCAATGGCCACACCATAACCCATCATATGTTTGATAGGAGAAGAGAGGAGAGTTAAAAATGCTACCGATGTGGTAAGTGATGTTAAAAATATAGGGAGAAACAGTGCATCCAGTGCGGTTTCTACTGCCAAGCGTACATCCCTTTTCTTTCGCAATTCTCTGAAAAATCGCGTTAAAAAATGTACCCCATCTGAATTTGCAATGGTAAGCAATACGATGGGCATAGAGGTGTTCATCATGGTAAAATTAAAATACTCAATTTTTGTAAGATGGAATATCCACCCCATTGAACCTAACATGGAAAGCATGGACATAATAATTACCAATAACACCATACCTACAGCAGAAACATTTCTCAAGTTTGCCAATAACATAACAATCATGATGACAATACCAATACCCATAAGTGTAGAAACATCTTCATTCACAATATCAGGCACCACCCCTGTAATGTATGAGTTTCCTGCATAGTGGACAGAGTAATCTGACAGTAAGGGCTTGGTTATATCCAATGCTTCTTCAGTAAATGTTAATACATCATGACCATCTTTGGGACGAATAGCCAGACTCATATATTCACCGCTTTTGCTTATGAATCTCGATGATAAATCTGGATTTCTATCTAAGTAATCCTTAATATCCAATAATTCATCTTGTGATAAATCTCGATGTGGCTGAAGGTCATCCACTTCCATAAATCCATCTTCTGCATCCATGCGACTGGTAGAAGTAATAGATAATACTTCAATAATCGATGTTTTAGCCTCCAACTTTTCAGTTAAATCCCATAAAGTAGAAAAAACTTCTGGGCGAAATGCTGATTTCCCTTCTTCTCCGAAGGCTACAAACATTAGTTCAGATGCACCGAATTCTTCTTCAACTTCTTCCCACACACGACGAGATTCTATATCTTTGGGAAGCATGTTCATAAAATTATCATCAATAACTAACCATTGCAATCCGTAAGAGAAAATTGCTGTAAGTACAACAGATATTAATATTGATCTTTTAGGGTGGGATAAAGATTGATTTTTAAACCAATTTTTCATTCATTCTTATCCTTAATCTTATCATAAAACTTGTGACCTTCTTCAGTAAGAAGACCACCTGAAATTAAATCTACATATGCAGGCAAAACATCTTTAGGAGATAGGGAATTATTTATAAAAAATTCTGGTTGAAAAGTTGAATTTATAATATTCGTATAAATAGTTGCAATCAGACCAATGTCTAAATCTTTTCTTACCAGTGATTTTTCTTGTGCTTCTTTTAAAATTTCATAAAAATCTTCACGGCGCTGCAATCTAAAATTTTCTATTTTTTTCCATAATTCAGGGAATCGATTTTTCAATTCTCCAATCTGTTCTATCTTAATATGTGCAGTAGAATTATAAAATACTGTCATTAATTTTAAAAATCGATGGATAGGATTAGGCGTTATTTTTACAACTTCTGCAATTTCTTGATCTATTTGATTTAAACGAAAAGTTACAATTCTATCTACCAGAACATCTTTAGAAGAAAAATATTTGTAAATAGTTTTCTTGCTCATGCATAATGATGATGCAAGATTTTCCACGGTAAAAAATTTCAGCCCCCTACCGATGAGCTGTTCAAATCCGTGTTTAAGAATTATTGTTTTTTGTTGCAATTCTCTGTTTACCATTGGAAACGTTTTGCGTTTTCTTCGTTTCCAATTTATTGCTATTTTTCTATATGTTCAAATATATTTTTTCATCTTTGATTCAAAAAGAAGATTCGTAATTTTTCCTACAAATTTTACCCTCATTATCGGAGAAAAGGGCGTGTACAAAACTATCGATGAATTCCTGGGTCATGTAATAAGCCAGAACCCAGCTGAGCTTGAGTTCCATCAAGCAGTAAAAGAATTCACTCATTCTATTTGGGGTTTCCTTCAAGACAACCCCCAGTATCTCCATTATAATATTTTGGATAGAATTGTTGAGCCTGAACGTGTGCTGATGTTTCGTGTCCCTTGGCAAGATGATAGAGGTGAAACACATATTAACAAAGGCTACCGTGTAGAGTTTAACTCAGCAATTGGACCCTATAAAGGTGGGCTTCGATTTCATTCCTCAGTCAAATTAGGAACTTTAAAATTTTTAGGATTTGAACAAATCTTTAAAAATAGTCTTACCACGCTCCCCATGGGTGGCGGAAAAGGTGGCTCTGATTTTAATCCTAAAGGGAAATCTGATAATGAAATAATGAGGTTCTGTCAATCATTCATGACGGAGCTATATCGCCATGTCGGACATTTAGTGGATATCCCTGCTGGTGATATTGGTGTAGGCGGACGTGAAATTGGGTTTTTATATGGGCAATACAAACGAATTGTTAATGAATCTACGGGGATGTTAACGGGTAAATCCATCAATTGGGGTGGTAGCCTTATTCGCCCAGAAGCTACAGGTTTTGGCGTGGTTTACTTTGCTCATAATGTGTTGGAAAATATAGGTGAATCTTTATCGGGTAAAACCGTTGCACTCTCAGGATTCGGACAAGTGGCATGGGGTGTAGCAAAAAAATGTGAAGAGCTTGGAGCAAAAGTAGTTACTCTTTCTGGCCCTGATGGATATGTATATGATGAAAATGGAATACTTGGTGAAAAAATTGACTTTATGCTCAACCTACGAAACAGTAATCAAGATATTGTAAAGCCTTATGCTGAAAAATTTGATGTACCATTTCACCCACAGAAAAAACCGTGGGAAGTCAACTGTGAAGTGGCATTCCCATGTGCAACTCAAAATGAGTTAAATAGGGACGATGCTCTTCAGCTCATTTCAAATGGAGTAAAATGTGTTACCGAAGGTGCAAATATGCCCTGCTCTTTAGAGGCAATTGAGGAATTCCAAAAAAATAACGTTTTATTTGCCCCTGGAAAGGCAGCAAATGCAGGAGGGGTGGCAGTCTCGGGGCTTGAAATTAGTCAAAACAGTATGATGATAAAATGGCCTGCCGAAGAGGTTGATGCACGTCTAAAAAGAATTATGAAAAGTATTCATGATCATTGCAAAAAATATGGTGAATCAAAGGGCAATATTGATTACAATAAAGGTGCAAATATTGCAGGATTTATCAAAGTGGCAGATGCAATGATTGACCAAGGAATTGTATAAAATTAATTTTTAAGGAGATGTATGTACTCATCTATTGAACATTTCATGGAAAATGTTAAAAATCAAAATCCTGCTGAGGAAGAATTTCATCAAGCAGTACAAGAAGTTGTAGAATCTATATGGGATTATTTAGAAGAGAATCCCCATTATTTACATCATAAAATATTAGATCGAATTGTAGAACCTGAAAGAGTTATTATGTTTCGTGTACCATGGCGAGATGATCAGGGAAATATTCATGTAAATAAAGGCTTTCGTGTAGAGTTTAATTCTGCCATTGGTCCATATAAAGGGGGGCTTCGATTCCATCCATCCGTAAACTTGGGAATTTTAAAGTTTTTAGGTTTTGAGCAAATCTTTAAAAATAGTCTAACAACCTTACCCATGGGCGGCGGTAAAGGAGGGTCAGATTTTGATCCTAAAGGAAAATCTGATAATGAAATCATGAGCTTTTGTCAATCATTCATGAGCGAATTATATCGGCATATTGGCGCAAATACTGATGTTCCTGCTGGTGACATTGGTGTGGGTGGTCGTGAAATTGGCTATATGTTTGGACAATATAAGCGACTCCGAAATGAATTCTCTGGTGTACTCACGGGTAAAGGACTAAATTGGGGAGGTAGTTTAATCCGACCTGAAGCCACCGGATATGGTGCCGTTTATTTTGCTCAAGAGATGTTATCTGAAAATGGTGAAGATTTTAAAGGGAAAGCAGTGGCCGTTTCTGGTTCGGGTAATGTTGCACAATTTGCCACTGAAAAAGTCATTCAATTGGGTGGTAAAGTCGTTACCTTATCTGACTCCTCTGGCACTATCTATGATCCCAAAGGCATAGATGAAGAAAAGCTAAATTTTGTTATGGAGTTAAAAAACAAAAAACGTGGACGCATTAAAGAATACGCTGACAAGTTTGGATGTGAGTATTGGGAAGGTCAGAGACCGTGGGCTGCTACATGTGATGTGGCTATTCCCTGTGCAACTCAAAATGAAATCAATGCAAATGAGGCAAAGCAATTAGTGAAAAATAATTGTCTTTGTGTTGTTGAAGGCGCAAATATGCCTACTGAACCTGAAGCCGTGGATGTATTTCTAAAAAACAATGTATTGTTTGGTCCAGGGAAAGCAGCCAATGCAGGTGGTGTAGCTGTATCAGGGTTGGAAATGAGCCAAAACAGCATGCGCCTTAATTGGACTCGTGAAGAGGTTGATGAAAAACTGAGAAATATCATGAAAAATATTCATGAGCAATGCGTTAAATATGGAAAGTCTGGCAATTCCATCAATTATGTAAAAGGTGCTAATATTGCGGGTTTCATCAAAGTTGCAGATGCCATGATTGACCAAGGTGTGGTATAATTTATTTTCTACCAAAAAATATGAAAATGCAAGGCAAGCATACTATATACATCAAAATTCCATACACACCTGAAGTTAAGCTGAGTATTGATAATCCCGTTGACATAGGTATAATAATATTGCCAATAGTAATTCCAACGGTGGCATTCTGAATCCCTGATTCTATAGATATTGCAATGGCCTTTGGCCTCTCTACTTTTAACCATTGTGAACTTTGATATCCAATAAATAGCATGGTTGAAATGAGCATTATTATTGACGGTCCCAGTACATTTAAATTTTCAATAAAGGTGCTCCACTCGCTGGCTAACGCCCCACCCACTATAATTACAAATAATACCGATGATATTTTATTTGATATGGGAGAAAATTTTATGGCGAACCGATGATATTGTGTGTTTACATAAAGGCCTAAACAAACAGGAATAGTTGTAATTGCAAACATGGTTATTCCTAATGAAATGATATTAATTGGGGGTGCATCTGCCCCCATAAAATATTGTAAGGAAAACCCCACAATTATGGGCAACGAAAATACAGAAATAATACTCACCACTGCAGTAAAAGATATTGAAAGTGCAGTATCTCCCTTGGCTAATTTTGTAATAATATTTGATGTAACACCACCAGGGCAACACGCTAATATCATTAATCCTACAGCCATCTCATTTGAGAGTGAAAATAAATTGGCAATAATAAATGCCACTATAGGCAATACAACCATTTGATTAACCATGCCAATAATACATGCCTTTGGCTCACGTACTACATTTTTAAAATCATCAATTGTTAATCCTAAACCCAATGAAAACATAATAAACACCAACGACAGTGGAAGTAGAATGTCAATTATCATTTTTTCCCCTTACAATACTTTATATCCCTGAAGATAATTCTTCATCCATTTCTTCTTTTCGAGGGGGTTTAGGCTTTACCACCACCCCTTCTCCAGAACTACCATCAATACGAACATATAGTGGATATTTTAGCTCTATTAATCGTAGATGTGCTGAGCTTTCTTTTTCCGTTGTATTGGCTAGCCAATCCCAATCTACATTCTTTTCATGATCTCTTTTTGATATGGTAAAATATCCAATCTGTAGGCTGGTTACATTTTGGAAAAAATGACTCCCATAGGAAGGATCTGGATTGAGTTTATCCATTCCTACCTCAACGATGACTTTTGCATTGGCAATTTGCCGCCAATTAACGGGAATACCCAACCATGGGTCAGAACTTCCCCATCTTCCTGGTCCTATAAGCATGTATGGACAATTTGTGCCTAATTTTTCATTCATAGACTCAATTTCTTCGGCAATTTCCCTTGTTTTACTCCTATCAAATTTTTCAGGATCAATATAAACTATATGTTTAATCTCACGGTTAACCCCATCCCCCAGTACTTGATCACTTCTACATAATATATCTTGGGGAGATTCCTCATCTAGAAGTTCAGCCGTATGCATACCACCTATAACCATAGGTTTTATTTGTAATAGGGTAAATTCATCTTTTCTATCATCTTCAAATAAGTTCACTGCAAATTCAATCTCTACAGGGCAACCCAATGCAATGCAACCCAATTCTAATAATTCATTGATGATATCAGCTAAAGGTAGTCGCTTATATTTTAAAATAGATGCAAATGAAATTACTCGTGCACCATCGTATTCCAATGAATCACGTAATACATTATCATTAGAGCATACAACTGATGCCAAATGCTTTAATTCTTTATCCTGTTCCGCATCCTCTAAACTATACATTTTAAGATTTTCAGACTCACCTTGTCGCAATGGATTTTCACCATTATGTAAATCTAAAGCAAAGAACTCATGCTGAGAGTTTTGTATAGTTGATCGAATTGAATAATATTGCGGTAAAATATTGGGATACCGTGGCGAAAATCGAAGGGATTTCCCACCATCCACAATGGTTCTACCAAAACCTAATGCAACAAATGCGATGCCTTCTTCCCGCTCCATATACGAAACTGGATAGTAATTATAACTTTGAGCCACACCAGAAAATGTGGGGTAAAAACGTTGCTCATGTTGTTGACCAATCAATTCCATAAGAATGACTGCCATTTTCTCTTCTTCATGGCGATGGATAATATTATCCATAACCGTTTTAGGCTCTTGGAAAAAGGTAGATGCAAATACTCTTTTTATAGCTTCACAAACTTGGCTCAGCCGTTCCTTTAATTCCTCATGAGAATTAGGGAGCATAAAAGTAGAATACATCCCTGCCAATGGTTGGTATTGAGAATCTTCCATTAAACTTGATGAGCGAACGGCTAACGGGTATTTTACTTCTTTCAAAAATTCTTTCAATGAATGAACTAACTCCCGAGATAATCTTCCCTTTAAAAATAGATCTACCAATTCATTATTATCTTTTGAATGAAGTGATACCTCCCATAAATCATTCACCTCCATAAATCTATCGAATTCATCTGTGCCAATCACGGCAATTCGAGGAACTCTAATTGCTACATCTGGAAACTTTTCATCTAATTTAGTCTCTGAAAGGGATAGATTTGCAAATGCCAACCCCCTTGCTTTTCCACCCAATGAACCTGTGCCAATTCGCAAAAACTTTGCAGAACGAGTCCCAGATTTAACTTTAAAATCTATTACTTGAGAAGAACGATTTTCCTTTTGAAACTCTTGAATTAGTCGAATATGATTTTCACGTCTCTCTTCTAACGAGTTGAAATCTGACTTTTTAATCTCTCTGAATCTTGAGGCTAATGTAAGCTCACCGCGGGCAGCCAACCAGTTTGAGAAGTGATTGTTTGAAGCGTGATAGTCCAATGACTCTTCAGGGATTTCTAATAATTTTTGGCATAATTCTTGGATATTGGTTGCCTTACCAATTCTATCTCCATTGGGACTTCTGAAAATAAAATCACCAAACCCAAAATTAAGTACCATAAATTCACGTAAGTCTTGAAATAATGTGGGTGAACTCTTATCCAATAGTAATACAGATAATTGATTACACTCCTCCTTTATTCCCTTTTCATTGGATTGTAAAACAATTGGCATGGTTTTTTCAACAGAGCGAACAAATTTAGCAAATTGAATGCCAGCATTGGGCGTCATTTTATCGTTTTGGGGAAATCGAATATCTGAAATAATTCCCAATACATTCATTCGATACCGCTTAAAATATTTTTCAGCTTCTTCATAATTTTGTGCCAGTAAAATTTTAGGACGTGCTCGCATATGCAACAAACGATGAGTGTTATTTAAACTTTTATCAATAAGCTGTTTAGTGTGATAAACAATTTCCTTATAAATCATGGGTAATAAATTGGAATAATATCTGGGAGTATCTTCGATAACAATGATGGCTCGCACATTCCCTTTTCTAATATCCCGTTTTATATTTTTTCTATCTTCATAGTATTTAATGATGGCTGGAAACACATTTGAATTTCCTGACCACATGAACACATTGTCAATGGCATCATGATAATTCTCAGGGAGTTGCTTAATTTCTGATTCGTCAAATGCCAACATGTATATGGGCTTATTGGGATATAGCTCTTTTACTTTTTTGCCAAAAGTTATGGGATCCATATCTGCAATTCTCAGCATAACTATAATCAAATCATAGGGCCGTTTTGAGAGTTGTTTCAATGCATGGGTTGCCGTAGCTGCTCTCCATACACGAGGAGCATAACTAAGATTCATGCCTAAATATTCGTGAAGTATTTGCTCTGTAAGACGTCCATCTTCTTCTAATATAAACGCATCATAGGGACTGGCTACCATGAGAATTTCATGGATTCGATGTAACATTAAATCTTGAAATTGTAGTTCTTGCGATTGAATGGACTGTATTTGTAAGTCTTTTTTCATAAATTAATTTTTTCTTTTCCTGTAATAATATTCAAAAACATATAAAAATCACCTATTAAACTATATATTGGATTTTTAAATGTTGCAGGTTTATTTTTTTCGAACATAAAATGTCCCACCCATGCAAAACCATAACCAATTACAGGCATTAGTAACAATTTTTGAGGTGAATTAAATGAGGTTAAAAATATACAAATTACACAAAAGGTTCCAATCACATGCAATAAACGGCATATTGGATGCTGATGTTGTGATAGATAAAAAGGGTAAAACTCCTGAAAACTATTAAATTGATGCTCCATATTTTTATTTAATTTCTATGATGTTTCGTTTTATTTTCTTGCAGTAAATCTAACACGAGTTAGTATGCTTTAACAAAAACAGTCTAAAGGAAAAAATATGTCACCCCAAGGTCATTATGCAAACCTGCGCCAACGATTTTTACAAAATGGAATAGATGGATTTCTCGATTATGAAATATTGGAGTTATTGTTAAAACTGGCAGATAATCGAAGAGATCAAAAATCAACTGCAAAATTATTGATAAAAGAATTCCATACTTTTCGGGCAGTTTTAGAGGCAACTCCTCAGGAATTACAAAAAGTTGATGGTATTGGCCCTGCTAATATTTTTGGATTAAAACTAGTTCATGCCATTTCTCAACGATATTTAAAATCTAAATTTTTAAACAATGATTTTATCAATTCCTCCGAAGATGTGAAAAAATATTTAATTCATAAATTCCGAGATAAACGAAGAGAATTTTTTGGTATTATATTGTTGAATGGTAGAAATCAAATCATTGATTTTAAAAATTTATTTGTTGGAACGCTTACCACAAGTGCAGTATTCCCTCGAGAAATCATAAAGGCCATTATAGAGTTTGATGCAGCTGCTATTATCTTAGTCCATAATCATCCATCGGGTAATCCAAATCCCTCAAATGAAGATATTAAAATTACACAACGTCTTGTAAAAGCATGTGCATTAATTGATGTAAGTATTCACGACCATTTTATAATTGCTGGGAACGATATAACCAGCTTAGCTGATAAGGGCTTAATGAACTAGACTATGCTTTACCTGATTGACCACCACTAAAACTATTGATATCAATTCCAAAGTGAGTAGCGGCATTTTTCCACTTTTTATGATTGGGTAAATCAAATATAAAGTCATTTTCTGCTGGCATTACTAACCAATCACCATCTTCAATTTCACGCTCTAATTGACCTTTCCCCCATCCTGCGTACCCTAATGAAAATAAGTATTTTAAGGGGCCTGAGTTTTCTATTAAATCAATGATAATTTGATTATTCGCTGTTAGTACAATTTTATTTCCAATTTTCAATTCGCCTTCAGAATGATAAGAATTATCATGGAGGAAAAGTCCCATATCAACTCCTACAGGTCCACCAAAATATACATCTGGAAGGGGTTTTAACTGATTCAATCCCGTTTGAGTTAGGACATCTTGAACATTTTCTGAAGGCATGGGCTTGTTCACAATTACACCCATAGCACCATCAGCATCATGCTCACAGATAAATACCAAACTTTTTTGAAAAAATGGATCCGCCATATGTGGCATTGAAATGAGGAAATGATTAGAGAAGTTATCCATAACGTAGTAGAATTTAATATGATTTCAGCACAAAAAAAGATAGAAATGCCATTGGATTGGGAACTTTATCCTGCAGAATTTATTGAGAGACCAAATCGATTTTTAACTCGTGTAAAATTTGAAGGAAACATCGTAGAGAGTCATCTCCCCGACCCTGGAAGGTTGAAAGAATTGCTTCTTCCACATGCAAAACTTCTCATTAAGAAGGAGCATAATCCAAATCGCAAAACCAAGTTTTCTACACAAGCGGTGTGGTTAGGTGATGAATTAATATCAATAAATTCTTGGCTACCCAATCAATTTGTACACTTCATGCTATTAAATCAACTACTCCCATTTTTAAACGGTTTTGAATTTGTAAAACGTGAGATTACTGTGGGAAAAAATAGGTTTGACTTTTTAGTTCAACAGGGAAAAATTAAACGGTATATAGAAGTTAAATCTGTAACCTTAGTGGAAAATGGTGTGGCAAAATTCCCAGATGCAGTAACTGAACGAGGGGCTCGTCACGTAAAACACTTGTCTGAGATGATTGATGAAAATATTGAATGTATGGTTTTGTTTGTGGTACAGCGTTCAGATGCATCTAAATTTTCACCTCAATGGGAACGAGACCCAATATTCTCACAAACAATTCTAGATGCATATAAAAATGGTCTAAAAGTAAATGTAATCAATATTAAAGTAGAGAAAGATAAACTCACGTACTTGGGTGAACTTCCCTTTAACTTATCCCATAACTGAATTACATTTAACCCCAAATAATCTTTGTTGTAAATTTCCCAACTCATGAAATCCATATTCTTAGCTTTTCAAATTCTATTGATTTTTTCTTGTGCTGCACAAGGCCCAGCAACGGGAGGTCCAAAAGATATTATTGGACCAGAGTTGCTAATTATTCATCCAGAAAATGAACGTACCGGACTATTAGAAGATGAACAGATTGTACTGAATTTCAGTGAAATGGTTGATCCTACTTCTGTAAAATCTGCAATTTCCATTGAAAATCAAAATGAGTTTAAAATTAAAGTAAAGCGCAACCGTGTATTCATTTCGCCAGTAAATAATTGGAAACAAAACCAGTTATTACAGATTGATATATCTAGAAAAATTCGTGATTTTCAAGGCAATATGATGAATAAAGGATCACAAATTATATATAGTACTGGCGATAAAATCCCAAATGGGTCAATCAAAGGATATATAGATAATTTTAATTTCAATGGCATTACATCCATTTCACTTTTTTCATATTTTACAACAGATTCACTGACTTATTTAAAAACCGTTGAAGCAGATTCTACCGGTGGATTTAGTTTTTTATACCTTATTCCCAACAGATATACAATATTTGCTTCGGAGGGAAAATCTCAAACTCCTGAAAAATCAATACATACTCATAGATATGGAATGTTGGATCGGCAATTTATATCATTGGAGGAAAATCAAACATCAAAAATTAAAATTTTTATGGACGAGCCATTAGAGTTCAAAAAAAGTGTAGGATTAGAAATTGTCAATAGTGATTTTGGTTATTTAAAATTTGATGATGGCACTACTTCTCAAATAGAATTTAAGGATAAACTACAATGTACAATAATGGATGATACTATTTCTGTTCATCCAAATTTATTTAATCGGCTAATTGAATATGATTCACCTACCATCAATTATTTATTTAATCCGCCTGTGGATACCATTCCTCCCATCATAAATTCAAAAACTGTAAAAGACAACTCTCTAAAAATAGAATTTAGTGAAACGATAGTTCTTCAACCTGAATTTGTATTGTTTACTCAAATAGATTCCATAGATTTAAATGTTAATTACACATTTGAAAATCAAACGCTTACTGCAATGATAGATAGTTTAAATTATGTGAGCTTTTTAGGAAAAAATGTAAGTGATAAGTACGGTAACATGATGGAAGATTCACTGGTTATAGTTCAAACTTTACCTCTTAAAACCAATCCTATAGGTGAAATTGTGGGTGGTAAAGTTAGTGGCAAAATTGTAAAATATCCTGCTAAAGATGTAATTGTGAATGCAACAGAAATTCATTCTAATGAACATACAATTATTCAAGCAAATTCAATTTTCGAGTTTAATAATTTACCCTCTGGAAAGTATCAAATAAGTGCATATGAAAATGCAAATTCTAAATTAGAAAACGCCTATTTTTCAGGTGTATGGAATCCATATATGCCTGCAGCATCATATACAATTTACCCCGATACTATTGACGTTCGGGCTCGCTGGAAGGTTGAAGGAATCCAAATTGATATGCAGTATAAAGACAAAGGAAAATTTTAATGTATCATATAATTATGGCAGGGGGTTCAGGAACTCGATTTTGGCCCCGAAGCCGAAAAGACCTTCCTAAACAACTGCTTAACCTAATTGGCAGCGATACACTCATTCGACAAACTGTTGACCGTATCAAAGAGATTGATTCTGCAGATAAAATTTTTATTGTAGCATCTCCAAAATTATGCCAACAAATTAAAAAAGAAATCCCAGAAATTCCATCATCAAATTTTATTAAAGAACCCTCTGGAAAAAATACAGCTCCTGCAATTGGCTTGGCTGCTTTATATGTTTACAGACAAAATCCCAATGCCATAATGGCGGTATATCCTGCAGATCATTTAATTCAAGATCATAACGAATTTAAAAAAATCATCCATACTGCTGCTGATGTTGTGGAAGAAAAAAATGTCCTCATGACCATAGGTATCAAGCCTACATATCCTGCAACTGGATATGGATATATTCAATTTAATCCCCAAGAGGATAAACAGATTTATAGGGTAAAAACATTTGCTGAAAAACCCCATAAAGATGCTGCGATAAACTTTTTTGAAAGTGGTGAATTTTTATGGAATGCAGGAATATTTGTGTGGAAAGCAGACCAAATCCTCATTGAAATGAAAACTCACATGTGTGAGCTTCATGATTCACTAGATGTTATTTATGATGCTATGAATTCAAGTCAATTTGATGTGGTTTTGGATAGAGAATGGGAAATCATTCGGCCTGAAAGTATTGACTATGGCATCCTTGAAAAGGCTGAGAATGTTTTTACCATAAAAGCTGATTTTGGATGGAGTGACTTAGGTTCTTGGCAGTCGCTGTTTAATATATTAGATAAAAATTCTAAAGGGTCTGTCCATGATGGAGAGGTTGTAAGTATTGACTCTCAACAAAATTTTGTGATAAGCCCAAATCGACTAACCGCACTCATAGGTGTTGAAGATTTAACTGTTGTTAATATGATGGATGTTACACTCATCATGCCACATGCTGAATCTGAAAATGTAAAAACGATTGTAAAAATGTTAGAATCCATGAATAAGGATGAATATCTATAAAACCGACACAGCAATATCAAGAATTTGAAAATCTAGCTGAACAATTAGATATAAAAATCATTTCGGGGAAAGGTAGCTTTAATGGAGGTTACTGCATACTTGAAGAAAAACCATTCATCGTACTAAATAAGAATAAACCCATTGAACAAAAAATTAAACTCTTGGCAGAAATATTTGCTGAACTTGATATTTCTAATCTTACTATGAAGCCAATTATTCGGCAAATGATAGAAGAGAAACGATCTTCAACACTTTTTTAACAAAGACTTGCATCAATACATTAAATTTATTAGTTTAATCCCCCTTTTAAAGGTGCAATGTCTATATGAAATATTATTCAAAGATAAATAAAATTGCGAAAGTTCAACGCCCAATGCATTTTCATGTGTTGGGCAGAAATAAGAGTTTAATTATATAAAAATCCGATGGATATCATCGGATTTTTATATTTAAGGAGGTACTAACATGAAAGAATATACAACACAAAATATCATCAATTTGGCTTTGGTTGGGCACTCTTCTTCAGGGAAAACAATCCTTACCGAATCTATCTTGTTAAATGCTGGGCTTATCCATAAAATGGGTAATATTGAGTCGGGAACAACGGTGTCAGATTATCATGATTATGAGATAGAAGATCAACATTCTATATCACTTTCTTTATTAAACTTTGAATGGCTTGAGAAAAAATTTAATGTATTAGATGCTCCTGGTTCTTTGGATTTCCAAGGAGAATTAAAATCTGCATTGCGAGTTGCAGACTTTGCAGGGGTTGTCATCAATAGTGCACATGGTATAGAAGTTGGGACTGAGCTAGCATGGGAATATGCTAAAGATGAATTTAATGTTCCGCGATTAATTATTGTCAATATGATTGATAATTCAAAATCTGAATTTGATACCGTTCTCGAAAATTTACAAAATCGGTTTGGCCGAACTGTTTTTCCATTCATGATTCCTGTTCAAGAGGGAGAACAATTTCATCAAGTTGCAGATGTACTACGAAAAGAAATATTTACATTTAAAACAGATGGTTCTGGTAAGTATGAAGAAGCTAATGCCGATGGCAGTTGGGCCGAAAAATTAGATTCTCTTCATAATGAACTTATAGAACTTATTGCAGAATCAGATGACTCATTGCTAGAAACCTTTTTTGAAAATGGTGAACTTACCGAATCAGAATTGCGTAGTGGTTTACATGCAGCATTTATGAATGAAGGATTAATTCCTGTTTTTTGTGTTTCTGGGCAAAATAATATTGGGGTACAACGAATGATGGACATTCTGGCACGCTACGCCCCATGTGCAGGTGATTTTAGTGAAGTGGTGGGAACAAAACCTAGATCTGATGAAGAAATTAGACATGGAGCGTCCGTTGATGACCATGTGGCAGGATTAGTATTCAAAACAATGAGTGAAGCACATTTGGGAGAGCTATCATTTTTTAGAGTCTATTCAGGAACTGTAAAGCCCGGAGATGACTTACTTAACTCGACACGTGACCAAACTGAAAAACTACGCCAAGTATTTTATATGAATGGAAAAGATAAAAAGGAAGCCTCTCGACTTATTGCAGGTGATATTGGGGCCGCATTAAAAATGAAAAATACGCATACCTGTGATACATTGGCATCTGCAGCAAGCCCAATAATTTTACCAAAAATTAAATTCCCTTCATCAAATATGAGTATTGCAGTAAAGCCAAAAACTCGTGGAGATGAGGAAAAAATTGCTACAGGCCTTTCGGTTATGCATGAAGAAGACCCCACTTTTGAATATAGAGTTGATCCTGAATTGGGACAAACCATAGTTTCAGGTCAAGGGGAATCTCATCTGAAATTAGTACTTCATAGAATTTCAAATCGCTTTGATGTGGAGATTGATCAAGAAAAACCAAAAGTACCTTATCGAGAAACCATTACCTCTAATTCAGATTCAAAATATCGACATAAAAAGCAATCAGGTGGATCGGGCCAATTTGCAGAAGTATGGCTAAAAATTACTCCTGCTCAACGTGGTGAAGGCATAGACTTTAAACATTCATTAGTGGGGCAAAATGTAGATAGAGGATTTGTACCTTCGGTAGAAAAAGGAATTGATTCGGTGTGCAGTGAAGGGATTCTTGCTGGCTGTAAAGTTGTAGATTTAAAAATCGATTTTTATGATGGGAAAATGCATCCCGTTGATTCAAATGATATGGCATTTCAAATTGCAGGAAGGCATGCATTCACAGAAGCCTTTGATAATGCTCGACCTAAACTTTTAGAACCAATATATAAAATAAAAGTAAAGGTTCCTGAAGATGCAATGGGTGATATTATGGGCGATATTTCATCTCGTCGAGGTCGGGTTTCAGGTATGGAAGCTGATGGTCATTTCCAGATAATTAATGCAGAAGTACCACAAGCAAATCTTCAAGACTATTCAACTGCATTGAAATCTATGTCCAGTGGTCGTGGAATATTCAGATTAGAATTTTCTCATTATGAAGACATGCCTCATACTGAAGCGGAACAGGTAATATCTCAATACAAATCAGATAGAGCGGCGGCACATTAATGGAACAACTTTGGGCACCGTGGAGAATGGAGTACATTAAACGAGATGATACTCCAGTAGATAAATGTGTACTTTGTTCAAAACTTGATATTGATGATGGCTTATTGGTTCATAAAGGAAAATCTGCTTTTGTGATGATGAATTTGTATCCATATAATAATGGGCATATTATGATTTCTCCCATCCACCATATTTCTGATTTTGATGAACTCCCAGTTGAAACTCAAACAGAAATAATGAAATTTTCATCAATACTTATGCGGTTTATGAAAAAAGAAATGAATGCAGAAGGATTCAATATGGGTGCAAATATTGGTAAAGCTGGAGGTGCAGGAATTGATGAACATTTTCACTTACATATTGTTCCTCGATGGAATGGAGATACAAACTTCATGCCCATTATCGGCCATACTAAAGTTCAAGTTGATGGCCTTATTGAAACATGCACACTGCTAAAAAAAGCGTTCTAAATTCAAAATAATATTATAACACAAAACTTAAATTGCTTTAAATTATTGGGTTGTACAAAACAGCATTTTTACATATTCCGGTATAGCTCAGTTGGTTAGAGCAGTGGACTGTTAATCCACGTGTCCGTGGTTCGAGTCCACGTACCGGAGCAGAAAAGGCTTCACTATTTATGTGGAGCTTTTTTTATAAAATTAATTTTACTTCTCCCTTTTCTAAATTCCGTAATTTTCAATGTTTTTTTGTAGGTATTTCCCCTACATAGTTTATATATTGTGTCGTCGTTAATAACGTTTGTTTTTAATTTTTTTATATTGTAGTTGTGATATGTGGTTTATAAGCACTTTTTCTTGGATAGGAAAGAAGTCATAACTTTTAAGTCATATTACAACTTTGGAGGAGGTGCAAAAACCCACGGTATGTGGGTTTTTGTTTTTTTATAAACCACAATCTTTTATGTCATTCTTTCCCTTACAATTCCCTTTGTGTAATACTCCCCTCCCCTCATTTATTAGATCAAGACGGTGTGAGGAAAACAGTTTTTTATTTTCAGGTACAGATGTTAAAAAGGGACAGTTAAAGGGTCGTAAAATGTGGTTGGCTATGACAGTACCCTTATTTCTGAATTAGAAAATCATTTGGTGAAAATTGAAAAGGGTGAATATAGTGATGAAAAATCAGAAGAAATTTTGGCTATTGCAGATGAGTATTTTAGAATTAGAGATGCAAAAGGGAAACGACAAATTTCTAAGCTTATCAAAAAATTAAATAAAGCTACAAAATAGTATTCTTTTTATCAAAAATCTACAGCCTCAGAATTTCCGGGGCTTTTTTATACCTATAAAAAAAGTAGCTTCCTTTTTCAAGGAAGCTACAACGTTCATCAAAGCCATGAGGGTAATGAGGAGTAGAGCGAGGATAGAGATAGATCTCATATGCCCTACAATGTAACTTATAACCTCCCCCAATATCCTAAATTGACAAGCGTCACATTATTGTGACTTACTTCTTGCCAATACCAATAATCCTATTAATGTTAATGTACCACCTACATAAATTGACATCCCAATGGACTCAGCAAATATAAAATAAGCTAAAATTGATGCAATAATAGGCTCACCTAATGGAAAGGATGCAACAACGGTTGGTTGTACATATCTCAAAGTGTAATAAAGTGTGCTGTGTCCAAAAATGGTTGGAATTAATCCCAATAGAAATAACCCAAAATAATCCATTTTGCTATAGCCCATAAGTGGATCACCATTGTAAAATGATATCATAAGTAATGTAAAAGCTGCAGATGTAAACATTGTACGACTATAACCAATAGTACCAGCTTCTTTGCGAACATTTTCAGAAATCATAAATGCTAAGGATATCCAAAATGAGCAAATAAGTGCATACAAATTCCCCCTCGTATAGTTACTAGATACATCAAATTGATTCCCTATAATTATAACAGATCCAATAAATATTATAATTAAAGCATAAATCATTTGTGGGCCAATTTTGCGTTTAAGCCAAAATTTCTCTAAAAATAATGTAAATAATGGTGCTAGAGTGCCAAGGAAGGTTGCATTTGCAATAGTGGTTAATTTTATGGATTCAAAGAAAAATTGAAAATGGATTCCTAAAAAAATTCCCCCAAGAATTGTGAAATTTCTATTTCTAGTTGATAATGATCCCTGTGGGATGAAAAATGAAAACATCCATAATATTGATGCACCTATAGCCATTCTCCAAAATGAAATTCCTACAGATGGAACATTTGAAAGTAATCTACCTAGAATTGGTGACGTACTCACACAAAACATGGCAAAAACCAATAATATAATGATCTTATATTTCTTTACCATTTATTTTTGGTTGAGCTCTACCACGTGATGTGGATATGGGATATCAATTTTTTCTTCTCTAAAGCGATAAAAAATTGTGGTATTTAACTCATCAATAACTCGACCGCGTAACTCTGGTTTTTCAATCCAAAACAATAATTGAAAGTTTAAACCATAATCTCCAAAAAATCTAAATCTTACACGAGGCTCAGGGCTTTTGCATACATTTTCAGAAGAAGTTGCAATTTCATTCAAAACTGATTTTACTTTCTCAACATCACTTTCATAAGAAACACTAATCGTAATTCGAACCCTTTCCTTTTCATGAGGGCCACCACTTTCATTCACAATTTTTGAGTTGGCAATTACTGAATTGGGAATTGTAATTTCAATATCATCGCGTGTCATGATTCGTGTACTTCTGATCCCAATACTTCTCACATAACCTCGTTCACCTGCATCTAAATTAATATAGTCTCCTTCTTTATAAGGAGCATCAGCCATAATAAAAATTCCTGCAAATAAATTTGAAAGTGTGTCTTTTGCTGCAAAACCTACAACTACACTTAAAATTCCAGCTGAAGCTACCCAACCCGTAACATCTATATTCCAACTCAATAAAATAAAATAGATTGCACCACCGAATATGGCAAGTTTTCCAATATTATCGAATAATGGTAGTGTGCGTTTTTGAATAATTTTTTTAGTGCTACTTCGTTGAGAAGACCATTTAATTAGTTGAATAAAAATTTTAAATATCGCCGAAGACCAGACTGCAACCACAACTGTTTTAAATATACCATACAATATAAACTCTATATTTTCAGGGATATGCACCATATCTGATGCAACATATACTCCCAAAAAGAATACGGTATAATAGATAGGTTTGTGAAGTGCATCAACAATCTTATCATCGAAGGAAGTTTCTGTTTTTGAAACAATTTGAGATATAATTCGAGATAAAATAAAATCAGTAATTTTTGCAGCTATTGCAGAACCAATGACTAAAATTGTGAAATAAAGTGGTTTATTTTCCACCAGCAATTGTATGTAAGTATGTAATTCCATGATGGAAATTTACTATCTTCATCTTTGATGTAAAACAAAAAAGCTTTTCAAAAATGAAAAGCTCTTTTGTATCAGGGAGATATTCCCCCTTCCTTTACAGGCAAACTTTATGCACAAGCAGATTTTTTATAAACATTTAAGTATTGGTCTATGGTTAAATAATATTTGTCTCCAATATCCTCATGGATAGTTTGTGAATCTTCAAACTCTACATCAATCATTAATGTAAACTCTAATAGCATTCGACTATGTTTAAACCCAATACAGCTAAACTTATACTTCCCCACACCGCTCTCAGTTGAAATAACAAGCAATGGATTTTGGCGACATACCATATATAGGTAATCAGCAGATTGAATATCTCTATCATAGTTTTGCATGTTACTTCCTTTCATAATTTCAATTCGTTCTAAAATTATAATTTTTTAATTCACCAATTTGTGATACAAACCACGCAATATTGAAAGGTGTGATGTAAGTCTCATTTTAATAAATATTAAATTTTATGTGATGTGCAATGATTTTTAGGAACGAAAAACCATATAACTTGTTTCAAGTATTTTAACGATAAACTAGGGAGATATAATGTCTGAGAAAGAAAGGAAGAGCTATCTAAGTTTGATAATTTGGTTTAATTTAATCATTGGAATTTATAATTTGTATATATTTAATGAAATCAGTTCAACATTCCATTTAATATTGGGAGCATTTAATGTTGGGGTATGGGCATTTAATCGGCATCGATTAGTACCCATTCCCTCAAGTACAAAGATGGCGACAGAAGATAAAAAAGACCTTTAAAAAGGTCTTTTTTATGTTAAAAATAAAATTGAAGAAATCCTTTAATCCATAGAATCATTTCATTAAAAGATCCACCAAATATAAAGTATTGAATGAGTGCAATTATGAGGAATACATCGATAAGGATTAACCCTTTTTTTAGATAGTATTCTTTAAGGTATGATTTATAATCCAATCTATGAAAGTATAATATTTACTAAGGTAACGATGTCTAGGATATTGGTAATACCATCTTCGTTGATATCCGATGCAATAACTTGTGTCTCATCAAATTCCAATTGCCCCAAAACAAAATTTACAATCTGTACCACATCTAAAATATTCAGTATTCCATCATCATTTACATCACCCAATAGAACATCCATACTGCCACATGTTCCATCATCAACTAATGCATCTAGATTATAGTTAGGACTATTGGGATCCATACATCCTAAGTAAAAATTATATTTCCCTTTTGCTTGGCTCCACCATCCATTATTAGAATAGAAAACACCCATATAATAATTTAGATTTTCACCACTTTCCCAATCATAATAATCAACGATATTGGTTTCTAAATAGGTATCGGTGTTTGATGCTTCTTCTACAAAGGCACATGTGCCATCTTCTAAGCAACGCTGGATTACAAAGGCATCAATATCTTCAACTGGTGGAATGAAGCTAGACCAATCAATTAGAATTTGACCTGGTGTAACTTGAAACTCTATCTCTTCCCACATGGGTACTTGATTATATTGACATGTATTATTATCTATAGTTGCCTCAGGATTATAAAATCCATTACATGGTGTTTCTGGACAAGTTACACAATGGTTCCACCAATCCGCAGATTCGTCTTCTTCCATAGTTGGTGGATTATTATCACAATTTAATGCGTTGGTATCAGTACATCCCTCAACGTCTTGGGATGATAAAAAGCCTACAAATATGAATATTAAATACTTAACTAATTCCCCAGCACAATATTCACAATTCTCACAATATCTAGGATGTCAATGATATCATCATCATTCACATCAGCTGCACAAGCCTGAGATGCTGTAGGGTTGATATTACCCAATACTATATTCACTGTTTGAACGATATCTAATATATCTATAATACTATCTCCATTTACATCACCTGCAG
>CAYQPE010000006.1:0-34943 GCA_964419445.1 uncultured bacterium
TGGCTTATTTTGCAGGGAAGTTAAATTTGCCTGAGCTTTACTTTAAAATTATTTTATTACTTACTCTAAGCTTGATTTTTGCTAGGATATATTTAATAAAAAATCTCTCATTAGAATTTAGATTAACTAAATTGCAAAAGTGGATTTTTTCCATTTGCGTTGGTGCAATTTTAGGTTTTGTTGCAGGAACTGTTGGAATTGGCGGAGGAATTTATTTAGTACCCTTAATAATAATGTTTGGCTTAGCATCTGAAAAAGAAGCAGCTGCATGTGGTTCTGTTTTTATATGGATGAATTCTTTTTCTGGATTAGTGTCCCGCATGCAACATCAATCATTAAATTTTTCATTTATTCTACCAATGTTGATTGCCGTTATTTTTGGTGGTTTTGTGGGTTCGTATTTAGGGGCCTCATATTTTGAAGCTGATACGATTCAAAAAGTTTTAGGAGTGGTAGTGTTTATTGCTGTCATTATGCTTATTAGGGATTTATTATGATTCCTTACCAGCAAGCACTTGATTCAGTTTTAGAACATGCCTTGTTAATAAAAACCGAAAAAGTTCAATTGAATGATGCAATTCAACGAGTACTTTCAGTTGATGTACATTCACCTTTTCCGTCTCCAGCTTTTGATAATTCTGCTATGGATGGATTTGCAGTAGATGTTAAAGATTTTAATGTTAATTCTGAAAATTCCATTAATAAACTCGTATGTATTGGTGAAAGTAGAGCGGGGAAACCATTTGATGGTATAATCAATAAAGGTGAGTGTGTTAAATGTATGACAGGTGCAATAATTCCCAATGGCACAAATGCAATTATAAAAGTTGAAGATACCAGTGGATTTCATTCAGAAATTATTGAATTTCATACCCTTCCTGTTAAACATCAAAACATCCGTAAAAAAGGTGAAGAAGTTAATGTAGGGGAGCTTATTCTAAATTGTGGAACCTCAATTACACCAGAGTTAATGGGAGTTTTAACTCATTTTGGTATTGAAGAGGTAGAGGTTTTCAAAAAAATTAATGTCCATTTAATTACTACAGGTGATGAAGTTGTGAATAAAAAAGGTGAGATTAATAATGGCTCTGTGTATAATTCAAATGCAGAAACTTTAATCCAATTATTAAAGGTAAATTATTGCAATGTAATTCATTCTCATGTCTCAGATGATAAAAATGAAATGGTAAGTAATTTATCAAATTTTGATAATAATGTTGACATAATCATTACAACTGGTGGAATATCAATGGGGGAGTTTGATTTTGTAAAACAAGCTTTTGCAGAATCTAACTTTAATGAAGTATTTTGGAAAGTTGCACAGAAACCAGGGAAACCATTATACTTTGGGAAATCTGATAAAAGCATCGCTTTTGGACTTCCAGGAAATCCCATTTCTGCCATAATTTGTTTTTATATTTATGTTCTGCCATTTATTTTTAAAACTCTAGGTCTAAAATTAAAAACAGAGTTTAATGGAAAACTCTCAGAACCATTTAAAACTGATAAAAATAAGCATCGCTTTTTATTTGGAAAATTTTGGATTGATAATGAAGGATTTGTAAAATGTAAACCGACAGAAAAATTAGGATCCCACATGATTACATCCATAACAAATTCCAATTGTATTTTGTCATCTCCACCAAGGCATAAAATGCTCACAGAAAATAATTCAATTAATATCAAACCACTATAGATGATTACCGTACAAGTAAAACTATTTTCAATTGTAAAGGATTCAGTGGGGGAATCATCCATTTTGTTAGATTTAGACGATAATTCAACAGCGAAGGATGCACTTGGGAAAATAGTACATAAAAATGAAGAGAAATTGTCGGGACTCCCGATAAGAATTGCTGTAAATCAATGCTATGTTGATGAGGAATATCTTTTAGATAATGGCGATGAAGTAGCAATGATTCCACCAGTTTCTGGAGGATAGATGATTTTTGCCAAAATAGTTGATTCTAAAATCATTGAAGATTCCATTCCACTAATTCAAAGTGAAAATATTGGGTCTGTCATTAGATTTAATGGCTGTATTAGAAATATTGAAAATGAAAATAAAATCTCTGGAATTTTTTATGAATGCTACCACGAAATGGCAACATCAGAATTGTACCGATTAGCAAATTCAACCATAGAAAAATTTAAAATTGAGTCTATTTTTTGTATTCATCGAACTGGATTTATACCGGTTGGAGAAAGTGCAATTTACTTAGAGATTCATTCAAAACATCGGCAAGAATCATTTGAGGCAATGGCATGGTTTATGGATAAGTTAAAAGTTGATGTTCCTATTTGGAAACGAATAAATGATTGATAAAGATTCAATTTCTTCCCAAATGGATGCCTATATTCTAACTGGTGGAGAGAGTAAACGATTTGGTACTAATAAGGCAAATCATAAAATAGATAATGTTTCCTTTTTAGATAGAATTTATTCTGAGTTAGAAAAATCATTTAGAAATGTATATTTAATAGGAAAACATAATGATGATCCTAATAAAACACATATTAATGATTTTTCTCCTGAACAGTCACCGTTAGTAGGACTAATTACTGCTTTAGAGCATACATGTGACGAATGGATTTTTGTAATTAGTGTAGATATGCCATTCATTACATCCAAAATTGTCGAAAAAATATGTGCTTATAAAAACGATAAATATGATGTTGTTATCCCTCAGTTGGAAGGAAGTTTTTTACCATTTTGTGGTATTTATAAAAAATCATTATTACCTATATTTAATCAAGCGTTTAAACAAAAACACTTCAAGCTAAAAAAAATAATCATGGAAATAAATTGTAAATTCCTAAAGTTAGATAAATTTGAAATTGAACTTTCAAATATTAATAGTAAGCATGAATTGGCGTTAATTTTGAATAAGTATAATAAAAACAAGACGAAAAGGTCGTAAATTACCGTTGATGTATATTTTGAATATTATATTATCATTAAGCATTATTTTACTTCCTCACATTGAGGGAGGAGTATCTTTCCTCTCCAATGATGCCCCCAAATGTGAGATAGTTGTTAATAATGCATGTTGTAATACTGAAATTAGTCATGCAAGCTGCTGTATTGAACAAGCCCAAAAATGTGGTTGTCATATTTCTAATTCTGATGAAACACCGATACAACCCATTGTATATATTTCACCTCAAGATAATTCGAACAACAATCAATATTTTAATCTCGTTGAGTATGGGAAAAATTATTTTAATATAACTGAAACATTAACGTCTCAATACGTAGCTTTACCACAATTCCCTTCATTTAATAGGAATCTTCCACTCCTTATTTAGAATACTCCTTTAATTAATTTTTTAATAGTTAACTTTAAAGGAGTATATCATGAAATTACAAAATATATATTCAAGGATTATAGTAATCCTTGCATTATCAATTTTTACAAATATTATATTTGCAGGTAAAATTACGGGAACGGTAAAGCAGCATGGAACTATGAGCCCAGTTCAATTTGCAACCGTTACTCTTATTCGGACTTCGGACGAGAATATCGAAATGGGACAACTAACAGGAAATGAGGGATATTTCTCATTTTTAAATGTTCCAGATAATGAGTATCGAATTGAAGTGAAATTTATTGGCTTTGATTCCTATTGGAGTCCACCATTTAAAATAGACAAGCATCAAAATGAAAAAATGTTTGGTGAAATATTTATTGAACAAGGTAGCATTGAAGGTGAAGAAATAAATGTAACGGCTGAGAAGAAAATTCTGGAAGTTAAGGCCGATAAAAAAGTTTTTTATATAGATAATTTAAAGGCAACTTCTGGAGGTACTTGTTGTGATGTAATAAAAAAAGTTCCAGGAATAGAAGTGGCTTGCGATGGCACAATTTCCCTCAGAGGTTCATCTAATGTTTCTGTATTAGTTAATGAAAAAAGAGCAGGAATTCTTGGTACAGATAGATCGACAAATGCACTGGCAGTTCCTATTCCTGCATCTATGATTGAGCGTGTGGAGATAATTACAAATCCATCTTCGGAATTTGATCCTGATGGTATGACTGGAATTATTAATTTTGTTCTCAAGGATGAAAAAATACAGGGTTACAATGGAGAGGTTACTGCAAATGTTGGAAATTCAGATAAGCTAAATATTGGATCCACATTTAGTTATCGTTTCCCAAGTACAACTTTTTTTACAAAAATAAATTACGAAACTGCAGATCATATTGGAAATTCTAAAAATGATATTATTTTGTTTCAAAATGATGAAGAAATAGATAAAGTGACTCAAAATAGTTCAAATAATCGGCATGCTGAATTAAATTATTTTAATGGTGGAATTAAACACTCCTTTACTGATGATCATTTGTTTACTACTGAAGGAAGTTATATTAGGAAAACAGGTGGAATAGATAAACTCATTGATATAACACAAACCTCAATTGATTCAAGATGGACAATGCAAAGTGAATTTACAAATGAAGTTGATGCATATGTTGTAGGAATTGGCTCTTTTAATACATTTGAAAATAATAGTGAGTTAGATGTTGAATATTTTCAAGATATTCAAGATGAAAAGCAAAATAAGTCTAAAAGTAATTTAGAAAATATCGAGGATTTAATTTTTCAAGACAGAAAAATATTTACATTAGATTATCGAATGCAATATAATGGTTTTCATTTTGAGTCTGGATATAAAGGTAGATTCAATACATTTGATAAAAATCAAAATATTGGAGCTGAGGAATATTCATTTAGATTTAACGAAAATATAAATGCAGTATATGGACTTACATCTTTTAAATGGAAAGAAAGAGCTAATTTTAAATTAGGACTAAGATTTGAATGGGTTCAGAATGAAATTGGATTAAAACATATTTTGCTTAATGATAATTATGAACGGTTTTATCCATCTGCACATCTAAGCTATTCACTGAACCCTTATACGCAGATTAAAACGAGTTTTAGTAGTCGTGTAAATCGTCCAAGTGTGAAACAGTTGGATCCATACCCTCGAAGTGAAAGTTATTCAAGTATAGATACCCTTGGAAATACGTTGTTAAAACCTGAGTTTACTAATTTAGTTGAATTTGGTTTTTCAAAAGTATTTAACAACATAAAATTTGATGTAAGTTCATATAATCATTTTATTCGAAATCCAATACAGTGGGTTGAAAAAATAGATGAAGGCTCTCAATCTTATTATACGTTTGAAAATACGGGATATGGGATATTAAATGGAGTTGAAGGATTAGTGAAATTTTCACCCATTCATGATTTAGAATTAAGGCTTATGGGGAATTATTTCAGATTAAAAACCGAAAATGCAATTAATACTCAATTAAATGGAATTACAAGTGGTGGTTATGGTCGATTAATTGCATCCTATAAAACACATGGTTATGGTGAATTTGAAGTAAATGGAACGTATAAAACCAGAAGAGATTCACCACAGGGCTATCAATGGGGAAATGGAAAATTTGTTTTAGATTTTGCATATCAACTATCTGTTCTTGATGACCATTTACGAATAACACTTAAAGGAGCTGATTTATTGGACAATGATATTTTTGAATCGTATATTCAAAATCAAGAATCACATAGTTATAACTACGAAAAAAATGATGTTAAAACCTATTATATCTCTATGATTTACAAGTTTGGGAATATTTAGTCGGATCTATTTTTCATAAGAATAACTAAAATAATTATAGATTTAATATTATAATGTGTAAATTTACAAGTTAATTAAAACATTATTTGAAAGAAGTTATGTCAGAAAGAGTACAAGGTAAAGTTAAATGGTTTAATCAAACCAAAGGATTTGGATTTATTGAATATGAAGGTGGAAAAGATCTTTTTGTTCACTTTAGTGAAATTAATTCAGATGGATTTAAAACTTTAGCTGAAAATCAAAATGTAGATTTTGTAGTAGGTGAAGGTGATAAAGGTCCAATTGCTAAAGATGTTAAACCACTATAATTCTAATATGAATTGTAATAAAAAAGGCTCTTTTTTTTAAAGAGCCTTTTTTAATGGAAGATATGAAACTAATCCTATTGTTACTTATTTTTGGAATTACATTATATTATTTCAAACCATTTGGCTCAGGCGTTGAAATAAGTACAAATGAACTTTTGGGAATTACTCAAAAGGAAAAGAATCCTGTAATAATTGATGTAAGAACAAAGGGTGAGTATAATGGTCCACTTGGACATATAAATAATTCAATTTTAATTCCACTATCAGAAATTGATGAGAGATATAGCGAATTAGATTCGTTTAAAGATAAACCCATTTATGTGGTATGTAAAAGCGGTGGAAGATCATCAAGTGCTGCAAAAAAGTTGGCTTCTCATGGATTTAATGCTATAAATGTTAAAGGTGGAATGATGGCTTGGAATAAAATTAAAAAATATTAGAAAAATATACTTTTATAATTCAATTAATAATGTAATTTTAATCTATTGTTAAAACGTTAAATATAGGAAAAAAAACAATGTCAAAAACAAATGATCTATTCAGTACAATGAACGGCCTTTGGTCAGAATTTGAAGAAAACCATAACAAATTTACTGAAAAAGGCAATAAAGCAGCGGGTACACGTGCTCGTAAAGCTGCTGGTGAACTTAAAAAAATCGTTACTGATTATAGAAAAGCGTCTGTTGCTGAAAGCAAGTAACGCAAGTTCATAATTGTTAGAAAAGCCCCTCCTAGAGGGGCTTTTTTTATATTTATAATTGATTATTTCATTGTTCTATCTGAATTTGTTTAGGTAAAATATCCGTATCAATTACTAAAAATTCTACAGGTTTATGACACCACAAAAGCGACTATTTTTAATAGATGGTATGGCTCTTATATATAGAGCGCATTTTGCCATGATTAAAAATCCTTTAATTACCTCAGATGGTCGGCATACATCTGCCATATATGGATTTATGAATTCTCTTTTTAAATTATTAAAAGAGGAAAATCCAGACTATATTGCCATTGTTTTAGATTCTAAAGAACCAACATTTAGACATAAACTTTATACCGAATACAAAGCAACACGAGAGAAAATGCCTGAGGAATTGGTGGAGCAACTTGAGCCTCTTTTCGATGTAATACGTTCTACCAAAATACCAATGATAAAATTGCCAGGGTTTGAAGCTGACGATATTATTGGTACATTAGCTAAAAAAGCAGAACAATGTAACCTACATACCTATATTGTTACGGGTGATAAGGATATGATGCAGTTAGTTACATCGTCAACCTTTGTGTACACGCCAGGGAATAGATTTAAACCTACTACCATTTATGATAATAATAAAGTATCTGAAAAGTGGGGCATTGGCCCTGATGGAATTATAGATTTATTAGCATTGATGGGTGACAGCTCAGATAATATTCCTGGAATTGATGGTGTTGGACCCAAGACGGCTGTAAAAATTTTAAATGAATATAGGACAATTGATGAAGCCATTAAAAATGCAGAATCTATAAAAAATAAACGTGCACGTGAGGGAATGATAAATGGGAAAGATATTGTTCACCTCTCAAAAGAACTGGTTACTATAAAATGTGATGTTCCCATTGAATTTCATATTGAAGAAATGAAACGTCAACAAATGAATAGTGAAGCACTCGTTAATCAATTTAATGATTTAGAGGTATATTCTTTAATAAAACAAGTGGCTAATTTTGTTGATGAGCCCGTCCAATTATCATCCCCTGAGAAAAAATATTTTACTATCAATACTATTGATTTGTTAAAAAAGCTTATTGAGGATTTAATCCAAGCACCACTTATTGCATTTGATTTAGAAACTACCAGTATAAATTCTCTAAATACTGATATTGTTGGAATGTCATTCTCAATTAAAGAAAATGAAGCGTATTATATCCCTGTTTTGTATCCAGAAAAAGAAAATTCGCTTTTTGATTCTTTTTCATTAGAATTAATTTTAGCTGAATTAAAACCGATTTTTGAAAATCCTTCATTGAGTTTTTGTGGACATAATATAAAGTTTGATGCTTTAGTACTCAGTCAATACAGTATAAGCATTCAAAATATTTCATTTGATAGTATGATTGCTGAGCATCTTTTATATCCTGAGAAAAATTCTTATAAATTAGACTACCTTTCTTTAGACTACCTTAAATATAGAATGAAACCAATTGAAGATCTAATTGGTACAGGTGCAAAGCAAATTACCATGGATAAAGTACCCTTAGAAGATGTTTCATTTTATGCTGCTGAGGATGCAGATATTGCCCTTCAAATTGCGTTAAAACAACAAGATAATATCCCGAAAGAAGAATTATCAACTCCATTTAATGAAATAGAAATGAAATTATTACCTGTTTTAATCCAAATGGAGAAAAATGGCGTACATCTTGACACCAATTTTTTAAATAAATTTTCAAAAGAAATTGAAGCTCAAATTGATGAAATAAAGTCTGATATTTATGGAATTGCAGGTCATGAATTTAATATTAACTCACCTCAGCAATTGGCAGTGGTTTTATTCGATGAACTGTCATTAAAACCCATAAGAAAACGTAGTACTGCAGTAGAAGTATTAGAAGTTTTAAAAAGACATCATCCATTACCAGAGAAAATTTTAGAGTATAGGCATTTAACCAAATTAAAAAATACCTACATAGATGCCATTCCAAAGTATGTAAATCCTAAATCAGGGAGAGTACATACATCATTAAACCAAACTATTGCAGCAACGGGAAGACTTTCAAGCACAAATCCTAATTTCCAAAATATACCAATAAGGACAGAGAAAGGTAAAAAAATTCGTAAAGCATTTTGTGTACAGGAACATTCAAATAAAATTTTATGTGCAGATTATTCTCAAATTGAGTTGCGTATTATGGCAGAATACTCACAAGAACCAGCACTTTTAGATGCATTTAATAATGGTATAGACATTCATACAAGAACTGCTGCTTTAGTCTTTGGTGTTGATGAGGGTGATGTAACTTCAGATCAAAGACGTACTGCAAAGGTAGTTAACTTTGGTATTATGTATGGTGCAGGGCCTTTTAGAATGTCACAAGAATTAGGTATAAGTATGAAGGATGCCAAAGAATTAATCGAGACTTATTTTAGCACATATCCTGGGATAAAAAAATATATGGATGATACTTTGGTAAGTGCTCATGAAAAAGGATTTGTAAAAACTAAATTTGGTAGAAAAAGGAAAATGACTCAGCTTAATTCTGGCAATATGAATTTAATTAAAGCTGATGAGCGTGCTGCTATAAATATGCCTATTCAAGGTACTGCTGCAGATCTTATTAAAGTAGCCATGATAAATATCCATGAAAGATTAATGAACGAAAATTATAAATCAAAAATGATCTTACAAATTCATGATGAGCTAATGTTTGAAGGTCCTGAAGATGAAATGGATAAGCTTTCTAAAATGGTCGTTCATGAAATGGAAACTGCTATGAATTTTTCTATCCCTTTAAAAGTGGATTGGCAAGTTGGCAATAATTGGTATGAGGCACATTAGTGGAAGCTTCTATTACATTAAAATCTATAGCTAAAACATTCGGCAAAAAGACTTTACTGGCAGACTTATCATTTGGTATAGAAAAAGGAAGTACATTTGTAATTATTGGTGAAAATGGTTCAGGGAAATCAGTAATTTTAAAATTATTGGTTGGCATTTTAGAAAAAGATGCAGGCACAGCTTATATTCATGGAAAAGATGTAAGTACAAGAGGCCAAGAAATTCGATCGATTACAGGGTATATGCCTCAAAAAATAGATTTAGACGAAGAGCTAACCGTTTTTGAAAATTTAGAAATTTTTGGCCGATTACATGGTGTTGCAAAAAATAAAATTAAAAAGGTAATCCAAGACTGGGCAGAGAGATTATCATTTACTCAACTATTACATAAACATCCACAAGAATTATCATATGGTAATAAACGTTTAATTCAATTTGCGCGTGCAATAATCCATGATCCAGAAGTAATTATTTTAGATGAACCAACTAAAGGATTAGATCCACACAGCAGAACAAAGGTGTGGGATGTGTTGGATAAATTACATTTAAATAAAACTATTCTGTTTACATCTCAAAATTTTGCAGAGGCAGAAAGATATGCTGATAGAATTGCCATTCTTCATGATGGAAATATTAAAATGGATGGCACATTAGAAAGACTCATTGAAACCACACATGGACTTACACGATATAGATTAGCATTTAATAAACCTCCAAACGAAGAGTTTATGGCAAAATTAAAGGAGTTTCCTCGAATTTTAAAACCTCAAGTAAAAGGACTTGAGTTAGAGTTTTATTCTCGAGAAAAAAAGCAATTCTTTAATGCGCTTAAATTGGCATTATCTTATGAATTAGAAGATATTGATACAAGTATTTGTCGTTTACATGATTTGTTTATTGGATTAACTGATGGTGGGCTAGAATAATGCTCACGATTTTATTATACAGAAATTGGCTTGAGTTTAAAAAAAGAATTATAGAGTTTGTTTTAATCCTTTTTTTGCTTCCTATGATTCTTCATTTATTTTTAACTATTCCATTGTCAAATGTTATTGAGATGGATATTCGTTATTTAAATTGGGCTGCACCTGGAAATTGGATTGTTTCATCGGGAATAATAGCATTTGTACTATCTTTGTTAAGAACTAAATATTTAAAAAATGATTCTAACCACTTACTTTCATTATTAAAAACTCCACTAAAAAATCATGAAATTTTACTATCAATCATAATTTCGTCAGGAATAGTTGGTATTCTTCAATTCTTAATTTCATACTTTTTAACAAATACACTTAATAATGAATATTTAAGTTTTATTCAATCAATATCACTATTTATTTTGGCATTACCTTCAATATTCTTTTTTGCAACGCTTGGCTTGTTGTTGGGAATATTTATTAAAAGAGATTTAGTTATGATTTGCACCATATTTTTTGTCTTCAAAATGATGGTATTTGCATTTGGAACATTTATACCATTGGAAAGTTACCCAATTGATTTTTCTGAGTTTAGTATGAAAATTCCCATTTCAATAATTGTAGAAAATGCACAATTGATAATTCAGAATAAATCATTTAGTTATGTAGGATTTATAGGAACAACAGCATTACTAATTTTTACATATTTGATCTCACTTATTTGTAGTTTTAAAACATTTAGGAAATAATGAATTTAGAAGATAATTATTATATCATCGGTGTTGATGGTGGTGCATCTAATACACGTGGGGTTTTATTTACCCAAGATGGAAAGACGCTTGCAACGGCATTAAACAAAGGCAGTAATATTGCTTTAGATGGAGAAGTTGCGTCTGAATTAATTGGGAATATGATTGAGTCACTTTGTGAAAGTGCATCTATATCTGTTGAAGATGTTGATGCAGTAGGATGTGGTTTAGCCGGTGCATCTGATGAAGATGGTAGAGATATGGTCTTTAAAGAATTAGATCGATTAAAATTATCTCAACGCGCAATAATTATGAATGATGCAGAAGCATCCTATGAGATTAGTTGTCCGCAAGGAGTTGGTATTCTTGTAACTATAGGTACGGGTATTATTTGTATTGGGCGAGATGAAAGTGGAAAAATTTATAGAGTTGCTGGTGATGGACATGACAGAGGTGATGTGGGTAGTGGATTTTGGATTGGCAAAAAAGCAATTTTGAAAATGGCATTAAATGAATCTTCTGTAAAAGGGGATAATGATCTTAGTCAAATGCTAAATTTTATCCTAAATACTTTTGAAAATGATAACTTTAATAATGCCATAGAAGAGACCATGAATGACAAAGATTCAGTGGCAATAATTGCTTCATTATCAAAAGGTGTTATTGAATTAGCAGAGAATGGAAATGAGCTAGCATTATCCATTGTCCAAGAAGCAACAACCCTTGCTGCAGAATACATAAAATCACTTGCCTTTGATTTAAAAATTAATAGTTCGGACCAAACAATATTATTAGCGGGAAATGGAAGTGTAATTAGAAATGAATTTTACCGTAAAACTTTAAATGATGCTCTTCAATTTGATTTTCCCAATATCAATTGGACTTTTTCTACAATTTCAAACGCTTATGGAGCAGGATTATTAGCGGCCAGATTACATGATATCAATATTCTCATTGAAAATATTGTGAAGGATAAACATCATTTACCAGCCTGAAGCTTACATAAACCTTCAATATTTATCACATAATTTGAGTGAACTAAAGAAGGTTACCGCTTCTAAAATTTTTGGTGTGGTAAAAGCAAATGCCTATGGCCATGGTGCTGTTGAGGTTGCAAAAACATTGGAGCGTAATAATATTGATGGACTCTGTGTTGCCCTCATCAGTGAAATCAAAGAACTCCGTAAAAATGGTATAACTTCTAAAATTTTGCACTTAGGCAGATTTTCACCTGAAAGTGTTCATACTTTTGATGTAAATACTATAGCTACAATAAATCACCTTGATGATGTAAAAATAATTCAAGAAAGTCTATGTGAAGACAATAAAATAAATGTCCATTTAAAAGTTGATACAGGAATGTGTCGAATGGGAATCCCTTATGATGATTTTGAATTTGTATTGGATGAAATTTTAAAGACTCCACAGATTAGTATAAAGGGGATTTACTCTCATTTTTCAACGGCTGATGAGGACGATAACGAGTATCTAAATTTACAATATAAAAAATTTAATGAAATTGTTCAGTTGGTAAAATCAAAAGTAGATAAAGAGTTAGATTTCCATATTGCAAATAGTTCAGCAATGTTAAAAGATGAAAAATACCATTATACAATTTGCCGACCTGGAATCTCCTTATATGGTGTTTCACCCATTAAGTCTTCACGTATTAATCTAAATCCTGTAATGGAATTTAAATCCACAGTAGTATTGAAGAAAAAAGTGAAAAATGGTGAATCTATAGGCTATAATAGAAAATATATAGCAAAATCAGATATAGAAATAGCCATTATTCAAGTGGGGTATGCTGATGGCATACCAACTAGTTTTGCCAATAATGGATTTGTATATGCAAACAATATGAAGTTTCCAATAATTGGTAAAGTAAGTATGGATTTAATTACTGTTGATTGCACAAATTCAAATCTTAAAGTAGGTGATAAGGTAACACTGTGGGGTAATTCACAAATTGGAGTTGAAACACTTTCAGCGGAAAATAATGAAATCCCATATACATTTTTTACACGTGTTTCTCAACGAGTAAAACGAAAGTTTATTCATGAATAGATTTATATTAATAATTTCATTTTTTTTAGTTTCTTGTGCACAAATTGAACATGAAACACCAGATGTAAAACCCATTCCACATTGGTCAAAATTATCTTTACGAGAAAAAGTTGCCCAAATGATTATGGTAAGAATTCGTGGAGATTTTTACAATAATGAGCATTGGTATAAAAGATCACTTAAACAATGGCTCACTGAAGATGGTATCGGAGGGGTTATATCATTTGGTGGAAGTATTCATGGTACATTTCATAACATAAATATGTTTCAACAATGGGCAAAGTATCCATTGCTTGTGGCTGCAGATTATGAACGTGGATTGGGGCAATGGATGAGTGGTGCAACACTATTCCCGAGTAATATGGCTGTTGCTGCAACTGGAAACAGCAATTATGCCTATGAACAGGGGAAGATTACTGCAAATGAGGCAAAGGCTATAGGTGTACATATAACATTGGCTCCAGTAATGGATGTTAATAATAATCCAGATAATCCTATTATTAATTTTAGAGCGTATAGTGATGATGCTTCTACTGTTTCTAAATTTGGAAATGCATTTATAAAAGGGGCACAAGAGGGTGGAATATTTACATGTTCAAAACATTATCCTGGTCATGGAAATACAAGTACCGATAGCCACACAAGTTTACCCACAATTGATGGTTCAAAAGATGAACTAGAAAAAGTTGAGTTACTCCCTTTTAAATCCTCTGTTGAAAATGGAGTTGAAATGGTAATGGTGGGACATATTGCAATGCCCGGACTTGATTCAAGTGGTGAGCCAGCTTCTTATTCTCACAAAATTACAACTGAAATACTTAGAGATGAATGGGGATTCGATGGTATCATCATTACAGATGGTATGGAAATGGGCGGCTTAACAGAAGCTACATGGGCTGGAGAGTCTGCTGTAAAGGCTGTCATTGCAGGAGCAGATATTTTACTACTTCCTATGGATGTTAGGCAGTCAATTAATGCCGTTGTTAGTGCTGTGCAAAATGGGCGTATTTCAGAGAATAGAATTAATGAATCTGTAAAAAAAATATGGGAAGCTAAACAAAAATTAAACGTATTTAATACTCCTCAAGAAAGTTGGGTTGAAGTAGAATCAAAAGTTGGAATTTCAGCACATACTAAAGTTGCCAGAGAAATTGCTGAAAAATCAATTACCGTAGTTAAAAATTCAAATAATATTTTACCGCTTCGTCCAGAAAAGATTGAATCCCTTACCCATATTATTCTTTCTACTGATGAAGGTGTGAGAGATATGTTGAAATCTTTTTTATGGGATATAAACAGAACTCATTCAAATGTGAATGAAGTTTTTGTAATACAGCCCGCCAGTGATTTACGAATAAATGAAATACTACGACATGCAAAATCCTCAGATAAAGTATTAGTCAGTATGTTAGTTAGAATTAGGATGGACAAAGGAATATCTACTATTGATTCAACACATGCCAAAGTATTGGAGACCCTAAAGAACCATAAGATACCATTTACAGCATTCAGTTTTGGTAGTCCTTATTTGCCAGATTATACGTATTTAGATTCTTATGTTTGTGTATATGGATATGGAAAGGTCTCACAAAAAGCAGCCGCTAATGTATTGTGGGGAAGAAAACCTGCAACGGGTGTGTTACCTATTGATTTAAACAAAAGATATAAGAGAGGCAGTAGTAAAACCACAAACACAATAGTACCTTTAAAATTAGAAGATAGTCCTTATAATCTTAGCCCTGCGTGGGCCATTCTGGACAGTGCTATTGAAAATAAAATTTTTCCAGGTGCACAGATATATATTACAAAAGAAGGAGTTACAGTAGCATCAAAAGGTTTTGGATATCAAACTTATGATAACAATTCCCCTCCCATAACAGATGAATCTATATATGATGTGGCCTCATTAACAAAAGTTTTGGGAACAACTCCTGTAGTAATGAAATTGATTTCACAGAAAAAAATGGGTTTAGAACAAACGGTTGCACAATTTTACGATTTCTCAATTAACCCTCAATTTAATAAAGTTACAATTTCCCATTTACTTACACATTCTTCAGGACTTACTCCTTTTTTTGAATTTTTTAAACAAAAACCATTACCTACAAAAGATGAAATTATAAATCAAATTTTGCAATCTGAATTGAATTTCGAGCCTGGTACAGAGTATGCATATAGTGATTTAGGAATGATACTTTTATTCGATATTATTGAAAAAATAAGTAATAGAAAATTTGATTCATTGGCAAAATCATGGATATACAATCCATTATCAATGACGTGTACGCAGTTTAATCCACAAAATGCAAACCATATAGTGCCTACTGAGTATGATGAAATTGTAAGAAAATCATTGGTAAAAGGTACGGTTCATGATGAAAATGCATTCATTATGGGAGGAGTTTCTGGGCATGCCGGATTATTTTCAACTGCAACTGACATTGGTAAATATTCTCAACTAATTTTAAATAAAGGAATATGGAAAGGTACACGATATTTTAATGATGAATTAGTAGATAAATTTACAATTCGATATAATTTGCCAGAAGGTTCTGAGAGAACATTGGGTTGGGATACACCTTCACAAAATGGAAAAAGTTCAGCAGGAGTTTATTTTTCAAAATCATCTTTTGGCCATTTAGGATTTACGGGTACAAGCCTTTGGATTGACCCTGAGAATGAAATTTCAGTGGTATTGTTAACAAATAGAGTTCACCCCAGTAGAGAACGAGGTGGAATTTATGGAATTCGAAGAGAATTCCATAATCGAGTGATGAAAATTTTATTAAATAAAGAGGTATAATGACAATTATAGATTTCTCTATAATAATCATTTTTTTAATTGGAATTAGTGTATTTGGTTTATTTCAAGCCAAAAAGAATGTAAGTAGTGATGATTATTTTATAGGTGAGAAAAATACTCCATGGTGGGTGGCTATGTTTTCCATAGTAGCCACTGAAACATCAGTACTGACTTTTATTTCTGTGCCAGGGATAGCCTATAGAGGTGATTGGACATTTTTACAATTGTCATTTGGGTATGTTGTCGGTCGGATATTGGTGAGTATTTTCTTAATCCCCATTTTCTATGAATCTGGAGTAATGTCGATTTATGAAGTTGTGGGAAAAAAGTTTGGGGTTTTGACTCAAAAAATTGCATCCTTAATGTTTCTTATTACCAGAATTTTAGCTGATGGTGTTCGGTTTTTAGCTACTGCTGTTATTGTTCAAGTAATCACGGGTTGGTCCATTCAATTTTCAGTAATAATAATTGGTATTGTTACATTGATTTATACTCTATCTGGTGGAATTAAAACAGTGGTGTGGGTGGACTCATTTCAGTTTGTATTATATCTTGGAGGTGGGCTTATTGTCATTGCATCGATTTTACATAACTCTGGAATTTCAATATTCAATTCCTTAATTGAAGTTGATAAATTTAATGTATTTCAACTCAAAACTGATAATTTTATAACTGATCCGTGGTTTTTCTTCAGTGCATTTATTGGAGGTATATTATTATCATTTGCATCACATGGTGCTGATCATATGATGGTGCAACGTGTATTATCATGTAAATCTAAAAATGATGCTCAAAAAGCAATGATTGGTAGCGGTGTGTTTGTTTGTATTCAATTTTTAATATTTTTATTTGCAGGTTCATTAATATGGGAATTTTTTGATGGTCAAAGTTTACAGAAAGATCGCGAGTTTTCAACCTATATCATAAACCATTTACCTATTGGATTAAAGGGCATTTTGTTGGCCGGTGTTCTTTCTGCAGCTATGTCCACATTAAGTTCATCAATTAATTCATTGTCTTCATCTACTGTTGCCGATTGGTTTGGTAGAAATACTAATTTACAAATAGCTCGAGTTATAAGTTTAGTGTGGGCAATTGTATTAATATCTATAGCACTAATTTTTGACGAAGGTGATTCTGCCATTGTTATTTTAGGTTTAAAAATCGCATCCTATACTTATGGAAGTTTATTAGGTCTATTTTTATTAACAAGGCTGACTCATACCCTTCATACAATAAGTGTTATCTGTGGATTAATTTTAGGAATATCTTCAGTAATAATTGTATCAACTTATGGTGTGGCATGGACATGGTTTATTTTAATTTCAGTAATAGTCAATATAACTACAACGCTTGCTGTAAATAAACTGATGGAATATACCAGATTTATATGAAAATCATTTTCTCTATAATTCTTGTTCTATTGGGTTGTAATTCACCAATAAAGTTGGGCATCGATCGGCTTGAATCTATGGATTATTCCATATTGCACAATAAAAATGTGGCAATGGTTGTAAACCACACGTCAATAAATAGTAAAGGTATTCATCTAATTGACCTATTAACAAGTCAGCCAAATATTTCAGTTAAAAAAGTTTTTACACCAGAGCATGGAATAAGTGGACGTAAATCTGCAGGTGAATATATTGGAGACGGTAAAAATAAAAAATATGATATCCCAATTATTAGTTTATATGGTAAAAATAAAACACCAAGCTCATCAGATTTATTGGATGTTGAAGTTATAATTTTTGATTTACAAGATATTGGTTCAAGATATTATACCTATGTATCAACAATGGTGAATGTAATGGAATCGGCAGCTGAGAATGGAATTAAATTTTTAGTATTAAACAGACCAAATCCGTTAGGGAAATTGGTGGAGGGTCCAATAGGGGATATTCGATCTTTTGTGGGAAAATTGCCAATACCTATTCGTCATGGGCTTACAGTTGGTGAAATTGCAAAAATGATAGTAAATAAGAAATGGTTAAATACAAAACACCCTCTTGATTTACATGTAATAGAATTAGAAAATTGGAATAGTGAAGCAGGATATTTTAGTATTCCGCCATCTCCAAACATACCAGATTTTGAAACTGCATTAATTTATAATGGACTCTGTTTACTTGAGGGTACTAATATATCAGAAGGTCGGGGGACAGATAAACCATTTCGTTTATTTGGAGCCCCATGGATTAATGGCGATGAAATAACTGATAAATTAAATTCCATTAATCTACATGGAGTGAGGTTTGAGTCTGTAAATTTTACTCCCCAAAAATCAATGAAAGCAAAATGGCCCAAATATGAAAATGAAATATGTAACGGAGCAAAAATAATTATTTTAGATAAAAAAAATTTGAGTCCTTTAACTATTGGTGTAGAAATTATTCGAAGTATTTATGAGCTATATCCACAAAAATTCAAATTTTTAGAATCAAATTTTATTGATAAATTGTATGGTTCAAATCAGTTACGAATTCAGGTAATATCAAAGGCCAGTATTGAAGAAATAAAAGAATCATGGGTTTACAGCTATTAGAATAGTACAGAAGATTTTATAAGGGGAATTATGAAGAAGTTAATTTTAATATTTATATTAATAACATCACTTTTTGCAACGGCAGAATATCGAAAGTTTACTTTAGAAAATGAAATGAAAGTAATGTTGGTATCAGATGAAAAATATAATAAGTCAGCAGCAAGTATGAATGTAATGGTGGGTTCTCTTTCAGATCCTAAAGAATATCAAGGGTTGGCCCATTTCTTAGAGCATATGTTGTTTTTAGGGACTGAAAAGTATCCCAATGTAGAAGATTATGGTGCGTATTTACAGAGCAATGGTGGATATTCAAATGCATATACTGCAGAAGACCATACAAACTACCATTTTGAAGTGTATCATGATGCATTTGAAGGTGCATTAGACCGTTTTTCACAGTTTTTTATTTCTCCCATTTTTAGCGAAGAATATACTCAACGTGAAATGAATGCAGTCAATTCTGAATATCAAAAAAATTTAGAACAAGATTATTGGCGTATGCGTCAAGTGAAGCGTGGGATTTATAATGAATCACATCCTGCAAATCATTTTGAAATTGGAACTTTAGAAACGTTAACCAATGTGAATAGAGACGTACTTTTAGATTTTCATAAAAGGTATTATAGTTCGAACCAAATGTGCTTATCAATTCTAAGTAATAAGAGTTTAGATGAGTTAGAATCTTTGGTTCGTACTTACTTTGTAGAAGTGAAAAATACAAATGCTGAATCTATAAAATTTGCCCCTGCATATTTCCCTGAAGAAGATAAGCTGAGATTGTTAAAAGTAATTCCAGTAAAAGATGTTAAACGATTAGTTCTTGAGTTTCCTACACCATCGTTTTATAGCCACTATTTAACCAAACCTGAAAATTTAATAAGCTATATAATTGGTCATGAAGGTGAAGGAAGTCTGTTAGCGTATTTAAAATCAAAAGGATATGCAACTGGAATTGGTGGCTGGGGAAGCTCTGCCACTAAAGATTATGGGAATTTTAATATTTGGGTAGAGTTAACCAGTGATGGATTTAATGAATACGAAGAAATACTCATTTCAGTATTCTCTTATATTGAGATGATTAAGGCTGAAGGATATCAATCCTTTATATTTAGTGAAAGTAAAGTACTTGCAGAACTTGAAGAGCAATATTCAGATAAAGGTGAAGGCGCTGGAGTTGCTGTAGGATTAGCTAATAATTTAGCGTTCTATCCAATGGAAGATGCCGAACGTATTAAATATATTTTTGAAGTAGAAGATGCAAGTCTGTATTCAGATTTGCTGTCATTTATTCGTCCTGATAATATGTTGGCCACACTTTCAGGATATGAAGTTGAAACGGATTCGGTTGAGCCATGGTATTCTGCAAAATATTCATACTCTAAAGGGTACAATGATTTATACAAGCAGTTGAAATCACCTCCTAATATTGAAGAACTAAAACTGCCTACTGCAAATCCATTTATGCCAACTTCAACGGGAATTTACAATTTAAAGAATGGTAATGAAATAGAGCTGATTCAAAACAGTGGTGGTCTAAAGTTATACCATTCTCGAGATTCAGATTTTAACAGACCGAAGGCAAGCCTGAAATATAAAGTAAATTTTTCTAACAAAATTAATTCACTAGAGAATGCAGTATTAATGGATTTATACATTAGTGCCGTAAATGAATCCTTAAATGAAATTGGATATCCTGCATATTTGGCTGGAATGGAATATACCATTACTAATTCTGTTGAAGGTATTAATATTGCAGTTAGTGGTTACGATTCTGCTCTAGAACGATTATTAGATGTTATAATTAAAAATATTAAACATGTTAATATTTCAGAGAAGCATTACTCAGTTATTGTAGATGCAACTAAACGCAAGTTAGAAAATAGCTCATTGGATGACGCATATAAGATTGCCCGAAGGAATTCTGCAGAAATAACAAACCAAACGTTTTATTCTCCAGAAAAAAAATTAACCATTTTAGAAGATTTTACATTAGCAGATATCAAATCATTTCCGAAGAAAATGTTTAAGGGGGTGTATATAGAAGGTTTTGCCCATGGAAATATTACCAAACGAGATGCGTTAAAACTTTCGACTAAGGTTAGAAATTCATTTGGATTCAAATCACTTAGAGGAAATCAAGTTTTTGAACAAAAACGATTAGTACTAGACAATGGGGAAGATGTTAGAAGAGTTATACATTCTAAAGTAAATAATTCAGCCTATGTTGCTATGGCTGATATTGGAGGGAATACTCCAAAAGATAGAGTAATGGCATTACTTATTGATACCTTTTTAGGTCAACCTTATTACATGGAGTTACGAACTAATCAGCAATTGGGATATATTGTTGCAGCGGGAGCTTATAGTAGAAATGACTATAGTGGATTGTATTTTATTATTCAATCAGATGGCTATGGAGCAGATGAAGTAGAACGACGGTCACTTACATTTTTAGATGGAATTGGCAAAATGCTTTCAGAATTAACAATTGATGATTATAATGTGTATAAAAATGCAGTAAAAGAAATTATCAATGAAAAATCCACATCTATACTGGAAGAGTGTAATAAACGATTTACATGGGCGTTTGAGTTAAATGAACAGTTTAATAGAGATGATCAATCTTTAGAAGCAGCGGATGCAATTACATTTGATGGATTTAAAGCAAAAGTTAACCATTTGTTTGAAAAGGTAAATCAGAAAAAAGTATCAGTTCTATTATTTGCAGAACAACATGAAATTCCAAAAAATGTAGAAGCTACATTTGAAGATGTTGTAAATTGGAAAAAATCTAGAATGTATGAATAGGAGTAATTATGGCAATCATTAGGCAGGGTGGCTATACAGATAATGATAGCTCTGATAAATTACGGGAAAAACGAAAGAAAATAATTGAAGAAGAAAGAATTTTTCAATTAAAAGAATCATTAATGGCATTTTATGAAAAATTATTGGAAAAGTATGATGTTATAGACAAAGAGCAAAATGAAGAGGGGGATGTAAAACATCCAACTCGAGAAGAAATTGAAACATTTACACAGGAATATGCAGATTCGAAACCAAAGGGTTTTTAATATTGAATCGTCTCCAATGGCTAATTGTCATCGTGTCAGTTGTCATAATATTTTTATTAATACTTAGCCAAAGTCCCAATTTACGGTTAAACATCAGGAATTTTATTGGTGATGATAGTGCCTTTTATTATCATCAAACTTTTCACTTGCCTCCTCATGATAAAATTTTAACACATTCTCTCACAGAGGTTAATGGCCAGTATATGGGATATTCATTAGAAAGTATGCAAATTAAAAAATTACCTCATATTGATATTGTGAAAAAAAGCATAAACCCTGCAATGATGAATTGCTCACATTGTCACAAAAAATAACTAAAATTCCACTGTAACAGTATGTAAAACCGCATATATCTCTTTTAATATTAACGTAATTTATCTCTGTGTCAAAACTTAAAAGGGAGAAATGATGCGAGCTAAACTAACCTTATCATTAATATTTATTATTTCAGTACTTAATGCCAATTGGATTGGGATTAAATCAGATACGCCAGTTCCTGCAGAAAAGAATTTAATTTCTTCAAATATTTCAACATCCACTATTGCTTTCAATATCGATGGATTTCATCAATATGAAGTTGAAACATCCAATGGTGTACAAAATATAGTAAAGGTAATGGGTGGTGCGTCCCTTTTAGAAGCAGGGAATCCCGACTTACAACAAGTATCTGCATCAATTATAATTCCTGATGATAAAGAAATGGATGTACGTGTTGTCTCATCAGCATTTGAAGAATTCGAAAATATTGAAATTGCTCCTTCAAAAGGAAATTTAAAACGAACCCAACTCCCTAAAAATATCCCTTATGAATGGAACAAATCTTATAGTGGAAATAAATTTTATCCAGGAAAATTGGCAGATTTACGAGAACCATATATTTTGAGAGATAATCGAGGTCAATCAGTAGTTACATATCCCTTTCAATACAACCCTGTAACTAAGACTTTGCGTGTATATACTGAAATTGTAGTTGAAGTTTATGAAGTCGGTGAAGGTAGAGTAAATGTTAAACATAGATCGTTAAACCGGTCTAATGAAGCAATTAAATACCCTTATGAGTTTAAAGAAATTTATGATAACCATTTTCTAAATTCTGCGACAGATACGAGGTTTGAATATCTAGTTGATCAAGGGAATATGCTTATAATTTCATATCCTGACTTTATGGATGAGATGGAAGAATTTGTTGAATGGAAAAATAAAAAAGGGATACCAACAGAGATAGTTAGTTCTAGTACTGCTGGAGGTAATGCCACTACTATTCAAAATTATGTTGAAGATTACTATTATGAGAATGGATTAACCTTTCTTTTATTAGTAGGAGACTACAATCAAATAGGTTCACCTAGTTTAAGTGGGAGTGCTTCTGATCCATCTTATGGATTTATTGAAGGTAATGACCAATACAATGAAGTAATTGTTGGTCGTTTTTCTGCTAATTCTCCATCTGAAGTAACTACTCAAGTTGAAAGAAGTATAGCATATGAGCAAACCCCTGAGGCTGGTGGACAATGGTATAGTAAGGCATTAAGTGTAGGTTCAAATGAAGGTCCTGGATATCAAGGGTTGGACGATGACGAATTTTTAGAACAAGTGATAAAACCTATTCTATTAGATTACACATATAATGATCATACTGGCATTTATAATCCCAATACATCGGTTTCACAAGGTGAAAACGCAATTAATAATGGTGTTGGGGTAATTAATTACACTGGTCATGGCTATCAAACTGGTTGGAACAATGGATCTCCATTAACGGTAACTAATATTAATGGACTTACCAATGTTGGGAAACTTCCATTTGTATGGACTGTTGGGTGTAATGTGGGAGAGTTTAATTCCATAACAAACTCATTTGCAGAATCATGGTTGCGTGCTACTCATAATGGTGAACCTACTGGTGGAATTGGCCACTTTGGTTCAACAATTCCTCAATCATGGGAACCACCAATGCATGCTCAATGGGCTTTCAATAAAATTTTAACTGAATCGTATGATAATCACAAAACCCGGACTTATGGCGGTATTTCTGTAAATGGATGCCTACATATGAATGATGCCCAAGGTACATCTGGTACCAATGAAACCAAGTATTGGACATTATTTGGAGATCCATCATTAGTGGTAAGGACTGCAGCGCCAACTGCAATGAATGCTAGCTATAATGATATAATTATTATTGGACAGCAATCCTTTAATGTAAGTCAATTAAATGAAGGTGATTTAGTGGCATTATCTAGAAATGGAGATTTAATTGCATCGGCTTATGCTTCAAGTAATGGGCAGGCCAGTTTAGAATTGCAAAATGCATCATCAATTCCAGGAACATTAGATTTAGTTATAACTGGCTTTAATAAGCTCACTTATGAGTCAACGGTTACCGTAATTTCGCCAGATGGCGCATTTGTCATAATGAATGATATAGACGTACAATTAGGTGGGGATAATGTTATTAGTAGTGGTGAAACCATTGATGTATTAGTATCTTTAGAAAATGTAGGAAATGAAAATGCATCAAATATCTCTGTTAATTTAGTGGATATTAATGACGATCCATTTGTTAGTTTACTTAATGATAGCGAAAGTGTAAATAATTTAAACAGTAATTCATCAACAGAAGTAGAATTGTCATTTATAGTAAGCAATAGTACACCTTTTGGTTATTCTTTTACATTAGATATTGAACTTGAATTTGGAGATGAATCATCTAGTACATCGTTAAATCTATCACTAGAAGCATTAAATGAATCTTTTGAATTAAGTGGTTTTGATAATCATGATTGGTCATTTGGTGGTGATGCAGATTGGAGTATAGATACTGGGAATGCATCAAATGGAGATGTTAGTGCACAATCAGGGGCTATCGATCATAATATGACTTCTGAGTTAAGCCTAACCATGGAAGTAGTTCAAGATGGATATATTAAGTTTGATAAAATGGTATCTTGCGAAAATGTTGGCTCTTCATCTGGTAATTTTTATGATTATCTCGCATTTTATATTGATGGTGTTGAACAACAAAAATGGGCCGGTGAAGTCGCATGGTCACAAAGTAGTTTTGCTGTTTCAGCAGGTGAGCATACATTCAAATGGTTGTATAATAAGGATCAAGGAGTGGTATCTGGTGCAGATGCTGTTTGGATTGATAATATTGAATTCCCTCCATGTGTGGGATCTGGAAATTTTTTACCTGGTGATGTTGATTTTAGTGGTGAAGTAAATGTTTTAGATATAGTGATAATTATAAACATCATTTTAGGTATTTCCGAATCAAATTCTACGGCTGATGTAAATCAGGATGGTTCAATAAATGTATTGGATGTTGTGAGTACGGTAAACATCATATTAGGAAGTAGGGGTGTTCATGCAACATCTGCAGAATTAATAAAAGATGGTAAATTATTGAATCTATATGCAAATGGCATTGTGGATGTTATTGATATTACATTGAGCCATAATAATGGTATATCATTTGAGTTAACAAATGATGCTCTTATTGCTCAACAATTAAATTCTGGTGATGAAACTCGAATAATTATTGTTGAGCCCACATCCCATGAAATATTAGTTTCAAATGGCACATTTAATGTGAAATCTGTTTCTGTTGCAAATTCAAATGGTTTTATTGATGTAAATATGCCGATAGAATTTTCAGTAACTGCAGCTTATCCAAATCCATTTAATCCCTCCACACATCTTGCTGTAGATATTCCCGAGAATGGTCAGCTAAAGGCAAGCGTTTACAATTTAAATGGTAAACTAATTACTGAATTATTTAACGATAATGTGAATGAAGGGATTTATGATATTACATGGAATGCTCATTCCAGCTCCTCAGGTCTTTATTTTTTACGGATTAATTATAATGATGTGGTGCAAACACAAAAAATAATGCTGATAAAATAATTCACATTCTAAATTAAGCCCAGTTTATCTGGGCTTTTTTTTTACTTTAATATGAAAACAAAAAATATCAAATCATTTCTTAGTGTTGTTAAAATATCCTTTAAAAAAATATTAAGAGGCAAAGATGCCTTTGCATCAATTAATGATATTAAGGAACGATTAAAAATTTGTAAAAATTGTGAATTTAAAATTGGTGATGAATTAAAATTAATGAAATGTAGCGAATGTGAATGCAAAATTTGCCATAAAATAAAAATTGCAGCGTCTGAATGCCCCCATAAAAAATGGACATTTGTGAATCCATCATAAAAAAATATACCAAACTATTACTGAGTTATATTAAGTTTCACGTCTCGAAAATGATACTACCTATAAAGGAAAATGATTAATGGGATTCTTTTCCCGATTTAAGAAAAAAGAAAAAAAGGTTGACCCCGTTCAACTAATTGAATCCACATTTGATTCGGTATTCAATAAATTATTAGATGAACTTTCTAGTGAAACCTATTGTTGGGATAAACCTTTTGGTGTAAAAAAATACGATTCATTTATTCTTTCTAAATTTGTAATTGAATATTCATTCCGTACACTTTATGCTGAAGATGTAGATAAAGATGTTTCTGAAGGCTTTGATAAAATATTTTCAACTTATTTCATTAATCAGCATGATATTGTATTTAATGGGATGCTAAAGTTTGAAGAGATGGAATCAGTCATTAATGAAAAAGTGGATAAGTTTAATGAACTTAGGAGAGAAAGCCGTCCACCAGAGTGTTGGTATAATGTATATTCAAATTTTACTGGTAATATTAGTTTAGAGGAAACAAATGCTGAAATTGAAAGTCAGCAAAATGGGTTAGAACTTGTTAAAGGAAATCCTGGATTTTCAAATTTGGTACCTAAATGTGAGGCTAAACTTGCTCAAACTATAAAATTATCAGAAGCATTTATTTCTGCTGAAGTAGCGTTTCCTCGAGTGATTCGATTTACAAAATCAGAATTTAAAAAGATGAATTTAAAGAAAATAAAGGCAGCCATTAAGAAAATAGAAAAGGCTGAAAAGAAAAAAGAGAAAAGTAAAAAGTAATTAACATTACTGTTTATCCTCATTGATTAACACCTCAATTCTACCCTAAATTTTCCCTCTTTAAATCAAGTGTAATTTGACCTTTTAATAGAAGTAGTGAATGGCAGATAAAAAAATATTTGAATCCGTATCAAATCAGGTTGATTTTATTCAACTCGAGCATGAGATATTGGAAAAGTGGGAAGCCGAAAAAACATTTCAACAATTAGTTGAGAAGAATCGCGGTAATAAAAGATGGTCTTTTTTGGATGGTCCAATTACGGCAAATAATCCTATGGGCGTTCATCATGGATGGGGTCGTTCTTTAAAAGATATTTATCAACGATTTAATGCTGCAAAAGGTTACGATTTACGATACCAAAATGGCTTTGATTGTCAAGGTTTGTGGGTTGAAGTTGAAGTTGAAAAAGAGTTAGGATTTAAATCTAAACGCGAAGTTGAAGAATTCGGTATCGAAAAATTCGTAAACCTTTGTAAAGAACGTGTAAATAAATATTCTGCAATACAAACCGACCAATCTAAACGGTTAGGGTATTGGATGGACTGGGAAAACTCCTATTTCACCATGTCTGATGAAAATAATTATACAATTTGGTCATTTCTCAAAAAGCTTTTCAATGAAGGGAAAATATACAAAGGTACTGATATTGTACCGTGGTCTGGCCGTTCTGGAACATCATATTCACAGATGGAAATCATTGAAGGTCGTAAACTTGTAGCACATCGTTCTGTTTTTGTTAAATTTTCACTCTTAGAAAGAGAAAAAGAAAACCTTTTAGTGTGGACAACCACGCCATGGACACTAACCTCTAATGTTGCTGCTGCTGTAAATGTAAATTTAGATTATGTGAAACTTCGTGCATCAGATGGAGAATTATATTACTTCGCAGAAGAAAACTTAGAGTTTAAAAGGTTAGATAGACAATTTAAAGAGAAAAAGCAGTGGATAGATGGTATTCCCAAGCTAAAAACCATTGCACAAATCTTTAAAGAAAAAGGTGGCTATACAATTGAAGGAACCATAAAAGGTTCAGAATTAGTAGGCCTCAAGTATAGTGGTCCATTTGACGAATTGAAAGCTCAACAAGAGCATGGTGGATACCCATTTAAAAAGTCAGATTTAGAAAAATCGGGTATATCTGCAATTGATTGTCATCGTGTGATCGATGGTGGAAAAGATAGTATTGGAAATGATATTGTAGTTGCAGGTGAAGGTACTGGAATAGTACATATTGCACCTGGATGTGGTGGCATTGATAATAAAATTGGTAAAAAAGAGTCTTTAGTTGAAATTGCACCATTAGATGACTCTGCAAATTATATAGATGGTTTTGATTGGTTATCAGGTAGATCTGCAACAGATGAAGATGTTATAACTGAAGTTATTGCTAATTTAAAAAATAAAAGCCGTCTTATCTATGTAGAAAAATATCCGCATGTTTATCCTCATTGTTGGCGCTCTGGTGATGAGTTAGTATATCGTTGTGTTGATGAATGGTATATAAATATGGATTGGCGTGATAGGATTAAAAATATTGTTGATGATGTCCAATGGATTCCAGAATGGGGCCATGAACGTGAATTAGAATGGTTAGAAAATATGGGTGATTGGATGATCTCTAAAAAACGATTTTGGGGATTAGCATTACCTATTTGGACCTTTGAAGATGGTTCATTCTTCGTAGTCGGATCTAAAGAAGAGTTGAAAGAGTTAGCAGTTGAAGGTTGGGATGAGTTTAATGGGAATTCACCACATCGACCTTGGATTGATAGAGTTAAAATTAAACATCCAGAAACAGGATTGGTTGGAAATAGAATACCCGATGTTGGAAATCCCTGGTTAGATGCTGGGATTGTACCATTTTCAACGATGCAATATAATACCGATAGAGAATATTGGGAAAAATGGTTTCCGGCTGATTTTGTAGTAGAATGCTTCCCTGGACAATTTAGAAATTGGTTTTATTCACTATTAGCAATGTCAGCAATGATGGAAGATAAAGCCCCTTTTAAAACCCTTTTAGGGCATGCCCTTGTAAAAGACGAAACTGGCAGAGATATGCATAAATCATGGGGAAATGCTATTTGGTTTGAAGATGCAGCTGAGAAAATGGGTGTGGATGTTATGCGATGGTTATATGCAAGTCAAAACCCTGAGCATAATTTACTGTTTGGATATAATTTAGCAGATGAAGTTCGTAAAAACTTAATTACATTATGGAATACCTATTCATTCTTTGTTACCTATGCCAACTTAGATGAATTTGATGTAAATAAAGATAAATTTGACCAAAAAGACTTAACACAATTAGATAAATGGATTCTTTCTAAAACAAATGAATTTGTGGCTTCTGCAAATAGCTATTATGCTTCCTTTCAAGTTTTTAAAATGATGAAAGATGCCTCTAAATTATTGGATAATATTTCCAATTGGTATGTGAGAAGAAATAGACGACGTTTTTGGAAATCAGAAAGCGATGTGGATAAAATTGCTGCATATCATACCTTATATGAAGTAATCATTAAATATATTAAGGTAATGGCACCTATTATTCCATTTGTATCTGAGAAAATTTATCAAAATCTTGTAGTTAATACAGATGACAGTGCTCCCAAAAGTATTCATTTAACATCTTTCCCTGAATTTGATGATTCACTTGAGAATCGTGAACTTATAGATGAAATAGATTCAGTAATAAATATTGTATCTTTAGGTAGATCTGCACGGAATAAAGCCAATGTGAAGATTCGTCAACCCTTGGCAAAACTTTCTGTATTTTGTTCAAATGAGCAACAAGAACTATTGAATAGGAATTCTTCTCAAATATTAGATGAATTAAATATAAAATCCTTAGAGTTTGTAAATTCAACAGATGATTTAGTTTCATACTCAATAAAACCTAATTTTGCTACATTAGGAAAAGAGTATGGTCAACAAATGGGTGAAATTGTTAAAGCAATTAATGCATTTGACGAGAAGGATTTAATTTCAAAAATAAATTCTAAAACAAAGATTCAACTCACAATAAATGATATTGAAGTTGAATTGACTCCAGATGATTTAATTATTACTGAAAACCCAAAAGAGAATTATTCCGTTTCTTCTACATCTACTGAAATTGTAGGAATTTATACAGAAATTTCTGAAGACTTGAGGAATGAAGGTATTGTAAGAGATTTGATTCGGCAGGTACAAAATCTTAGAAAAGATTCTGGATTAAAAGTTGAAGATCGAATTCATGTTGATATGGTATGTGATATGTCAATAGAACATGCATTAAATGATAATAAGGATTATTTTATGAATGAAGTTTTAGGTACAAAGCTGAATTATTCACAGAATGCTCTCCAACATCAAACTTCATTTAAAATAAATGGAAGCCCTATAGAGCTTTCTATAGCAATTGAAAAGTAAAGGATATTAATTATGGCGTCAAAGAAAAAATGGACTAAAAAAGAAATTAAATCATTCAAAGAAATGATTCTAGGGAAGCGTAAAACTGTAGTTGAAGAATATGAAGCATCAAAAGAGCGTGCAGATGATATGCTCCATAATGAATCGACTAATGCTATTTACTCTTCACATATGGCTGATGCAGGATCTGATCAACAAGAAATGGAAAAAGCATATTATTGGCTTGCTCGAGAAAATAAGTTTTTACAATATCTCAATCGTGCATTAGAAATGATTGAAGATGGTACTTTTGGCATATGCAAAACATGTGGTGATCTTATAAATCCAGAAAGACTGCATGAAGTACCGCATACTACCAGTTGTTTTGAATGTAAAACTGCAAGTAAACGTAATTGAATAAATTTTACCCTACAGTAATTGTAGTAATTTTAGATCAGCTTTCAAAACTATGGATTAAATTCAATTTTAATCTATATGAAAGCCGTAATGTACTGGGAGACTTTCTGCGATTTAGTTATGTAGAAAATCCAGGTATTGCTTTTGGTATTCGCTTAGGCTCCTTTAGAATTATTATTACAATTCTTTCTTTTTTAATAGCTCTGTATATCGCATATTTAATTTATTCTCAAATTAAATTATCAATGTTTGAAGAATTTTCTTTAGCACTTATTTTAGGTGGTGCTATAGGTAATTTAATTGATAGATTACTTATTTATGTACCTTCTGCAAACTACTCAGGCGTAATTGATTTCATTGATGTTGGCATTGGGCTAAATAGATGGTATATATTTAATATTGCAGATTCTGCTGTTACTGTAGGAATAATAATTTATTTAATATACTCTACATTTTTAGAAGATAAAAAATCACTCAATGCAGGATAAATTTAGTTTGATTGTAGATGAATCAAATATTCGTCTAGATCAATTTTTATCACAAAAACTTTCCCAAATCTCTCGTTCAAAAATTCAATCTGCAATTAAATCTGGGCATATTCAATTGGATGGTGAAGCTACAAAATCATCCGTTGTGTTAAAAGGTGGAGAAAAAATTATGTGTGTATTTCCTGAAAAGGAAATTGTTGAATTAATCCCAGAAGATATACCATTGAATATTATTTTTGAAGACGAGCATATTATAGTCATTAATAAATCAACTGGAATGGTGACTCATCCTGGAAGTGGTAATTATACAGGCACTTTAGCCAATGCACTAAAATTTCATTTTAACAAACTATCAATGGGGGATAGTACCCGTCCAGGAATTGTTCATAGGTTGGATAAAGAAACATCGGGTGTAATTGTCGTTGCTAAAACGGATATAGCACATCAAAAGATTAGTGATCAATTTGCAGATAGAACCATTAAAAAAACATACAATGCACTTATTTGGGGTAAAATTGATGAAGATGGTGAAATAGAAGGCTTAATTGGAAGGCATCCAAAAAATAGACAAGCCTTTACTATGGTAAATTCAAATGGTAGAGAATCTTTTACTTCTTATGAACCCATTGAAAATTTATCACCATTAACTTTTTTAAGATTATTTCCCCAAACAGGAAGAACGCATCAAATCCGTGTTCATTTGAAAAGCCTTGGACATCCAATTTTTGCAGATGAGTTATATGGTGGTGGTAAAAAGATGTGTAAGTCATTCCATGTTAAGCATACTCAAATACTAAATAGATTGTTTAAGGCATTGAATCGAGTTGCTTTACATGCTGAAAAGTTAGAAATTACACATCCAGACAATGGGAAATTAATGGAGTTTAGTGCACCATTACCAGATGACATGAAATATGCATTAGAAATTTTGAAGAATGCTCAGTGATAATCGTCAAATTATTGATTCATTTTTAAAGTACATTAAATTTGAAAGAATGTATTCAAGGGAGACTTTGCGAGCATATCAGAATGATTTAATTCAATTCGATGCTTTTTTAAATGGCACCTCTTTTAAAAAAACAAATGCCAGTAATATTCAGAATTTTCTATTTGAAATTACCAAAGAGAAAAATTTATCAGAATCTACAATAAATAGAAAATTAGCCTCCATAAAATCATTTTATAAATTTCTTCGAAATCAAAAATTAATCGAAACAAACTATTCTAAACTGATTCAATCACCCAAAGTTGCAAAACGGATTCCCAATTATATGAGTGAAGGTGAAATAAAAAAACTTTTAGACTATCCTTATGGTGATGATTATAAAACCCATAGAGACCGATTGGTATTAGAGCTTTTCTATGCAACAGGAATTAGAATATCAGAACTTACTACATTAAGATTACCCCAAATTCAGTTAGAAGGTAAAACTATTAAAGTGATGGGTAAAGGAAGTAAAGAACGAATAGTAGTGTTTGGTAATTCTCTAAAGAATATTTTAATTGAATATTTAGATAAACGTAATGAAATTGAAAAATTTAATGAATCGGATTACTTGTTTCCCCAAAATAAAAAAAACAAATCAGGGAAATTTCATTCTCATTTGCATCAAAAAACAATTTATAATATTGTTAAAAAATATATAAAGTCATCTTTGGCAGATGAAAAATTAAGCCCACATTCTTTACGCCATTCTTTTGCCACTCATTTACTAAATAATGGTGCAGATATAATGTCAGTAAAAGAATTATTGGGTCATAATTCCTTATCATCCACTCAAATTTATACTCATATACAGACAAAGAAATTAAAAGAAGCATACAATCAAGCACATCCGCATGCTAAATAGAAAGGATACAAAGTGACAGAATCGTCATTGGGCTTAGATCTTATCGGCCTACATAATGTAGGGAAAATTTTTAGAAATCTTTCCACTGAAAGGCTCGTTGAAGAAGGAATATTGAACAACGAAGTTAAAATGGGCATGAATGGCGCAACAATTGTAGATACTGGAGCATATACAGGAAGGTCACCCAAGGATAAATACTTCGTTGAAGAAAATAGTTCGAAAGACAATTTGTGGTGGGGACCTGTCAATAGACCTGTACGTGAAGAAATTTTCAATGAATTATTTGAAAAAGTTTTGAATTATTATAATTCGAGTGATTCTAAAACATATATTTTTGATGGATTTGCTGGTGCTGATAAAGAAAATAGATTGCCCCTACGTGTAATTGCTAAACGTGCATGGCAAAACCATTTTTGTCATAATATGTTTATAAATCCAACTGAGAGTGAGTTAAATAATTTTACCCCTGAGTTTACTATTATTAATGCATCAGAAGTTAAAAATGTTGATTTCCAAGCACATGGCCTTAATTCAGAAACTTTTGTTATATTTAATTTAGAAAAGAAAATTGCAATAATTGGTGGTACAGAATATGGTGGAGAAATGAAAAAAGGAATTTTTTCAGTACTCCATTATTATCTTCCGTTAAAGGGGATTTTATCCATGCATTGTTCAGCTAATGTATCTGAAGACGGTAAAAATACTGCCTTATTCTTTGGATTAAGTGGCACAGGAAAAACTACACTTTCAACGGATCCCAACCGACCTCTCATCGGTGATGATGAGCATGGATGGTCTGATAATGGCGTCTTTAATTTTGAAGGTGGATGTTATGCTAAAGTAATAAATCTAAGTGCTAAAGATGAACCAGATATATATAATGCCATTCGCCATGGTGCCATGTTAGAAAATGTAGTTTATGATAAAAATAGAAATATAGATTTTACTGATTCGACAAAAACAGAAAATACACGAGTATCATATCCTCTTGAACATATTGAGAACTCTTTGTTTGCACAAGGAAAAGACAGTATATCTGGACATCCACGAACAATTATTTTCTTAACCTGTGATGCTTATGGAATTTTACCTCCAGTATCAAAACTTACCACTGAACAGGCTATGTACCATTTTATTAGTGGATATACAGCAAAAGTAGCTGGGACTGAACGAGGAGTAACTGAACCCACCGCCACTTTTTCTCCATGTTATGGTGGTCCATTTTTAACATTGCATCCTTTGAGATATGCAGAATTACTTAAAGATAAAATTGAAGAGCATGATGTAAAAGTTTATTTGGTAAATACAGGATGGAATGGTGGTTCAGCACAATCTGGCGCAAAGCGAATTAGTATTAAAAATACACGTGCTATGATAACTGCAATTTTAAATGGATCCATCGTACATTCTGAATTTGAAACTGATCCAGTATTTGGACTTTCAATTCCAGCATCATTAGAGGGTGTTGATAGCCATGTATTAAATCCACGAGAATCTTGGGAAGATAAAGTAGAATATGATAACAATGCCATAAAATTGGCTGAACAATTTATTGATAATTTTAAAACATACGGCAATAATGTGCTGTATTTAGAAAAATCTGGCCCCAAACTTGTAAATGTATAGGAGAAAATATGAATATTGAAATAACTGCAAGACATTTTACCCCTTCAGATATACTGAAAGAATTAGTAGAAGAAAAAGTAAGTAAAGTTGAAAAATACCATGTAGAGCTTACACGTTGTAATGTTGTACTTACAAAAGAAGAAAATGGTGCAGAGGAGTCTGTAGAAATAATTGCACATGGAAAAGGTCATGAGTTTGTATCTCATGATAATTCATCTAAATTTGAAAAATCTTTAGCTAGTGCCGTTGATAAACTCAGTGTACAAATTAAAAAATATCACGATAAAAAGGTTAGTCATTAATTGAAAGCAATAATTCCCGTTGCCGGGCATGGAACTCGATTAGAACCCCATTCACTGCATACACAAAAATGTTTACTTCCCGTTGCAGGTAAGCCAGTATTAGCACATATTTTAGATAATATTATTGGTGCTGGAATAACAGAAATTACATTTATTGTAGGACATCATGCATCCCATGTAATTGATTTTTGTAATTCCTTAAATTCTACTTTAAA